>JBDQJC010000069.1:0-14369 GCA_040264055.1 Planctomycetota bacterium
GGGACATACTGCCGCGCCTCGCGCCGCACGCGCAACATGGCCCGAATCAGAGCTGCCGGCCGCGGCAACTTAGTGTCGTCGATGCCCAGCGAATGCGCTTCATCGCCGTCTTGAAAGTAGGCTTGCTCGACTCCCCGTCCATTGCAGAGAAAACGCGTGCGATGGCCGCGCGCGCGCAGTTCCTCGGCCAAGCCGGTCGCTGGTGTGAGATGGCCGCCGGTGCCGCCGCCGACGAAGAGCACACGCATGCTCGTGGCCTAGTCCTTGAGCTCGGGGACAATCAGAACTGCGCCAAGCTTGAGATCTTCTGGCCTCTTGATTCCGTTCGCAGCGAGCAATTTCTTGTAGTGCAGCAACGAGCCGTAGAGCTTCATCGAAATTTCACCCGGCGTGTCTCCTGCAACCACTTTGTAGGTGCGCGGTAGCGGCTTGTTCGAAGAACTCGAGCCCCCCGCGTTGATTGGCTCGGGCGCATCCCCAGCTGGACGATTTGCATTCTTGGCCGTGTCTTCAGGCAGGTAGATCAACTGACCCACCTGAATGTGATACGGCTTCTTCAGCTCATTCAACTTGGCGATCTCGGTCCAGCGATCCCCATCACCTAGTTCGCGTGCGGCCAACTTGGTCAGGTTGTCCTTCTCGCGAACGCGCGCAATGCGGAAGGGATCGCGACCCGTGCCCGGTCCGGTCGGAAGCTTCCCGGAAGCATTCGCTGGACCCGACTCGCTCGCCGGATCAAGACGCGGATCATCATCGAGCGGAATCAAAACTCCTTCCCCGGCATCGGCACCCCGAGCCAAGCCATCGTCGCCAAGAATCGGAGGTTCGGGTGGATCATCGATGCCATCCAGAATGTTGCGCCCGACGCCTCCGGCAAGCGGATGGCGCACCGGCGCACGCACGAAGTCACGCGCTCCGACGAAGCGGTCGCGCTGCTCTGGTGGCAGGAACTTGACACCCTCCCATGCGGCAGGGTCTTGCGCGACTTTGCGATCAGGAATCGTCGCCTCGCTACCAGGGCGCGAGCCGATGAAGTGTGCTCCGACTGCGGTGAGCAGAAGCACGGAAAGGGTGATCAACCCACTGCGTTGGACTCGGTCCATGGGATCAGATCTTCAACGGGAACTTGGGATTGACGCTTCTCTAGACAAGCACGCACCGTCAGACCAAGGAGGGCTGAAAGCGCAAGCACGGATGTACCGCCACGACTGACAAAGGGGAGCGGCAAACCCTTTGGCGGAACGATTCCAGTGACGACCGCCATGTTGAGCGCGGCCTGAATCGAAATCATGACCGTTGCGGCGGCGGTCAGAACCGCGCCGAACCGGCGTTCACAGCGGCGTGCGGCGAGTACGCCGCAAACAGTAAACACAACAAAGAACAACCACAACGCGCCGGTGCCGATCAAACCCCATTCTTCGGCGATCAGCGCCAGAATGAAGTCAGTCTCGCTTTCGGGAATCCACTCGGCAAGCTTGCCTTGTCCAGGCCCTTGGCCCAACGGTCCTCCGACCTGGAAGGCTTCCAGAGCGCGGGTGACTTGCGTGCCGTGTTCGCGATTCGCAAACTGCTCTAAGCGCGAGGAGACGTGCGTGAACAAGCTGGAAGCCGTGACGAGAACCGCCACCGCAACCGGCACCAGCACGCGCAGGAAACGCAGCGACACGCCAGCAAAGAACAGCGTGATCCCGGTGACGAACAACAGAATCAACACCGAACCCAGGTCGGGTTGAAAGAGCACCGGGATGACCATCAGGCCGAATCCGGCCATCAAGCGCACCAAGTGCATCGGTTGCAGTAGGCGCAGCGGATCCCGCGCAGCCCAGGACGCCAGTAGAACCGGCCACAGCGCTTGCAACAAAATGGATGGCTGCAAGGAGAAGCTGCCGATCTTGATCCAGCGCTCTGCCGCGTGACTGGTATGACCGAAGTTGGTGATCAACATCGCCGTCAATAGAATCCAGACCAACAGCAAGAGCCCGGGCGCAACCGATCGGAAACGCTTGGTGGGTATCGAATACGCGCCAAGGAATGCGACCAGGCCAATCAGCAGGTGACTGGCGTGCATCTGCAGACTTTCCCAACCTTCGCCAGGAGCCGCCGCGGAAACCCCTGCAATCACCCCAAAGGCTGCCAGCGCACCGACGCAGGCAAGCATGCCCGCAAGCGCGGACTGGGGGCCAATCGGGGGGCGGGCGGCGACCATGATTAACGCAGTTTGAGAGTCAGAAGGCCAAGGCCCGCGCCGATCGCGGCAAGCAGCCAGAAGCGCACGACCAGTTGTTGCTCGGGCACCGTGCGTTGCCAATAGTGATGGATCGGCGCGACCGGAAGCAAGCGTCGCCCGGTTCCCGTCAGCCTACGCGTGACCTTGAAGCCCACGATCTGAATGAAACTACTGCCGACTTCCAGCACGAAGACGACCGCAAGCAACGGCAGCGCCAATTCCTGTTTCGACACCAGCGCAAAGTAGCCCATCAAAGCGCCCATCGGAAGGCTGCCCGAGTCGCCAAGGAATATGTGCGCGGGGTTGGCGTTGTACCAAAGGAATCCCGCGGTTGCACCAATCACCGCCCCACCCATCACGGCGAGTTCGCCGGCACCCGGAATGTTCGGCAAGTGCCAGTACTTCGCCAAGCTTGGTGTATCCACCGCGATCAAGGCAAAGGTCAGGGCGATGAAGGCGGGCAAGGCTGAGCCGGCGGCCAGGCCATCCAAGCCATCCGTGACATTGACGGCATGACTACACGAGAGCACGACGAATGCTTCAAACGCAACGAACAAGCCAAAGCCGAGCATGCCCCATGCGAGCGGATCGAAGAAACTGTCCTTGAGGCCTGGTAGATAGACCGAAGCGATCTCGGGGCGGCCCGTGTTCTCGGCGGTGAACCAGAGCATCGCCGCGACATACACCGCAAGCAGGATCGAAGGCACGAGCTTTGCCGTGCGCGACAAGCCATCGCGACCGCCGTCGCGTTTCCACTTGATGTAGTCATCAAGAAAACCGATCACGCCCATGCCGACCAACAAGGTCGCCGCATTCACGACCATTAACTCGCTCGGGTCCGCGAGCAAGAGCGTGGCAAACAGTACCGCGGCGACCCAGAAAACCCCGCCCATGGTTGGCGTCCCGGTCTTCTTTGCATCGGCGTACATCTTGGCGACCTCGGCGCTGTCCGAGAGTGCGGCGTGTTCCCCGACTCCGGCACGCCGTAAACGTTCGATCATCGGGCGACCGAGTCGCACCGCGACCAGGAAAGCCAGGGCAGCCGCGATCACCGTGCGCACCGAGACATAACGCAAGGCGTGGAAGGGCTGCCAGAGCGACTGCAGCCAATCCTGAATGAGCGTGATCATGTCACGGCACCCGCCCAATTCGGCCTCACCCTTCGGTCCCCTGCGTGTGCAAAGCCCTGGCACAAGTGCGTAAGCGTGGAAGCATCCGCTCCAAGCCTTCGGCGCGAGAGGCCTTCAGAAGGACCACATCCGCGGCACGCAAAACCGGAGCGAGCAGACTGGTGACAGCTTCTGCGTCGTCGGCGACGCTTGCGTCGACTCCGGCCGCGCGCGCTTCGGCGGCAATCCAAACGCCTCCGGAACCCACACCAAAGAGCAGATCGACGCCGGCAGCGGCGGCCTGACGACCGAGTTCTCGATGCCAATGCTCCGAGTCGGCGCCGAGTTCATGCATGGTGCCCAAGACGGCGATGCGCCGTCCGGCTTCCCGCCAATGCTTCAGGACTCCCAGGGCGGCCTCTGCCGCGGCCGGACTCGCGTTGTATGCGTCATCCAGCACCGTCACCGGACCGACGCGATGTACCGTCAAGCGGCCTTCGGGACGGCGCAGCTCGAGCAAGCGTTCGCGCAGATCCTCGGCACTTTCTCCGAGCTCGAAGCCCACAGCGGTTGCCATCGCAGCGAGCAAGACTTCATGGTCGGCATAAACCGGAAGGTTCAGTTCGCCCAGCCGTGGAAGAACCACCCGATAGGCACCCGGGCGGCGCGACAGGATCTGCAATCCATCGCGATGCGGTCCAAACCCAAGGCGAACCGTGCGCCCCGCCCAACGGCTGCCGGCGGGAATCAGTTGAGCAGCTTGCTCTGGCAGCCACACCACGCCATCCGGTGGCACCGTCGCCGCGAGCTTGAGCTTCTCGGCAACGATCGTGGCAAGGTCGCCCATCCCTTCCAGGTGCACCGGTGTCAGCGCCGTGATGCAAGCATGATGCGGCCGCGCAATGTTGAGCAATCGGGCCATCTCGCCAGGAGCATTGACTCCGTACTCAAGGACCAGAACACGACTACTCGCAGGTGCCGCCAGAATCGCCAGCGGCAAGCCACACTCGGAGTTGTAGGACGCGGGCGCGGCGTGAATCGCGTGTGCCGGGCCACCCAAAACCTGAGCCAGCATGTCCTTTGCCGTCGTCTTGCCGACGGTGCCAGTGACGCCGACCACTCGCGCGTTCAGTCGCCCGAGGTGGTGCCGTGCAAGAGCCGCCAGCGCCGCCAAAGTGTCCGGAACGACGACGCAGGGAAAACCTTCCGGGCGATCGCCGCAATCCGGCATGACCAACGCGCCACTGGCCCCCGCAGCCTGGACATCACGCAAGAAGCGGTGCCCATCGGTGCGCGCTCCATCAAGCGCGACGAAGAGGTCGCCGGGGCGCGCGCGCCGGCTATCGGTTACCACGCCGCGAATCGGAGCGTCACCATTCCCAACCAGTTCCCCGCCGACAGCGGAAGCCACACGAGCGAGATCTAAACCGAGCACGACACAGCCTCCGCGAGTTCGATGCGATCGTCAAAGGGGTGACGCGTCCCATGAATCTCTTGATAGGGCTCGTGGCCCTTGCCTGCGACGAGCAGCACATCGCCAGCTCGCAGTTGCGCAACCGCGGCACGAATTGCTGCGCGTCGGTCGACTTCCATCAGCACCTCCGTCGCGCAGCCTCGAGCGGAGACCGGCGAAGTCGCAACCGCCTGCTGCGCACCTTCGACGACGGCTGCGAGAATGACTTGCGGATCCTCGGTTCGCGGGTTGTCGCTGGTAAACATGCACCAATCAGCCCCGCGCGCCGCGGCCGCGCCCATCGGGCCACGCTTGGCTGGGTCGCGATCCCCGCCGGCACCGACCACAATGCCGATGCGCGCCGCAGGGTAACTCGCGCGCAGGGCTGCGAGCGCTCGCTCAATCGCATCGGGAGTATGTGCATAGTCCACGAACAGGCGCCACGGTGATTGCGCAGCAACGCGTTGCAAACGCCCCGGCGCGGCTTCTGCCGCCGCAAGTCCGGCCAGCGCAGTTTCCGCATCTAACCCCGAAACGCGCAATAGGCCGAAAGCCAACAAGAGGTTCTCCGCGTTGTGTTCGCCGACCAAACGCGAGCGCAAGTTCCCTCCGCCAAAGCGACCTCCGATTTGGAGTTCGAGGCCACCTTCGGGCGCAACTTGTGCATTGCCATGCAAAGGCAAACTCGCGTCGCCCAGGCCCCAAGCGACCTGCTCACAACGCGCACCGCGGCAGGCGGCTTGAACGCGCGGATCCGGCGGCAGGAATGCCGTCGCCCCGCGTGGCAAATCGTGAACGAGTTGAGCCTTGGCCGCGGCGTAACTCTCGAGGTCGCCGTGATAGTCCAGATGATCGTGCGTAAGGTTCGTCCAACCGAGCACATCCACGGCCAATCCTGCGAGTCGGTGTTGCGCAATCCCATGCGAGGAAGCCTCGACTGCAACCGCCCGCACCCCGGCGTCGCGTGACTCCGCCAAGAAGGCATGCAGTTCATCTGCGGCCGGCGTCGTATTCAGCGCCGCGCGTTCCATGGCCGCCCACGCAAAGCCCAATGTGCCGACGCGCGCGGCGGGAACCGAGGCGAGTTGCCAAGCTTGCTGCAGTAAATGAACCACGGTCGATTTGCCATTGGTCCCGGTCAGCGCCGCGACGAACAACTCGTCGCTCGGACGCCCGGCAAGTTCACTTGCCGCGAGGCCCGCAGCATAGGCCGGATCGGTACCCAGCTGAACCCGGAGCTCCGGGACCGGCAGCGGTGCCGGGAAGCCTCCGATCGAGAGCACGGCGGCAGCTCCTTTCTCGATGGCCTCAGCGACAAAGTCTCTGCCATCGACCTGAGTACCGCGCAGCGCGCAATAGAAATCGCCCTTCTCAACTCGACGCGAATCAAACACCGCCCGAAGCAGTTCGGGATCGGCGCCGCCACGGGCTTCCGCCGAGGGCGCGAGCGTGCATGTTTCGGACAAAATTCGCGCCAGACGGGAGAGCAGCATCAGCGATCGTCGCGGACCGTCTTCAAGGTACCGAGCGCGGAAACAGATTCCAAGCTTCGCGGGTCTGCAGGGGGCAGAACGCCTCGAATCCGCAGCGCGTGTTCGAGGATACGGGTCGCGAGCGGGCCGGCGTGTCGGGTGCCGGAAGGACCCTTTCTTGACTTGATCAAGTCGACATCCGGATTGTAGACAACGGCAAGTACCAGCACTTCTGGGTCCTCGACCGGTGCAAAGGTCGAGAACAACACCGTGTTCTCGCGGTGATTACTCTCATTGCGAGCCGTGCCGCTCTTCGCAGCCGCTTCGACTCCGATATCCGGAAGGAATTTGTTGTGGTGCACCTGCCGCTCCATCATCTGATGCATCGCGTCGCGCACATATGCAGCACTCGCTGGGGTGCAGATCGGTTCTGGCTCTGAACCTTCCCCCTGGACCAAATAGGGAACCACGGCATTCCCGTCATTTGCAAACGCTGTTAGCAAACCTGCGAGCCGGATCGGGTTGATGTAGAAACCCTGCCCAAAAGAGACCGAAGGCAAGGTGTAAACCGGCCCCTGATGTGTCCCCCATTCCTCTTCCGAGATGGAAGCTCCGGGCGAGAGCCGGTGGCCTGTCAATTGCAGCTCATTCCAAACGCCGATCCGCTCCATAGCTGCGCGCAAGCGCGGGACGCCAATCCGTTGCGCGATGCGAGTGGCGACCACATTCGACGAGTGCAAGAGGCACTCCATCGCGGTCTTGGAGCCCTTCGGGACGGAGCTTGCATTCTCGAGGAATCGAGGACCTATGCGAATTGACCCCCCATCCGGAAAGTGCTCATCCGGGCGAATGACTCCTAAATCGAGCGCCGTCGCGACGATGATCGTCTTGAAGGTAGATCCTGGCTCAAAAGGATCCTTGAATTTGAAGTGAAGGCTGACCGCTTCGCCATCCGCACCCAGCCCATCGTCATCCTTCGACGGCGAAGATGGATCGAAATCCGGCAACGAGTGCATCGCCAAGATCTCGCCCGTTCTTACGTCCAGCACGATGGCAGCCGCTGCCTCGGGATTCTGTTCTCGCATGACGCGCACGAGCTCGATTCGCACGAGCTCTTGGAGAGTCGCGTCGATCGTGAGCAGCACATCCTCACCATCGACCGGCTCGACCAAGATCTTGGCTGGGTTGATGCCGTGGCGAATGCGAACGCTCTCTTTGCGTCCTTTGACGCCCGTGAGTTGCTCCATAAACGCGGATTCAATCGCCATAGCAGGACGAGCGAGGGCGATTTCGGTTACTGCTTCGCCCGACTCGTCCAACTCACCCGTTTCACGCTCTTCCAAGTACTCGTCATACAAGCCGATCGCATGAGAGGCCGCCCGTCCCAGCGGATATTCACGGGTGCGCGCCTCGCGTACCACGAGGCCAAAGTTCGGGTATTGCGCCATCATGCCGCGGATGCGATCGGCATGAAACGGATCAATGTCGAACAGAATCGCCGTCAACAGCAGGCTGGGGTCACGGAGATCACTCTCGAGCTTCTCCGCATCGATGCCTGTGACTGCCGCCACCTCCGCGACTTCTGCGAGGATTTGCTCCTCGCTCATCGGCTCGCCTTCCGACCAGTTCGCGGGGTTATAGCGCCGGTGCTCCCACCGGTAGCCATACTCAAGCGTGTAGCTGGGCCGGTCGTAGGCGAGCGGATAGCCATTCCGATCGAGAATCCTGCCGCGATCGGCAAGCAAGACCGACTCTCCTTCTAAGTTACCGGAATAGGTTTCGCTCAGTTCCACCTTGTAGGCATGCAACTGCACGAAGCGTCCGGCAATCGCGAGATACAGCAGGCCAAGCGGAGCCAGCAGATAAAAAGGACGCAGGGGGGAGAGCCTGGACACTAGAGCTCGGGCTGGCTTTCGTTTTCTTGACGGAGAATTTCGAGAAGGAGCCGTTCGCGAACGGCCTGCGGTGACTCAAGGGAGTACCGCAAGTGACGATAGTGGCCGGCATAGCGCCGATACTCCACATAATCACGGTTGTAGGCCTCGGCGCGACTTCGCGCAGCAAGAGCCTCGTTGCGCAGCCCGAGCCCAGCGATCAACTCGCACAAGACGAGAAGAACCAGGCCTGCTGCGCGTCCGCTCACTCGCCCGCCTCCTGGCGTGCGATGGCCCGCAAGCGCGCGCTTCGTGAGCGCGGATTGCGGCGCTGTTCCGAGGGGCTCGGCACAATGCCCCGCGGCAGCAAGTCACGAAACTCACTGCAACGTACTTCATTGCGCAGTGCCAGCTTGGCACGGCGATCTTCCAAGGAGTGGAAGCTAATGACCGCGAGTCGCCCTTCCGGCCCGAGCATCTGCGGAGCAGATTCCAAGAAGGCATCGATCTCGTCCAGCTCACGATTCACGACGATGCGCAGAGCTTGGAAGACTCGCGTTGCTGGGTGAATCCCGCGACGTCCACGCGGCACACTGCGCTCGATTAAGTCCGCCAACTGCGAGGTGCGCAGCAGCGGGCCAATGCGGCGCGCTTGAACGATCGCGTGCGCGATGCGGCGCGCGAATCGTTCCTCTCCGTAGTCGCGGAACCACTCTTCGAGTTGGTCTTCGCTGGTATTGGCCAACAGGACCGCGGCGCTGGTCTTCTGGGAGCGGCGATCCATGCGCATGTCCAAGGGCCCGTCGTGCAGGAAGCTGAATCCAGCCTCTGGCTCGTCGAGTTGGTCCGAAGACACACCAAAATCAGCCAAGATGCCCGCGACGCGACCACGAGCCTCTTCCGGCAACACCCCCTCGAGTGCCGAAAAAGGAGCGTGTATGAACTGGACTCGATCCCCGAAGCGCGCGAGGCGCTCTCGGCTACGCGCCAAAGCGCGAGAGTCGCGGTCAATCGCGATCAAACGGACATCCGGCCCTGCTTCAAGCAGAGCTTCCGCGTGGCCCCCACCCCCAACCGTTGCGTCGACAAACCAGCCGCCGCGTTCGGGTTGAAGAGCCTCGATGACTTCATCGAGGAGTACGGGCTGGTGGCTCGTCGGGCCAACGGGCTTGCGTGGAGTTTCAAAGTCACGACACAAAAGGATCACCTGCTGTCTCCGTCCTCAAGGGCTGTGCCTTCTAGGAACTGCACAGCCTGGTTGAGATATGTGGACTCCGCTTCGGGGGCAGCTTCGGCGCGATAGCGCGCTTCGTCCCAAATCTCGATGTGATCGATCGCGCCGACAACGGTCGCGGCCTTCTTCAGCCCGACGCGCCGACGCAGATCTTCTGGGATGATTAAGCGGCCTTGGCTATCCAGAGTCTGCTCGAAAGACAGTGCACCGATCCCCCTCATCACGGCGCGGTACTCCGGCTTGCCAAAGGCCGCCTTTTTCAGACCGGCGAGGTGCTCACGAAAGCCCTCGCGGGTGAAGAGATAAAGGCATCCGTCCAGGCCCAGCGTGACGACAAAGCGCAGCTCGGCTGGATTCCCTTCGATGCTGTCCAACAGGCGCTTCGGGACAAACACGCGACCCTTTTGGTCAACTTTGTGCTCGAACTCGCCGGTGAAGAGATGCATGGGGGGAGGCCAGTGGGTGACGGATTCACCATGAATCACCATCAACCACCACTCACCTATTCTGCTCCCCCACCGAATTCGCGCAAGCAAAAAAGGTCCCCACAAGTGGGGTTTTTGAGAATTCCCGGAAGCCCTTCTGAACTAGTGGCTTAGGCCGATGGGTCAGTCTCGGTCACGACCGGTGCCTCGGCTTCCGCTGCGGGAATCAGCTGCTCGAGCGCCGCCAGCCAATCCCCCATTCCACCTTCGGCCGTGGGGTCCATGAGCTCGGCGAGGGCGGCCGTTAGGCGTTCGCGCCGGGCCTGCTCCAACTCGCGAACCTCTGCTTCGTACTCCTTCTTGGTGCGAGGCTTCCGCAACTGCAGGAACTCGCGCGTGCCGCGCGTGCGCACGCCAACCAGCCGCAGCTTGCGATGCCGCACCAGCAGCAAGGACAACAAGAAGCGTAGATCCAGGGTGCCCTCGCTCGGCTTTTCGCCCAGCTTCTCGAAGAGGGCCAGCACCAACTCGAAGTCCATGCGCATGCCGCCCTTCTTTTCTTGGTGGGAAGTGCGCCACCAAATGAGATCGGCCGACTCGTCACGCCGGTCGAAGCAACTCGCACAGAGGTCGCCGCGTTGCAGCTCATCTTCTTCGAGGCGAAGCATCGAGAAGACAGCTTCGGACTCGACGAATCCGCGCTCACAGGCCGCGCAAAGCCCCTGTCGCCGCCGAACTGACCAATCAGCCATTGTCTTCTTTCTCGGCCCAGGGCTTGCGATCGTAGAAGTCGGAAGAAAGTCCGGGCGCTTGCACTCGGCCCATCAAGTGCTGCAGTAGCGTGCGCGCACGCCCCTGATCATCGGCCATCGACTCCCAGTCGGCTGCGGCGAGATCGAGCGTGCGATGAACCTCCTTATTGGCCTGCACACGCACCCGAGAGCTGATTCGATACAAACCGGTTTCGCCCAAAGGCTCGATCTTCAGCATGCCTTGGAATCGGCGTCCTTTGCCGGAGAACGGCTGCTGCACAATTTCCCAGCCCGAAGTCACCTGCATCCCTGCTTCATCGCGATCGCCCGGCGGGAAACCCGCGTCGATGGTTGCCCATTCACATTCCGAGAGCAAATCGCGGATCGGCGGGCCGTCTTGCAGAATCTCGTGGACCCACGCTTCCTCGTCGGCGCGATGAATCCAGCTGCACGAAACGGCAAGCATGATCCCCAGGAAACAGAGCAGGCGACGCATGACGGATTCTATCAAGCCTTCTTACTCGCGCTTCGCTCGCGCTCGCGGATCACGAGCCGAAGCGGCACGTGCTCATAACCCAGCCCATTGCGGAGTTCGCGCGTGATCGCACGCAGCGACTCTTTCTCAAACAGCGCGGCGCGGTTCACGAACAGCAGAAAACTTGGCGGCTGCACGCGGATCTGAGTCGCGTAATACGCGCGTGGCTTCTCACTGCTCCGGCCGCGGAAACGCAGCTTCTGGAAAGCCTGCTCGACAACCCGGTTCAATTCGCCAGTGCCGACACGCTTGCCGGCTTCTTCGTAAAGCGCAAAGGCCTCGCGGATGACTCGGTCCACTCCGCGCCCGGTGACGTTGGAAATCATCACCACTGGCGCCCCGCGCAAGTGCGGGAAACGGTGCGCAACATTCTCTTTGAAGGTGCGGATGTCAAGCTCGGGCACCAAGTCCGACTTGGTGCCGACAATGACACAGGGCTTGTATCGATCAACAATCGT
Source organism: Planctomycetota bacterium (assembly GCA_040264055.1). Lineage (GTDB taxonomy): Bacteria > Planctomycetota > UBA1135 > UBA1135 > UBA1135. The sequence goes on from JBDQJC010000069.1 coordinate 11,540, forward strand.
CCGCGCGAGCTCTTGATCGAGGCGCGCAAAGGACTCACTCATGTCCAAGAACAGCAGCGAAATATCGGCTCGGCGAATGGCTTGATCACTGCGCGTCAATGAGAAGTACTCGATCGCGTTTGCCACCTTGCCACGGCGATGAATGCCCGCTGTATCGACCAAGGTCAACGGCCGCCCCTTCCATTCAAAGTCGACGTCGACGGCATCGCGCGTGGTGCCTGCGATCTCGCTGACGATGACGCGTTCCTCCCCGAGCATCGCGTTGACGAACGAGGACTTGCCGGTATTGCGTCGGCCAAGCACGGCGATCCGCAAACGCTGTTCATCGACCACCTCGCCGGTCGCTGGCGGCAACAGCGTGGTTAGCTCTTCGAACAGCGAGTCGATTCCTTTGCCCTCTTGTGCCGACAGCACGCGCGCCGAGCCCAGACCGAGTCGTTCGAACTCGGCGAGGTTGCGCTCGCAATCGCGGCTTTCCGCTTTGTTCGCAAACAGCAGAACTTGGCGGCCGGTTCGGCGCAGCAAGCGAGCCACTTGCTCATCCAGCAAAGTCAGACCTTCGCGCGCGTCGACCAGGAACAGCACGATCTTGGCCGCGTGCAAACCGGTTTCGACTTGCAACTCGATGGAATGCGCGAGATCGGTGTTATCGACAATGCCGATGCCACCGGTGTCCATCAGGTCAAAGTCGAGTTCGTAATCGACCATGCGCACCGGGCGAATCAGCCGGTCACGCGTGACGCCAGCGGTGGGTTCGACAATCGCCGTGCGCTCGCCGATCAAGCGATTGAAAAGCGAAGATTTGCCGACGTTTGGCCGGCCGACAATCGCGACCAGCGGGCGTTCACCCGGAGACAAGGAAACGGACATCAGCGGATCTCAAGCAAGGGGTGGATCTGAGGCAAGACGCGGAGGTCCAAGCCCAGAGGGGCGGCCAATAAGACCTGCTGCAATAGGATATCCGGATGCGGCGGTAGCGGAGCAGCTGGCCGCGGCGTTACGGGCTGCAGATACACCCGCGCCCCCGGCACCTGTTCGGCGACGGCGGAAAGCTGCTCTTGCAGCCACGCTGGGGTGGTATTCGCGGTCACGATGAACTTGGTCCAGAAATCGAGCGGTCGCTCGGCTGGTCGGGATGCTGCCTCGGCGGAGCATGCCTGCAAACACGCGGCAAAGTCATCGAGCTCGGCGCCGCTGCGCAAATCGGCCGGATCCTTGGCATCGAGCGAGACAAAGCGCAACCAGGGAAGAACCTCGACCAAGGCTGGCGAGAAAATCCCCGCGGTCTCGAGCAAGACTTCCGTGGGTGCCTGAGGTAACCAGGACCGAAGAAACTCGACCTGCTCCAGCGGCTCTCCGCCGGTAACGGCAAGCACGAGATCTGCAAGCTTCGCCCCGTGGGCCTTGGCAAGTCGCTGCAGCAGCTTCTCAAGCCCAGCGCAGTCAAGCGGGTTCGCAAATGCCTCGGTTGCACCTGGCAGATGCAATTCGCCCTCGCTTCGACCCTTCCAGGATCGCGGCGTGTCGCAATAGCGACAGCGCAACGGACAACCGCCGAAACGCACGAACAAGTGCGGACGCCCGACTTCGCCGGCTTCGCCCTGGAGACTGAGAAACAGCTCGTCGAGGACGACGCCGGGCAAGCTCAGATGGCTTCCTCTTCCTGGGAAGCTTCCGCAGCGGCAGCCGCGGCGATCTCGGCATCCTTGAGGCGCTGCTCAGCGGCAACGGCCTTCAGCTGCTTCTTGCTCAGCACCTTGTACTTGGTGCGAACTTTGGGAAGCCCGTAAACCGAGCCGCCTTCATCGAAGCTGCCTTTCTCCATGAGCTTCTCAATCCGCTCACGACGAGTGAAGACGGAGCGCGAAGTGGAGAGGCCACTACCAAGGGAAAGGGACTTGTGGATGGACATGGTTCAGTCGGCGTTGATGTTGCGACGCCGTTCGATGCGGGCGCTGGCGAAGGGTCGCGGGTTTTTCGGATCGGTCGAAACCTCGGATTCCTGCACTTCCCGCAGGAGTTCCGTGAGTTCGGTCTTTTCTTCGGCTTCCCCGATCCAAAGCTCGATGAGTTCGGGCTTGTCGCGCGGATAAACGATGACCTTGGGGTCGTCGAGATCGGAGAAGTTGTCTCGCACTGCGCGCGCAGTCGCCAAAGCGAGCTGCACATTCCTCTCACTGTGTTGGTAGGTCACAATGAGAATCGAGTAGGGCTCGGTCGACACAGCGGCTGCTGCGCCATTGCCGCTTTCGCCTTGGCTCGCTTCAGCGGGAGTGCTGGCTGGCCAAAACTTCAGGGCCCCCACGATCACAAGCAAACCGACTGCCGCCAACACCGGCGTGCGATGTTGAGTCAACCACCCGAAGCCGGCTGCCGTTTCGGAGCTACGCTTCTTGGCCCGCGGCGCGGGCGTCGGTTTTGCGGAAGCCAGCGTCTTGTTTGGAGTCGACGGAGTCGACGGACGCGGATTCTGAGACTTGGGTTGAGAGGGAGCGGGAGCAGCTGGCCGTTCCGCTGTGGGTTTGCTTGCTTCTGCCGAACGAGCAGAATCCTTTTGATCCGCTCGCTCGCGCAACAAGTCGAGCAGTTCCCTTTTGCGGCGTGCCATTCTGTTCCGAGCCTGGAGATGATAGGCGGAAGCCTTGAAAAAGGCAACGCCGACGAAGAAATCCGACTGCCCAGGACCGGGGGTTGAGCCTGGGCCAGCCGAAGGTGATGATGGGCCCATGGGCTCCTCTGGGCAAGTCGATCCGCATCTCCTCGCCGCGGCCGCTGAGCGGCAGCATGAAGAGCTGCTTGAACTGGGCCTGGACATGCTTCCCCCGATCCC
>JBDQJC010000070.1:0-13786 GCA_040264055.1 Planctomycetota bacterium
CCCAGGGCCATCCATGGTGGAATGGGCTACCGATCTATACCGACACGAGCTTTGCGATCTACCCCGAGTCGATTCTCGTTTTGGACTTCTTGGCTCCAGACGGCGAGCGCCTGCTTTGGCGTGGGATTGGCGAACTCAACAGCTTGGGTGCCGATACGCCGCATGAGCGTAGCGAGCGCGTCCGTCAAACCGTCGAGGCGATTCTTGCGCAGTTCCCGCCCGCGCGCAGTGAACCCTAGCTCCTGGTTCGCGGGACTCAGCCAGCCGACGCCAGCAAACAGTAGTCGTCGCGCTTTCTCGTAGCGCGACCACTGGCGAAGGCTTAGCCTCAGAAGTCTGATGCGGAGAATCAAATGACAATCGGAATCGGCGGAAGCACACCCCAGGAACAATTGGCTCGGCTCGGCGATCGCACGGGCGGCGTGACCCCGATTGGGGCCGAAGAACACCGCGCGCGCATTGCCGCCGTGCAAGCACAGATGCAGGCGGACAAGATCGATGCGCTGTATCTGCACGCTGGGTCGAACTTGCTCTACTTCACGGGCACCAGTTGGTATCCGAGCGAACGCTTGGTCGGGGCACTGCTGACGGCAGACGGACAGCTGCATTACCTGGCGCCGCACTTCGAGCTCGGCACGCTCGAGCAACGCATGGTGATCGGCGGACCGGTCGCGCTGTGGCACGAGCATGAAAGTCCTTACACCCTGTTGCGCCAGACTTTGTCGGCGCTCGGCTTTGGCAAATCGAGCGGCAAGTCACTGCGGCTCGCGATCGATTCAAGCGCGCCATTTTTCATCAGTGAAGGCATTCGTGCGGCCGCGCCCGACTGCGAATTAATCGACGCCGGCCCGCTGGTGCAGACCTGCCGCGGTTGTAAATCAGCGGCCGAACTTGCCTTGCTGCAACGCGCGAAGGACATGACTTTGGAAGCACATGAAGCCGCGGCGGCCATCTTGCGGCCAGGCATCGTCACCACCGAGGTCGAAGCTTTCCTAAACCAAGCGCACCGCGCGCTGGGCGCCCCGGGCGGCAATAGTTTCGTCATCGTGCTCTTCGGCGAAGCCACGGCCTACCCGCACGGGGTGCCTCACCCGCAAACCCTGCAAGACGGCGACATGGTCTTGATCGACACCGGCTGCACCCTGCATGGCTATCAGTCGGACATCACGCGCAGCTACGTCTTTGGCGAACCGACTGAGCGTCATCGCCAAATCTGGAACGCCGAAAAGGAAGCCCAGGCCGCGGCCTTCGACGCTGCGCAACTTGGAGTGCCGTGTGGCGATGTCGACGCGGCCGCGCGCCGCTGCATTGAATCGCATGGCTTCGGCCCCAACTATGCCCTGCCCGGCCTTCCGCACCGCACCGGCCACGGCATCGGCCTGGACATTCATGAAGGCCCCTACCTCGTGGCCAGCGACCGCACACCACTCGCACCCGGCATGTGCTTTAGCAATGAGCCGATGATCTGCGCTCCGGGTGAGTTTGGCGTGCGCCTCGAAGACCACTTCTACATGACCGAAGACGGGCCGCGCTGGTTCACCCAGCCTTCGCGTTCAATCGACGAACCCTTCCTGGCCTAAGCAAAGCTGTTCCTCCTACGGCATGAACGGCTACCTGGAACTCACGCGATCGATCTCCTTTCAGCCCTCCCCCCTCTTTGGGGATCGCTTGCAAGGAGACCCGTTTGTCTTCGACTTCACCGCAGCCAACCCGCGGGTCGCCGAGTATGTGACGGACGACTACGACACTTTCCAGGCCCAGGTCTTTGCCGATTTGGAAGCCTCGGGAAAGAGCTGGGGGCTGGGCAACTATCTGGAAGATCGCAGTGCTCTCCTGCACCGCTTCCCTCAGATGATCGAAGAGGGTCGCGTGATCCACGCCGGCCTCGACATCATCGTGCGAGCTGGCGAAGCCTTGCACGCCCCGCTCGACGCCACCGTGCACGCGACCGGGGTCGATGCGGGGCTCGGCAACTACGGCGGCTATGTCGTGCTGCGCCACGAGCTTGATGGCGTACGCTTTTTCTGCTTCTACGGCCATCTCGACTCAGCCTTCCAAGTGGAAGTCGGGCAGTGCCTTGCCGCGGGCGCGCCGTTTGGCCAAACCGGCGAGGGCGCTGACACCGGGCACTGGTTCAGCCATACCCATTTGCAAGTCTTGACCGAACGCGCCATCGAGGAGGGCCGCATGTTGCAAGGCTATGTACGGCCAAGCGATGTGCCGCAACTCGCCGAGCTGTTCCCGACGCCGTATCCGATGTTTCGCGCCGATTAGGCGAAAGCGAACGGTCGACTAGGCGAAAGCGAAAGCCCAGCCGCCAAAGTCGCGTCCATCCTGCGAGACTACCAGCATCCTCACATTGTTGGCGCGTTCATTTAGGCGAAACGCATCGAGCGGCACTCGTATGACAAAGTTCCCGTCCGGCCCAGCGCCGACCGAACCGGAATGTTCGTTCACCTCAACGAGAAAGCGCACCGGCTTCTTCTCAGGAACCGGAAGCGCCGCTGATCGCGTTCTTACCGACAGCGTAAGCACCCAATCTTGCCCCCCATCGACAGCAGCACTGAGCTCGCAGCTATAGCCGGCGACTTCGCTGCTGGTCGCCGCACTCACTCCGGCTGCCCAGTCTTCCAAGACCGCTCGCCCGGCTGGGTCGTCCCTCTGATACTGCAAGGCATACCACCCGGCTGCGATCATCATGACGAGGAAGATGACGGCAAAAGTGGTCCGCTGCATAGGGGGATTCTAGTCGGTTGCAAGGCCTAGGATGCACAAGCTCATGCGGCACTTCGTCCCTTCTTTGCTCCTCCTTATGTTGCTCGGCGCTTGCACCGGCGCGCGGCTCGCCACGGGTTCGGAAACTCCGGCGGCGGGCGCCGCCTTCCCCGAGGCCTAGATCGGCAGCTGGCAAGGCGAAGTCACGGCGTTCGGACCCGGCGGCGAACGCATGCGCTTCGACATGCTTCGCGAAATCTCCGCGACCGAAGATCCCGAGCGCTTTGCCTGGACGACGATCTATGCCGGAGAGGCCGGCACCCAAGTCCGCAAGTACACGGTCTTGGTGCGCGATCGAGCGACCGGCGCGTACGCGATTGACGAACACAACGGCATCGTGCTCGACGCTCGTCTTCTCGACGACACCCTGTTTAGTTGCTTCGCAGTGCAGGGCACTCGTCTGCTCGTGCGGGAGCGGCTCGTGCAACACAAAGGCGCGCCAGCGCTCTCGTTCGAAATCGCGACGGGATCACACGAAGGCAACACAACGGGGGAAGCCATCCCGGTCATCAACTATCCGACGACCGGGCTGCAAAGGGCGGCTTTACACCCCGTCTCACCGCGACTCAAGTGGTGAGACAACTTGCGACCGCGGCGTACTTGACATGATGTGCTGAGCGGCTCGATTCTTAGTTCTTCGGCTTGTGCTCGTGCCCATCGTCGGCGTGACTGTGAGCAGCCTCGACTTTCTTGGCTGGCTTCAAGCGTGCAAGGAACTTCGCTGGATCCTTCTTAAACTTCGGAATGCAGCTATCGCAGCAGAAGCGCACCATCTGCATGCCAACAACCATGTTGACTGGCTCGCCCATCGATCCAAGCGCACTCTTCTCGCGCACGATGCAAGTCTTCAGCGGGTAGTGAGCCAACTGAGCCTTGATCACAGCCTGGTCCAACTTGGCGAAGTACTTCGCTGGGTCGGCTTTGACCTTAGCTGCGCACTTCTTGCAGCAGACGCGGAACAAGCGATTCTTGACGACGGTGTCCACGCCGACATCTTCGCCCTCTTCGATGAGGGATTCACCCGACACAATGCAGACTGCACCCGGGTAAAGCGGCTTCTGCGCAGCAATGATTTGCTCATCCACTACCTTGGCGTACTTTGCCGGCTCGGCTTTCACCTTCTTGATGCAACCCTTGCAGCACAGGCGCACTTCGCGCCCCTCGACCTCCAGAACGATGGGGTCGCCCATCGAACCGATCTTCTTGCCCGAGACCGGGCAGACCGCCACCAAGTAGGGATCGCCTGCAAAAGCCTTCGGCTCTTGCTTCTGTGCCGCGAGCGAGGCTTTCACGAAGGCGTCTTTCTTTTCGGTATCCCAAGCAAGGAACTTGGCATCGCAACCGCCGCAGCAGAAGCCAATGGTATGACCGCCGTATTCGACGAAAGTTTCCTGATCGATCGCTTCCTTGCCGATCGGACAGTTCTTGTTAATGGGTTCGCCATCAACGGATGGCGCCGCAGCTCCAAGCAGGAGCGCGAAAAGGGTGAGAAGGGAACTCATGATTTTGGTTTGTTCGTTGATGTTGCCTGTTTCGCAGAAACAGGTCGGGGCTCGCGCGGAAGCCGCAGCTCTTGCACGAGACAGTAAAGGGTGGGAACGACGAAGATCGTGACAATCGCCACCATCATTCCGCCGATCGATGGAATGGCCATCGGCACCATGACGTCGGCGCCGCGGCCATTCGAAGTCAGGACCGGAATCAACGCCAAAGTGGTCGTTGCTGTGGTCATCATGCAGGGTCGTACGCGGCGCAGGCCCGCGGTCACTACCGCCTCGCGCACCGCACCGCGCGATTTCGGTTTCTGATCATCAAAGGACTGGCGCAGATAGGTCGCCATCACGACGCCGTCGTCGGTAGCGATGCCGAACAAGGCAAGGAAGCCCACCCAAACCGCGACGCTCAGGTTCAGCGACTGCACTTGGAAGAGGTCGCGCATCTCTGCGCCAAGCACCGAGAAGTTCAAGAACCAATCTTGGCCGTAGAACCAGAGCATCAGAAAGCCGCCGGACCAGGCCACAAAGACCGCGGTGAAGACGATGCCGGCGGTCAGCGTGGAACGGAACTGCAGGTACAGAATCAGGAAGATGACAAACAGCGCCAGCGGTAACACCAAGCGCAATTTCTGCGCCGCGCGCTGTTGATTTTCGTAGTTGCCGGCAAAGCGGTAGGACACGCCAGCAGGCAAGCTGTACTCGCCCGACTCGATCAGGCTGGCCAGGTAATCCTGCGCTTCTTCGACCACATCGACTTCGGCAGCTCCCGGCTGTTTGTCAAACAACACGAAGGCGGTCAAGAAGGTGTCCTCACTCTTAATCACCTGTGGCCCTGGCGTGTAACGAATCTCAGCGAGCTGCCCGAGCGGGATCATGCGATCCTGGCCAGCCGGAACCAAGATGCGGCTGAGGTCCTCGATCTGATCGCGGCGTTCCCGCGGATAGCGCACGCGGACCGGATAGCGTTCCCGGCCCTCGACCGTCGTCGTCAAGCGTTTGCCACCGATCGCGACTTCAATCACATCTTGCACCGCACGCACCGATAAGCCGTAGCGGGCGAGCGCGGGCCGGTCCAGGTCGATTTCCAGGTAGGGCTTACCGATGACGCGGTCGGCCAGCACGGTCTCGGGCCGAACCGAAGGCACATCACGCAGGAGTTGCTCAAAGTCCAATGCGACCCGCTCGATGGTCTCGAGATCGGGGCCATAGACCTTGATCCCCATCGTCGCGCGCATGCCGGTTTGCAACATGATGCGACGCGTTTCAATCGGCTGCAGCATCGACGCGGTGGTCATGCCGGGAATTGTCGCGGCTGCCGCGATCTCGTCCCAGATATCGAGCGCGGATTGAATCTGGTCGCGCCAATTGCGGAAGGGGCGGCCATCGGGATCGGGAATCAGCTCCATCCGCTCGTCGAGTCGAAACTCGTCCGCGTCTTCGTCATAGGCAAAGCGCAAGCGATGCCCCTTCGCATCGACGATGTACTCGGGCTTGTAGCTGATGATCGTCTCGACCATCGACACCGGCGCCGGGTCGAGCGCGCTTTCCGCGCGACCGATCTTTCCGACCACATCCTCGACCTCGGGAATCGATCGAATCAGCATGTCCTGTTGCTGCAGCAGCTCCAAGGCTTCGCCAATCGAGGCGTGTGCCATGGTCACCGGCATGAGCAGGAAGGATCCTTCGTCCAGCGGAGGCATGAACTCCTTACCGAGGCCAGGGAATGCGTGCGCCATCGAAACGTAGCGATCGCTCTTGCGCAATCCGTCCGGAACCCAACTGCCAAACACCTTGCTAAAGCCCAGCCAGACGACCAGCCCGCCGAAAACCAACAGGCTTGGCACGCTCAGAAACAGCAGCTTGTTGCGCAAGCACCAACGCAGCATCGGGGCATACAACCAGATGATGATCTGGAAGAACAACAAGAAGCCGCCCAGCAGACCAATGGTGAATACCACGTTGCGGACTTCTGCCCCTGGTCCGAGTGGTTCCCAGGTCTTCGATAGGAACCATGCGATCCAGAGTGCCGCCAAGATGTGCGCACTGCGCATAGCCCTTGCCCGCACGCGCGGACTCAGGAAGTGTCCCAACAAGCGCCACGCCGCCAGAATCAAGAGCGGTAGGCCCACCCACCAACGCAAAGTCATCGACAGGATCAAGCCCGCAGCCAGATACCACGACGCGGCGCGCACATGCTCGCGGCTACTCTTCGGCTTGCTCTTGCGCTTTTCTCGGACTCCTAACAGCAGGTGCGCAACCGGAGGGATGACAACCAGCGCGACGATCACCGAAGCAATCAAGGCAAAGGTCTTGGTGAAGGCCAAGGGGCGAAATAGCTTGCCCTCTGCCCCCTCCATCGTGAAGACGGGCAAGAAGCTAACCACGGTGGTCAACACCGCCGTCAGCACCGCGGAACCGACCTCGGACGCCCCGGAGAAAACCGCTTCGAATCGCTCGCGCGCGGTTCTTGCATCAGCCGACTTCTTCAGGATGTTCTCGGTCAGCACGATGCCCACATCGACCATCGTTCCGATCGCAATCGCGATGCCAGACAAGGCGACCACGTTGGCGTCGACTCCGAACTGCTTCATGGCAATGAAACACATCAGGACGGCCAAGGGCAGCAAACTCGAAACCAGCACCGCGCTGCGGAAGTGCCCGACCAAGAGCAGGATCACAATGATCGTCACCAATATCTCGTGCTCGAGCGCGTCATTCAGAGTCGCGAGCGTTTCTTGAATCAAGCCCGATCGGTCGTAGAACGGCACAATCGTGACCTGCGAAGTGCGCCCGTCTTCCAATTTCATGCTCGGCAAGCCCGGCGCGATCTCGGCGATCTTGGCCTTGACGTTGCGAATCACCTCAAGCGGATTGGCACCATAGCGCGCGACCACCACCCCGCCGACCGCTTCGGTGCCGCCCTTATCCAAGGCGCCTCGGCGTAGAGCCGGCCCACGCACAACCGTGCCGATCTGTGCAATCGTGATCGGCACGTCTTCGACGGTGCGCACCACGGTTGCCTCGATATCTTCGATCGACTCCAGGAAGCCGAGCCCGCGCACCACGTATTCGGCACGATTGATTTCAATGGTGCGTGCGCCGACGTCCACGTTCGAGTTTGCGACCGCACGAAACACATCGGTCAGCGAAACTCCGTGGGCGAGCATCGCGTCCGGGTTGACGTCGATCTGATATTCCTGAACATAGCCGCCAATCGAGGCGACTTCGGCAACGCCATCGACGCTCGACAGCGCGTAACGCACAAGCCAATCTTGGGTCGTGCGCAGCTCCTCGAGGCCCCAGCCACCGGCAGCCTGGCCCTCTTCGTCTCGCCCTTCCAGTGTGTACCAATAGACCTGCCCGAGTGGGGTTGCATCGGGCCCCAAGGCCGGCTGCACCTCATTCGGAAGTGTGCCCGCGGGCAGCGAGTTCAACTTCTCCAGCAAGCGACTGCGGGACCAATAGAACTCGATCTCTTCCTCGAAGATCACAAAGATCGACGAGAAGCCAAACATCGAGTTGCTACGGATGCTCTTGACCCCGGGCACTCCCAGTAGCGAGACCGTGAGGGGATACGAAATCTGATCCTCGACATCTTGTGGCGAGCGGCCCGGCCAGGCGGTGAAGATGATCTGTTGGTTTTCGCCCGTGTCCGGGATGGCATCGACCGGCACCGGATCGCGCGGCACCCCTGGCACGTTCCAGTCAAACGGCGCAACCAACACCCCCCAACCCAGGGTGAAGACGACCAGCAATCCAACCAGGAGCTTATTCTCCAGGAAGTAGCGGATGACGCGGTCGAGCAGCGAAGCGCGAAGTGGATCGTAAGGATCGTTCATGGCGCTGGCTTAACGAGGCTGCTCGATCTTGGTGATGGAACCGCAGCGCAACATTTCCGCGCCGAAGTAGGGGTTGGCGATGACGGAATCGGTCTGCAGCCAATCTGCGCCAATGTCATCAAATGCCATCGGGCAGTGCGCGACGTGCAGAGGGACTTCAAGCGGGTTTCCCGATTCGGCGATCCATGCGATCAAGCGCGTCGAAGCCAAATCGAAGCGCACGCGCAGCCACTCGAAGTCCGCAGACTCGGATGCATCGGCAAAACTGTCCACGCCGATTGCGCGCATGCCCTGCGCGAGCGCTGGCAACGCCGCCTGCGCAGCGGCAAGGTCGTCCGCGGCGAGCGCAAGCTGCATGCGGAGATAGTCCTTCACCAGCTGGGCTTGCGGGTTTGGTGTAGCGCTTGCCGCGCCGTCCTGCACCGCGTCTTTGCCCTTCCCGTCAAACTCACTTCGAATCTCGCCACAGCGCAGCATCTCGGCGCCGAAGTACGGGTTGTTGATGGTCTCGCCCCGTTGCAACCAACTCGCGCCCGCGTCGTCGAAAGCCATCGGGCAGTAAGCCTCTAGGAGACTTGCCTCGCCTGGTTGGCCAAAGCTGCGCACCAAGGCAAGTGCCGCATTCGAAACCTCCTCGAAGGCCGTGCGCAATGCATCGATGTCCTGCAAATTCGCCAGGTGTTCCAGCGCGGACTGAATCCGTGCAAGCTGCGCGTCGGCCTGGCTGCGCAACCCAGACGGAAGCGTCTCTGACTTTGCCTGCTGAATGGACTCAAGCAATCGCGTCAAGGCAGCTTGAGCAGACGCGAAGTCATCGAGCGCCAATGCTTCTTGAGCCTGCAGGTACTCTTCGTAGAACGCACGCAAACTTGCGCGATAGGGTGCGATGATCGCATCGGCAACCTGCGCTTGCTCGGCCGGCATCGACATCATGCTCGGCTTTGCCTGGATCTGCATGGCGCTGTCAATCCGAAAGGCGCCACGCGAGACCACTCGCTCATTCTCCGCGAGGCCTTCTCGAATCAAGTAGTAGTCCCCTGCCCGAGGGCCGAGGAGAATCTCGCGTCCTTCAAAAGTAGGCCGCTCCGAACCGAGGATATCGACATAGGCGACGGCGCGTTTGCCAGTCACCAAGACTGCGCTTACCGGAACAACCAAAGGCAAGCTCTCGTCCGCACCCTCGGCCGCGACCAAGCCCAGGCTTTCGGCCGGCACCAGCTCGATCCCGCAAACATCACAGACCCCCGGCTCGTCTTTGACGATTTCGGGGTGCATCGGGCTAATCCACTTGCCGGCCAAGCTGCGATCCAAGGCAAGACCATGCGCACCCACGCGTGCCTGCACGACTGCGCGCGCAAACATCCCGGGTTTCAGGCGCCCATCGGTATTGTCGACCGTCACCCGCACCTTTGCGGTGCGTCGGTGTGGATCGATCACGGGTTCAATGAACGAGATTCGCCCAGCAAAGGATTCGCCAGGCAACGCTTCCATGCTGAGCGCGACTTCCTGTCCGTAGCGCAACCAAGCAAGGTCCTGCTCAAATGCATCCAGCTGCACCCAAAGCTTGCTCAAATCGGCCAGCCGGTAAAGCGGCGTGCCCGTTTGCACATAGCTGCCTTCGTCGACCAGCCGCTCCATGACGATGCCGGCGCTTGGAGCCGGAATCATCACCGTGTCCTGCACTCTTCCACTTTGCTCCACCGCATCGATCCACTGCTCAGTCAGGCCCCAAAGCTGCAGTTTCTCGCGCGTGGCTTGATAGGCCCGTTGATTGCTCTCGGAAAGAAAGTTGCTCGCGCTTTGCTTATCTCGCTTCAAGCGCTGATGAGCAGCAAGCAGCTCTTCTTGCGCGGTCAGTAACTCGGGGCTGTAAAGCCGCACGAGGTGATCCCCCTGCTTGACCCGAATCCCGGTGTAGTCGACAAAGAGGCGATCCAATCGCCCTCCCATCCAAGCGGAAACCGTGCGCACGCGCGTCTCATCCATCGCGACTTTGCCGACCATGCGAATCGGCGCCGTCAGCTCACGGCGCAGGACCGGAACCGTTTGGATCTGCGCGAGCTCGCGAGCAGCCGGCGACATGGAGATGCGCGTGGGGTCTGCATCTCCCGAACCGTCGAGCAAGACGAGATCCATGCCACAAATCGGGCAATCGCCCTGATCGGGCAGCTTGATCTGCGGGTGCATCGGACATGTCCAGATTTCGGGGACGTCCTCGGCCAAGGCCATTTCGCCTTCGGGGCTCGCGGAACCGTCCGCGTGCGTGTGCCCACCCGATGCGGTGCTCGTCGAGGCTTCCTCCTGGTTCGGCGCAGTCCATCTTCCTGCCAGGAAAAGGCTCAGGCCGACCAAGATGAGCGCATAGATCTTGTGTTTCGTCTTCATGAGAACTCTCCTCCGACGAGGAAGCGCAAGCGCGAAATGGCTTGCCATTGATCCAGGTTTGCCCGCCAATACGCGAGCTCGAACTCAAGCAGAGTGCGTTCGGAATCAATCAAATCGAGAGCCGTTGCCGTGCCCCCGCGATACGCGGCAAGGCTCAGCTCCAAGGCTTCCGAAGCACGCGGAAGCAGGATGTCGCGGTACAGACTGGCACGGCGTTGCGCGTCTTCTACGATGTAAGTTTCGTTCTCGATCGCCGCACGAAGGCTCAGCGCTTTGCCGTCCCAACGAGCGCGCGCGGCAGTTAACTCTTGACGCGCGCGACGGCCAATCGCGTCGTAACTGGGCCCCCAAATCGGTAAGTCCATGCCAACGCTGATTACCCAAGGGTCATCGCCACTGCCCGGAACCCCTGGCATCGAAGCATCGCCGGTGATGATGGTCTCGACCCCCACCATGAAACTTGGACGCCGCACGAAATCGGCTAAGCCTTCTTCGCTGCGCGCCGCGTCGTAGAGTGCGCCCAAGGAACGCAACTCAGGACTGCGCTGCAGAGCAAGTTCGTGCAGCTTGGCCGAGTCGAGCGTGAACTGCGGGGCCACTTCGAGTTGAATCTCGGGCAACTCCGCCGGGAGTTGCCGCAAGCCGATCCGGTCGGCAAGGCGCGCAAAGCTCGCACTGCGCCGCGCGCGGACCCGCGCGAGCCGATCTTCTGCACGGCCGATTTCGACCTGCAACCGCAGCAAGTCCTGCTGGCTGCCTCCGCCCCGAATGCGGGCTTGCACGATTGGATCGAATCCGTGCAAGATTTCGACGAGTTGGCCGATCACCCGCTCCTCGCGCTGCAAGAACGCGTAGTCGTCAAAGGCAACCTCGACCTCCGAGCGAATCCGCAGTTGCTCCGATTCCAAGCGCTCCCAGGCCGCGGTCGCACGATGCTCCGCGACCTCCGTCTTGGCATCTAATTGCCCGGGCCACGGAAATACCTGACTGAGGCCAATCTTGCGCTCTTGTGGCCCGGTACGGGTCTGCACCTCTTCGAGGAACTCGGCAAACACGAGCCGCGGCGCAGGCAGCGTCGAACTGATCTCGATGGCTTCTTGCTGCGCGTTCCAACTCGCAAAGGCAGCCTTCAACTCAAAGCTGTTCTCGAGCGCAAACTGAACATAGTCAGCACGCGTCTGCTCGCCGCGGAACTGCAGATCGACTGGCGCTTGCTCCGCCGCCTGCGCATCAGCGTGCAGGGACGGCAAAACCTGAGGTTCGCCTGAGCGCTCCGATGCCTGCCAGGGTTCACGGTCGGAAGGGCTCGCGCAGCTCGTCGCGATCAGAATCGTCACGGCGCATCGCCGCAAGTTTCGAGTTTGTGGGCTCATGGTGCTTGCCTCGCAAGCGGGAAAGAGCCCGGGTCATGGTCGCCCGGGATTCGATGGACGAAGCTCAAAGCCTTGCTCGAATTCGCAAGTGCGCTTGAAGCTTCGACTCAGCCATGCAGACATGGCTCTACGGCGTGCAGCAATGCACGGAGTCGAACAGCGCGCAAAATGCGCGCAAACCGGGGGCCTATAAGCGGAAGACCTGGGTCAACAAACGGAGTGGCGGAGCACTCTCGTTTGCACGCACAAGGTTCCGCCGCAGCTCGACGCCGGAATTCGAGTCTCGTCCCAAGAGATCCGCGTGCGCGGCGGGCCAGTTGCCCATGCCTTCGACGAAGCCGAGTTCAATCGACTCGGTCGGAGTCGGCGCGACCGGCACGCTTGGGGCAGCCATGCAGCCGCAGCTTTCCGTTTGACTTGGGGGTGGCAGCTCGGAGTCGCCCGAACAGCAGCCCAGCGCCGGGCCGGCGTCCATCGAAGGACAGCAGCAGCAAACGATCGCTTCGGAATCCGAGAGTGTGCACACCGGTTTCGCGAACAGGGGCTGCACCATATGCAGCACCAGCAAGACGAAGACGGAGAAGACTCGAAGCATTCTGAAGCAGTCCGGCAAGCGAACAGCTGAATCCTACTCCTCAAGCCTCAGCTTGAGTAGCGGAAATCCCCTACTCACTCTTTCTGCCTAGCTCGCGAAAGCCATCCATTGCGGATTGACCACCGCTTCGGCTTCCATCAAGCGGACAATCTCGTCGGCGATGTCTTCGCTGAGCTCAAGGTGAGTGCTAAGTCCCACACAAGAAGCGTTGATCTCGCCAAGCACATAGCGGTCGCTTCCGGTGCGCTCGTCCGTGTCGAGAATGAAGTCGATGGTCCAAATCAAGGGCAAGTCGTAGCCACCGAGACGATCGCGGATGACCGGAACATTCTTCTGTACGACTTTGACCAGCTCAGGCCACTTCTCTGGATCTTCGTAGCGGTATACCGCGCCCGAAAACAGGGTCGCCGAGAAGGCGTCGGGGCCTTCCGCCGGCTTCTTGTGCACAATGTTCACGACCTTGTTGCGCAGCATGAAAACGCGGATTTCGCCCTCTTTGATGCGCTCGAGGAAGGGCATGTCAAGAATCATGCCGCCGTCGCCATCGAGGTACTGCACGCAGAAGTCGATGAACTCACCGAGCGGCATTTCCTCAACGTGGTTGTCCTTAGCCTCGGTGCACTTGACCATGGCTTCGAGGTTCACGGCGGTCACGTTTGCCGGCAATTCGTCCATCACTTCGACCCGCCAAATCCCCTCGCCCGTTGAGCCGCGATTCTGCTTCGCAACACGCACCCCATGCGTCAGGCTGCGCGGGAACTCGGCTTTGAAGGACTCAAAGTCGTAGTAGCAGCGCACATCGCGTGGCACAAGTTTGGTGCCTTTTAGCTTCTCGACGCAGTTCTTGGCACCGTAGTTGATCATCGCGTCCGGGTGCGGCAAGCCGGCTACACCCGCGCGCACCAGCTCTCGCAGCATCTGGAAGTAGCCGGTTTCATCGCGCAGATTGCCCGGGTTGACTCGACTGATGTATGCCCCGGCTTTCTCGCAAGCGTGGCGGTAGATCTCGCCGCGGTCTTCGTCACGGTAGAAAATGATCTCGGAGGTCCAGCCTCGGGATGTCAGGAAATCGATGATCGGCTTGGAGTCAGGGCGATAGCCGTACTCGCCCTTGTCGGAGCCTCCGCGGGCTTCAAAAATGATGACGTGCTGCTTCATGGCGCCTTCGCTTAGCCCCTCAATCCGGCAAAGAAAGGGCTAATTCATCGCGATTCGACGCTTGAGTTTGCAGGTCTTGGCAATCCAATCGCCGTGGCCTGTTAATCTCGATCCTGCGGCCCCCCACCGTTCCTCCCTAGGCCGATGTTCGGCCGTTCCCTCACA
>JBDQJC010000071.1:0-13329 GCA_040264055.1 Planctomycetota bacterium
AGAAGGTCTACAAGGAACAGGGCCGTCTGGACGATGTGGCAAGTGACATCCTGACCGGAAAGGTTCGCGCCTATCTCATGGGCAAGGCCGCAGAAAAGCACGAGGCAGTTGAAGGGAAGGAAGCGTCCGCCTAGTTTGGACAGAAGCGATCATGACTGACCCCAGCGCCTACTACTCCATCCCGTACGTCATCGAGAAGACCGGTCGCGGCGAACGGACCTACGATCTCTACTCGCGACTCCTCGAGGACCGGATCATCTTCTTGGGCACCCAGGTCGACGACAACGTCGCCAATGCGGTGGTCGCACAGCTCTTGTTCTTGGCGAAGCAGAACAAGAACCAAGACATCCAGATCTACATCAATAGCCCGGGTGGCTCGGTCACCGCTGGTTTGGCAATGTACGACACCATGCAGTACGTCGATTGCGATATTGCGACTTACTGCGTCGGCCAGTGCGCCTCGATGGGCGCGGTGCTGCTTGCCGGTGGCACCAAAGGCAAGCGCTTTATCCTGCCGAACTCGCGCGTGATGATTCACCAGCCCTGGGGTGGCACGCAGGGCACGGCATCGGATATGGAGATCCAGGTCAAGGAAATCCTGAAGCTCAAGACCAAGCTGAACGGGATCCTGGCCCACCACTGTGAGAAAACGATCAAAGAGATCGAAAAGGCAACCGACCGCGACAACTTCATGAGCGCGGAAGAATCGGCAGCCTTTGGTTTGGTCGATACCGTGATCGGCGCTCCGGCCTGATTTTGGGCCGCTACCAGGCCTCGCACTTGCGACCTCGGCAGAATCCTGCCGAGGTCGCCTTCGTTTTGGCCAGATTCAGCCGAATTGCTGCGCATTGCAGTGCACTCGCTGCAAAAAGGGCTTGCGCGAGGCTTCAGAGTGCCCGTTCATGCCGTAGAATCAGCAAGGATGGCTAGAGGGAACGAACGAGGCAGCGTCGAACGCTGCACCTTTTGCGAGAAATCGCGAAGCGAAGTGCAGTCGCTGATCGCGGGGCCTCCTGGTATCTACATCTGTAATGAGTGTGTCGATATCTGCAATTCGATCCTGCGCGAGGAAACGCGGCGGGTCACCCAAGTCACCACCGAATCGAGCCCGCTGCCGGACGAAATTCTGAGCCCGCGCGCGATCGTCGAGCAACTCGAGGAATACGTTTACGGCCAGTCCGAGGCCAAGCGTGTGCTGGCTGTCGCGGTGCACAACCATTACAAGCGCCTGCAGGTCAAGCAACAGATCGAGGCCATGGACGAGGCCCCTGCTTGGGCCGATGTCGAACTGGAGAAGTCCAATGTCTTGCTGCTCGGACCAACCGGATCCGGCAAGACTCTGCTCGCACGCACCTTGGCGCGGGTGCTCGATGTTCCCTTCGCGATTGCCGATGCGACCACGCTGACCGAAGCAGGCTACGTCGGAGAAGACGTCGAGAACATTCTGCTCAAGCTCTTGCAAGCTTGCGATTACGACCTCGAGCGGGCGCAACGCGGCATCATCTACGTCGACGAAATCGACAAGATTTCGCGCACGACGCAGAACGTGTCGATCACCCGCGATGTGTCCGGCGAAGGCGTGCAGCAAGCTCTGCTCAAGATTCTCGAAGGCACAACAGCAAGCGTTCCTCCGCAGGGTGGCCGCAAGCACCCGGAACAGTCCAACATTCAGTTCGATACTTCGGGCGTGTTGTTTGTCTGTGGCGGCACCTTCGCGGGCATTGAAGAGATCATTGGACGCCGCATTGGTGGCGCGATGATCGGCTTTAGCCACGACGAAGAGAGTCGTCAGATCGCAGCTGAAGAACGCGAGCGCTTGCTCGCTTTGGTCGACCCGAAGGACTTGATCGAGTATGGCTTGATCCCCGAATTCGTCGGTCGCTTGCCGGTGCAAGTCCACTTGCACGAACTCGATGCCGAAGACCTGGTGCACATTTTGGTCGAGCCGCGCAACGCGTTGGTGCGGCAGTTCCAGGCCTACTTCGCCATGGAAGGTCACGAGTTGAGCTTCACTCAAGAAGCGCTGACCGAGATCGCCAAAAAGGCGCATGAACGCGAAACCGGCGTGCGCGCCCTGCGTTCGATCCTCGAAGAAACACTGCACGACCTGCTCTTTAAGCTGCCGGAATACGGCAAGCCGGGGCGCAGCTTCGTGATCACGGGCGAGATGATCCGCTCAGGTAGCTCGACGGTGCTGCTTGAAGGCGGTGAAGAAGCCCACCGAGAAAGCGCTTAACCCACGGCATTCGCCGACTAGATCGCCCGATGGGAATTGCCCCCTTCCTCTTGGCCGGGGCGCTGCTTCAGTCGCCGGCCACCACGCCTCCCTTCGAGCTTGAACTGCCCGAAGACTACTCGAGTTTCGTGCGCGTCGAATCACCCGACAGCGAGACCTGGGTTTCCCTACGCAAGGACGAGTCCGCTCAGTTCGAAGTGCGGCATTTCTTGCTCGCGACGCCGGGCGCGCGCGCCGATCTGGTCGCCGCGAATCTGCGCACCGAGCGCTGGGAACCCTTGATGCGCGGTTTCGGCAGCGAGATCCATCCCTGGCAAGGCAAGTGGGCCGGACTTACCGCCGCCGGACACCGGATCGACTATGTGTATCAAGACCGCTCGCAGGTCATCCTGCAGCGCTTGGTCGTCGAGGACGACCATCTTGTCATCGGTACCTGGGAAGGTCAGCGTCGCGCGCTTGCCGATGCCGAAGCGGCTCTAGAGAGTTTCCGGCTTCCAAGCAGTTGGCGAGCCGAGGTCGTGGCCAGCGTCGATGATCAGCTCGGCCTCGGGCCTTCCGCGGCCATTCCTCCCGCTCTCGGCCACTTTGAAGTTGAAGTCGACGCGACCGACCCCAGCTGGGCGGAAATCGGCGTGCGGGTGCAGTTTCAACCGCTGCAAGCAACGGATCCTGACAAGCCCGAGTGGCTGCTGCCGCCGAACGCAACTCTCGACCATGCGAGCGCGACCGAAGTGCGCTACCGCATTCATCTGCTTGATGATCAAGGGCTGCCGGCGCCTCAAGCCGGGTTGACTCCGGGCCCCGGCTGCCTCGGTGCCTTTGGACCCGGCTGGTTAGCCATGCCCGCCTGGCTGGCGACCGAGGACGGACGGTTCGCCGCACCCGAAGTCACGCTCAGCGTGATTCGACCGGCTCACTTGACCGCTCTGAGCGATGTCGCGATTGAGAAGGTTTGGGCGATGCCGGGCAATGCCGAGGGCGTCTTTCACGGCACGCGCTTCGTCACGCGCAAAGGCGGTGGATCGTGGCCGATCTTCTCACTTGGTTTCTACGAGGAACAAGTGATCGGTGAAAGGCTGTTGCGCCTGCGCCGTTCCGCGGATTCGCCGACCCCAGAACGCGCGATCCGAGCATTGGATGATCTGACGCGTACCGGGACACAACTCTGGCCCTCCGCCAATCCGAGCTGGACAACGATGACCTTCCCGGGCGCCGGCGATGGTGTCTTCCCGGAACTGATCGTGTTCGATGAAGCGAATCGCTGGTTACGCGACCCGGTCGATGGCGATTGGATCGACGGCACCCGCCGCGCGGGGTTGGCGCGCAAGCTGGGTTTCCTTTGGTTTGGGCGTCAGCTTGCCGGCCGTGGCCACGGTGCGGTATTCCTTGATGCTTCGCTTTCCGAGTACATCGCTTGGCGTTTGCTGGAAGCCTCGGGTGCAACGCGCGATGCGCGGGCCATGCGCCAGTTCTGGATCGATGCCGAACAGGCCGCTCCCCCGCTGCCGCGCCCGCTTAGTTTGATGCCGCTGGAAGACCTGACCGGGGCCAAACGCCTGATGACTCGCGGCGCGCTCGTCTGGAAGGCAATTGAAGACCGAGCCGGCCGTTCGGCGCTGGACAAGATTCTGAATCAGCGCTTGCAACGTGGCGGCAGCTGGACAACCGAAGATTTGCGCAACGCGCTCGAAGCGGGCACTGACCGTGAGTGGACCGATTGGTTCCGCCAACACGTTTACGGCCGCGCTCGCCCCTAATTCTCATGGAACTCAAGATCTACTACCACCGCGACTTCGACGGAATCTCGGCCGGCGCCATGCTGGCGGAGGCGCTCGAAGACACGGGCCGTGAGAAAGATGTCGAATGGTCAGGGGTGAACTTTGACCGGACGATGGAATGGGACCAGTTCGGTTTGGGCGAACGCTTCGCTGTCGTCGACTTCCACTTTCACCGGCGCGCCGAGTATTGGTTTGATCACCATCCGACGACCTTCCTGACCCCGGAAGATGAAAGCCTGTTCGTCGAGGATGAAAAGCGCAGCTTTGATCCGAAGTCGCCGTCCTGCCCACCAATCATCCTGAAGCACGCGCGCGAGGCCTGGGGCTGGGATCCAGGCAACCGCTGGGACGAGTTGGTGCAGTGGTCCAACATCATCGACTCGGCGGGCTTTAAGCATGCCAAGCAGGCACTATTCGATGTCGATCCGGCGCTGCGCATCATGCGCGCGTTGACTGCTGCACCGAACTATCACTTCCACGATCGAGTCTTCCACCTGATCCGGACGCAGAGTTTGATGCAAGTCGCCGCCGATGTCGACGTCGACGATGCCTATCAGCGTGCCGCGCGCAATCGTGACCGCGCGATTGAGGCTTTCCCGGCAACCATGCGCGAGCGTTCGGTGACCGCCATGCTTGCCGATCTTCGCTCCAAGAAGATTCGGCGCGAGCGCTTCGCTCCGTTCTATCTATACCCCGAGTTGCATTACGCGGTCACGATGCTGCCGACCCGCGCCGGAGTCCATATCACCGCGGCATCCAACCCATGGAACCGCCCCTCGAACCCCGTGCACCTCGGCGAGTTGCTGAAGCGCTATGGCGGCGGCGGCCACGAAGGAGTCGGCGGCTGTAACCCGCCCAACAACCGCAGCGCTGAACAGTGGTCGCGCGAGATCTACGACGAAGTCGCCAACGTCACATGAGCGAAACTCCCGCCCCACGCCTGCTCGATCTGCATCCACGGGATTGGCCAGCTTGGTTCCAAGAGCGTGGCGCGCCGGCTTTCCAGGGTCGCAATGCAGCTCGCTGGGTCTTTCAGCGCGGCGCAACCCAGTGGGAGGACATGACCGACCTGCCCGCGAGCTTGCGCGCACAGCTTGCCGAGGAACAACCGTTGGTCACGGCAGTCTGTGAAGCGCGTTCCGAGGCCGAAGACGGCGCGGTCAAGCTGCTGTTGCGTTTCCCCGATGGCGCCTCGGTCGAAGCTGTTGGCATGCCGGGCACGATGGGGCGCACGCTGTGCCTGTCCAGCCAAGTCGGCTGTGCGGTGCGCTGCGCGTTTTGCGCGAGCGGCATGGAAGGTGTCGAACGCAATCTGAGCCGCGCCGAGATCCTGGAGCAAGCGTTGTTCCTGCGCCGCGAGCAAGGCGATTTTCACCGCATCGTCATGATGGGGATGGGCGAACCGGGCAACAATCTCGACGCGGTGTTGGCCGCACTCGACAGCCTGATCGACCCCGAGGGCATGGACTTCGCCGCACGGCGCGTCACGCTGTCCACGGTGGGCCCCAAAGGCGCCTTGGAGCAGATTGCCAACTGGGGTAAATCCATCAACCTGGCGCTGTCTCTGCACGCTCCTGACGACGAGCTGCGTCATGAGCTCGTGCCGGGCGTCCGCAAGCGAACGATTCAGGACACGCTCGACGAGGCGGACCGCCTTTTCGCCACCACAGGACGCGAATACACCGTGGAATATGTGTTGCTGGCCGGGGTCAACGACCGTATCGATCAGGCAGAGGCGCTTTTGGACCGTTTGCGCGGTCGCCGCTGCCACATCAACCTGATTCCTTACAACCCGGTGCCCGAATTCGGGTTCGAACGTCCAGACCAGGCGGATCAAGAAGCCTTTGCTTGGCGACTACGCGAGTCCGGTCTGTCCGTCACGCTGCGCCGTAGCCTCGGTCGTCAAAACGACGCAGCCTGCGGGCAACTCCGCCGGCGCTCCGCTCAGCCCCCCCGCCCCCGATTCTCCGCGTGAAGCTCGCTCTGCTCCTTGTCCTGTTCCCGCTCCTGGGTTCGGCCAATGCCTTGGCCCCGGGGGGCGATCCGTTCATCGAGAAGTACCTCAGCACTGCCCAGCGGCTGCGCGAGGACGGCGACACACTGGGCGCACGAGCAGCCGTCGAACGTGCTCTGGAACGCGATGACCAGCACCTCGGCGCGCTCAAGATCCTCGCCGAACTCGCCACCGCCAGCGAAGATTTCGATACCGCAGCTTGGGCTTACCATCGCTGGTTGCAGGTCGTCGAATCGGCCGAGAAGTTGCCGGTCTCGCGTTCTGCACGCAAGGCCGTTCTCGAAGCTCTGGTGCTCGTCGATGAGCGCGCCGAAGACTTTCGCGGGCTTTCCGATGATCACCTGGGCGAACTGCACAAGCTTGCCAAGGCCCACGCCAAGCGTGGCCGTATGCACTCGGCTCTCGAGGTCTACGCCGAGATTCTGCTGATCGACCAAATGAACGCCGAAGCGCGCGCGGCGATCAAGAATATTCGCCGCACCGGTGGCGAAGACGTCGCCGTCGAAGATGCTTTTGCCGGGGCGGGCGATCCGACCGAGGGCCTCGACCCGGAATGGCTCGCCGAAGAGAATGCCAAGCACGAAGCTTGGGAAGACGCCTGGACCAAAGAAACCGAGAACTACCGCTATCGGACCAATGCGGGTTTCATCGTCATGCAGACCGCATCGATCGCGATGGAACAGATGAACCGCGCCTACCGCAAGTTCTTCCGCTTCAAGGAAGACGGCGGCGCGACACCGAAGATCGAGGTGCGCGTTTTCAAGTCGCGCGATGAGTACCTGAAGTACAACAATCTTCCGGCCAATGACTGGACCGGCGGCTTCTTTAACGGCAGCACGGTGCAAACATTCCTGGGCGGCGCCTCCGGTCAGGAAACGATCCGTCAGATGTACGGAACGCTGTTCCACGAAGCGGCTCACCAGTTTGTTTCCCTGACCGGCCGCGGCGGCGTTCCCGGTTGGCTGAACGAGGCCTATGCCAGCTTCTTTGAGGGCACGACGATTCTGTCGAACGGTTCGGTGCGCTGGAATCAAGTTGCCACGCACCGTTTGTTCCCGCTCGCGCGACGCATGGATCAAGGATGGATGACCGGTCCGAGCGATGGCGTGCGCGATGAAAGCGGTGAGTGGGCAACTCCGCCGACGGCACCGACGCTGCGCATTCTGGTCGAGAACCAGTACCAATGGGGCCCGCCTTGGTATGCGCCGACTTGGGGAGTGGTGTACTTCCTGTACAACCTGCGCAATGAAGATGGCAAGCTGATCTATCGCGATGCGCTGAATAACTATTACTACAGCAATGCGGCCTCGGTCGGCCGCGATGGCCGAGTCGCCCACTTTGAGAATGTGGTCATCAAGGGCGCGCCGCTCTCGCCGGTGGACAACATCGAAGGCCTAAACGAAGTTTGGCGCGAATGGATCTTGGAACTGCGCGATATTCAGCTTGGTAAGACCGCTGCTCGCAAGAGCAACTTCGACTTTGGCCTGGCTGCGCTCGCGCGCGGCGAGACTGGCGAAGCAGTCGAGTTCTTGGAAGAAGCCTTCCTGCACACGCCAGAAGACCCCGAGATTCTTTGGAAACTCGCCGGCGCATTGGAGTTGACCGACGAGGAAGATCGCGCCGCGGCGATGTACTTGCAGTTCGCGCGCGAGCTCGAAATGCGCGGCTTGACCGAGGATGAGCGCTACGTGCTGGCTCGGGAAAAGCTGACCAAGCTCGACCCTTTGTTCAACGCGCACGCCAAGCTCAAGCGCAAGATGCTCGAGCAAGGCTTGGAGTTGGCCAAGAGCTATCGCGACCGCGACTTGCCCTTGATGGCGCTCGAAATCGCGCGGCGCATGAGCGCGCAGTTCTCGTTACCCGAAGCACTCGACTTCTACGCCCAGGTTGCTTCCGAGACCGGCCGCAGCTTGGCGCGCTGGAAGGTCGCCTACAACGAACTCGACCTAGAAGGCTGGTCCGGTAGCAGTTTGTACGGCGCCTATGGCCGCATGCTGGTTGCCGAGATCAAGGACGACGGCGCCACTGGCCGATCGCCAGACGAGATCTTCACCGCTGACCTGACTTACGACGCCGCCTTCCAAGGCGACTACTCGCTGGAGGCCGAGTTGCGCTTCGACGAAGGCGCATCAATCGCCGGACTGACCTTTGGCCGCAAGGATGCCAATACCACCCACGCGGTGATTCTGCATCCGACTGGCTACCTTGACATCAGCACCAAGGATGGTGGCACTTGGACCTACCGTGACCACCGTGCGGTCAGCCTGCCAAACGAGTGGCAAAAGCTGCGCATCGACCTGGTCGGCAAGGTACTCGATGTCTACTTGAACGATCGCTACATCCGTTCGATCGAAATGCCTTCGCGCGACTCGGTGCAAGGCGGATTTGGATTGATCACCGGCACTGGCAAAGTCTCGTATCGCGACCTGCGCTTCCTCGCGCGCGACCCCTACGACCCGGCGGCCCGCATTGAACGCGAGCTCGCCTTGGCGAAAGTTGCCAATTCCGAGATTGCCCGCCCCGAGGGCACGTTTACTGGCGCCGCTCCCCCGCCCCTTCTCGATTCCTTGAAGTGGGTTCAGGGCGAGCCATTGACGCTGGAGCATCTACAAGGTGCGCCCGCTGCGATTGTTTTCTGGTCGGCGAATCAAGAGGAAGTCATTCCGACTGGCGCGTACTACGCGCACCTTGCCAAGAGCTATGCCGAGTTCAACATGAAGTGGGTCATCGTGATTGGTGGCGAGCACAAGCGTGGCCAGATCGAAGGGATGCTCAAGGCGAACCCAATCCCCGGCGCACACATTGCCCACGATGCTTCCTTCGAGTTTTACAAGTCCACGCACGTGGTGCCAGGCGGCTGGGGTCTCCCACGCATTCTGGTCCTCGATGTCGACGGCAAAGTCGTTTGGGAAGGCGACCCTGGCCTTGTGCCGGGCCGCGGCTGGAAAGACGGCGATGGCGAGACCTACCTCGATGGACCGATCAAAGAGATCATCGAGAAGCGCCGTCTGAAAGAGATTCAAAACTTTGCGGCCGATCTGCCAAAGGCAACCAAGCTCGCGCAAGCCGGTCTGCTTGCCCAAGCCTGGGAGTCGATTCGTCCGCTCGCCGAGCTCGATGCGAGTTTCTCGCCCATCGTGCAACGCGCCCGCGACCTGCGCGACTTCCTCGAAGGCGCCGGTTCGCAGCTACTCACCGACGCCGAGTTGCAAGCCGCCGATGGCTACCCGCTGCGTGCGGCCGCGCTGCTTGAGAAAGTCAGCCTCGACTTCGTCGGCACCTCAACCGGCGACCTTGCGGCGGGCCGACTCGCTGTCTTGCTGAAGGATGACGACTATCGCGCCGTCAAGAAGGCTTGGCGCTCGATGGAAAAGGCATTCAAGAACGCCGAGAAAGACAAAGCCGCCGCCGAGTTGTTGCCCGATCTAGACGCCGCGCTTGCGGCTTGTGAGCTTCCCGAGATCGTGGTCCTGCGGGAAGCCTTGCGCTCGGCGTTGTTCGCCGGCGGCAGCGCCGAATTCCTCGCGACCTGGAAGCAGCTCTCTCCCGAGGGCTACCTCCAGTTGCGCGTCGAAGAACTTACTTCGGGTTTGACGGAGTAGCTTCGGTTTCCACAGCTTGCTCCGGCTGCTGCGGGGCCAGCTCGATGGTTGGCTGCGTTGCGAGCGGCTTCAGACCCTTGCCTGCAAAAGCCGGGAAGTCGATCGGGATGCGCGTCGCGCGGAACAATGCCCATGGCGGGATGCCACTGCGACGAGGCTTCGGAGTTGCATCTTTGCCGTCCTGCGCTTGACCCGGAGGCGGCCCTGGAGGACCCCCACGGCCCGGTGGTGGACCATTTCCCGGGGGCGGGCCCTGCGTGCCCGGTGGAGGCGTATCGCCCACATTCGGCGGGTCCTTGTCGTCGTCTGCTTGCTTCGCTGCACGCTGCCCCGGAGTCTGCACCGCATCGGGGTCTCCCCATGGACTCAGGTACTCCCAAACGATTTCACCTTCCGGCGTGACTTCGAAGACTCGACCATCGGCCCCTTCGCAAATCAGGGTGTGCCCGTTTGGCAGGCGTTGCGCGCCGGAAATGAAGCTTGAGTAGAACTCGGTGTTGTCGGCACTGCCATAACGCCAGGTCGGGGAACTGGGTGCGAAGTGACCGTTGTCATCAAAGCCGATCTTGCCCGGCGTCATCTCGGCGAAAGCAATCTCGTCGACGCTAGACCATGGCTCATTGGGACGTCCTTGGCCGTTGTTGTAGACCAATAGATTGCCAGCACCCGGCAGCCCCGGTTCGATGAATTGCGTATCGTGCTGAAAGAACAACTCACGATCTTCGAGCCCGCCGCGACCATACGCCATCGGGTTGCCATAGCGATACAAGATGCGTCCACCGCGGCCGAAGTTTCCGCCTTGGTCGGTGCGTGCTTCGGCGGTCGTGGTCGAGTGATCGATGACCCAGAGTTCGCAGAAGCGCCGCACGCTCATGACGATCAGATCGCGCTCGGGGTCATAATCAATGCCGTTTGAGTGCATCCAGTCCGATGACCCGTTGACTTTCGGGCGCCCGTCGTCGTCGGGGCTCAAGTAGCCAAGCGCAATCAGGCGCTTGCGCTCCTCTTCCGAAACGATTTCCTTTTCGCCTTCGCCGTTGATATTGACGCGGCCCGGATCTTCCCAAACGTCCCCGTAATGAGGGCCGTCTTCCTTCGTGTCCTGCACGATGTGATCCCAGGTGTGCCATTCCCAGACGACCTTGCCACCACGCGGGCGAATTGGCTCGACCTCGACGATGTAGTCCGGCCAAAGATTGCCATCGCCCAAGAGCTCCGGGTCTTTGCCGTGGGCGAGCGCCACGTCGCGCTCGATCTCTTCCCAAGCAATAAACAGCAGGTTGCCGTTCGGCATGACCTCGAAGTCGTGGTGCATGAGTTTGGACTCATCGTTCCAGTCCATGCTCCAAAGCAACTCGCCGTCCCAGCTGTACTCTTCCAAAACACCGCCTTCCCCGCCACCCTTGAAGGTGGGGTTGTCTTGCGGGCGCGCCGAGCGGTACAGGCGACCATCGGGCTGCAGATAGACCGAGTTGCCGGGTGGCAAATCGTGCTTCCATTGGTGCACGACCTTGCCGTCCATATCGAGCAGGAAGGTGCGCTTATCCATCAGCGGCGCGAGCAAGGTGTAGCCCTGGAAGGCCGAGTCCAGGCTGACCTTGACCCCGCGTGATTCTTGCGGCGCTTCCTCCGTGGCAGGCTCTTGCGCCGGCGGGGCGACTGGCGGCGGCGCTTGCTGCGCCGGCCAAGCAAGCAGGCTCGCCAACAAACTGGGGATGAGAGGGTGGATCACTCCCCCAGCCTAGCGGCGTGATCTGAAGGAAACCAAGAGACCCTCATGCCAAGAAGGAACGGCGCACTCCCGTTCCAGGAGTACGCCGTTCGTAAGAATTCCTGGCTCTCTACAGATCCTTGAGCGCCGCAGCGGTCAGCTCGAGGCACTGATCCGTATCGGCATCGGTGATGGCCAAGTGCGGACGGAAGCGCACGGTGCGATCACCCGAGGACAGACCGATTAGGCCGTGATCCATCATCTTGTGCAGCAACGCGTTGCGTTGCTCGCCATCCGGCATGTCGAAGGCCATGATCAGGCCCAAACCGCGCACATTGCTGACGCGGTCGTCGCCTTCGGCGATGGCGTTCATGCCATCAAGCCAGCGCTGGCCTTGAGTTGCGGCATTGTCGGCCAAGTTGTCGTCACGAATGACTTCCAACACGCGCGTGGCCCGCACCATGTCAACCAGGTTGCCTCCCCAAGTGGAGTTGATGCGACTCGATTTCGCGAAGCAGTTATCGGGCACCAAGTCGACCTTCGGGCCGGCCACGATGCCGCACTGTTGCGACTTCTTGCCGAATGCCCAGAGGTCTGGCTGAATGCCGTAGTGCTGCCAGGCCCATTGCTTACCCGATCCGAAGAAGCCAGTCTGCACTTCATCGACCATGAACAAGCAGTCGTATTTCTCGCAACGCGCCTGCAAAGCTTGCAGGAACTCCGGACGGAAGTGACGGTCGCCCCCTTCACATTGAATGGTCTCGATCAAGATCGCTGCGATGTCATCGCCATCCTTTTCGAAGACGGCATCGATGCAAGCGAGCGCGCAAGCTTCTTCGGCGATCAACTTGGTCAGGCCTTCGCCCTCCAAGGGGAACTCGACCGCCGGCGCATGGCAGCGCGGCCAATCGAGAAACTTCGGGAAGTAATCGACCTTGTCCGGCAGCGTATTGGTCAGCGACAGGGTGTAGCCCGAACGACCATGGAATGCCTTCTCGAAGTGCAGGATCTTGTTGCCGACGTCGTACTGCACGCCCTTGGCGCGGTTGCGGCGGATCTTCCAGTCGGTCGCGACTTTGATGCAGTTCTCGACCGCGAGCGCGCCACCGTCAATGAAGAACATGTGCTGGTATCCCTCGGGAATGGCGACCTCGCCCATGCGGGCAACGAAATCGGCCATTTCGGTGGTGTACAAGTCCGAGTTGGCCGGACGGTTGATCACGGCGTTTGCAGCCTTCGCCAAGAACTCTTCGTTGCGCAATGCCGGATGATTCCATCCGATCGGCGTCGAGCCAAAACAGCCGAAGAAGTCGAGATAAGCGCGGCCAGTTCGGCCATCGACCAGCGTCGCACCAAGCGAGGCCTCGAGGTCGAGTACGAAAGGATAGCCGTCGACCAGGAGCCACTTGCCGAGAGACTCGTGGACCTTGTCAGGCGAAATACCGGGTTGGAGGGCGGTGGTCATGATGCTGCTTCTGAAGTCGGGGATGTTTCGAGCTGGCCGTCCGCGCCGAGGCGCAGAAAGGCAAGCGGGCCGCGCAAAGCGGCGAGGATCTGATCGGCCGGCCGGTCGGCCGAACTGGGAAGCGCGGCGAGAACCGGGCCGATCGGGGCCTGTGGGTCGCACAGGCGAGAGTTTGCTTTGGCGTGCACAAAGAGCGTGGCCTGCCACCCCCCCTTTGCGGTCGCTAACCCTCCCGCGATGAGCGTGGCGCCTTCGTCAATGGCGGCGTTGATCAACTGCTGGAGACCTTCCGGCGATGGCACAGGCGCAGGCGGCGCTTGGAGCACACGCTTGCGCAGATGATCGACCAAGGCCGGGTAACCGCGACTATCCGCGACCACCAAGGCTGGTGGAGCCGGCGCCGGCGCACTGTGCCAAAGGCGGAAGATGGTTTCCGCTGCGACGGCAGCGGGAGGAAAAGAGCCACCCTGCCCCACGACAAAGACCTGCCGCGCCGCGCGGGCCGGGCGCAGCTGCGCACCGG
>JBDQJC010000072.1:0-13135 GCA_040264055.1 Planctomycetota bacterium
CCTGAATTGGACCAAACTTCAAGTCGGTCACCATCGCGACCAATTGCTTGGCGAGGCGAGCGTCTTCGGCGTGTGCGGCGAGGTTCTCCGCGAGCTTGCCCTTTTCTTCGCTCGGGCCACGCTCGAGAATGGTCTCGAGATCGCCGTACTTCTGCAGCAGAATCGTTGCCTTCTTCGGGCCGACTCCAGGGATGCCCGGGATGTTGTCCGAGCTGTCGCCGACCATCGCTTGCCAATCGACCATTTGCTTGGGTTCGACCCCAAACTTCTCGACTACATCGGCTGGCCCCATGATCTTGGCCGCTTCGTTTTGCTTCGGCGGAGGGCATTGCAGCACATGTTCGCTGACCACCTGGGCAAGATCCTTATCACTGGTAAAGACGCGCGCTTCGAGCCCTTCCGCCGCGGCCTGCACCGCCAACGAAGCCAGAATGTCATCGGCTTCATATCCGGCACGATCCAGAGAGGGAAGGCCGAGCAACTCGGTAATCTCGCGCATCCAAGGGAACTGCACAGCGAGATCTTGATCGAGCTCTTCGCGGTTCGCCTTATACGAGTCGGCGAGCTTATGCCGGAAGGTGGGTTCGGGCCGATCCCAAGCCACTGCGATGTAATCAGCTTGGTGCTCTTCGATCGCGCGCAAGATGGCCATGACATAGCCGTAAAGGGCGCCGCTGGGACGACCTTGTTCGTCGGTCAGCCCGCGAATCGCGAAGAACGCTCGAAAGGCGAGCGCGGTGCCATCAATGATCAGAAGGCGTTGCATTAGCCGATGTATTTCAATCCAACGAAGCCGCCAACCAGAATGATCGTGAAGCCGACCGCGATCCAATCAAACCACTTCTCCATCCAGGCGACAATGGGTTTGCCGTACAAGCGAAGCAGGATGCCTTCCAAGAAGAAGCGGAAGCCGCGACCAAGCAAACACGCGCCAAGAAAGGCGAGAATGCCAATGTCCTGCCCGCCCGCGGCCATCGCGCCGGTGGCAATCGTGAAAACCTTGAATGGGATCGGTGTGACCGCGGCGATCAGCAGCATCACCAGGCCGTACTCACCAAACCAGTCTTCAATCTTGCCCCAAGTGGCCCGCTGCGGATCATAGATCCCAAGCAACCACTCGCCGACGGTGTCCATCAAGAACATGCCGATGCTAAATCCAAGCAGAGCACCCAGCACCGAGGCAATCGTCGTGACGGCCGCGTAGCGAATCGCCCGCTGCGGTCGGGCTGCGCCCATCACCATGAGCAGCGGATCCGGCGGGATCGGGAAGAAGCTCGCTTCGGCAAAGCTGATCCCGAACAGGGCGCGCTCGGCGTGCGGCGAATGCGCAAATCGCATCATCCAATCGTAGGCCGAACGCATCCATTGCAATGGATGGAGCGCTGAGCGCTTGCGTGCCGGGGCGGGTTCCGTTTCGGGGGTGCTGCTCACGTGGCAGAAAGGCAAATGTCGCGAATGATCCACTCGACGCTGCGGCGTCCGCGGAAGGAATTGATCGAGGGCTCAAAGACGACGTCGACTTTGGCGCCGGCTGGGAGTTGCGCCAAACGGTCGGCTTGGTTCCAGCCCAGCGCGCGCACGACATGGCCATGTTTGCCAAGTCGCAAAGCGACGTGCCGTCCTTCCGCGCCGAGCAACTGTGGCGGGGCTGCGAGTTCGACCTGAGTTGCGAGGAAACGCGGCAATGCGAAAGCTTGGCCGAAGGGTTCGAGCAGATTCATCTCGTCGACAACGGCCATCGCAAGCTCGTTGGGCTGCACTTCCATGTCGACCCGCAGGGAAGGAGCCTCGGGTTCAGGAAAGCTCGACGCGGCCACGCGCAGGGCCTCGGCAAGTGAATCAGAATCGCTCGGAGCGAAATGGAAGCCCGCTGCTTGCGCATGACCACCATGGCCTTGGAGGTGATCTGCGACTTGATCCATCAGCTGCACCAAGTGCACCGACTCGGGTCCGCGGGCGCTGCCGCGCGCAACGCCGCCATCGCAACCGCCCCACAGCAGGGTCGGAAGCCCGGTGTCCTCATGGAAACGAGCCGCCACGACGCCGAGCACGCCAAACGCAGCTTCTTCGCGCCCGGCAAACAGCACCTTGTCGCCGCGCTCGCGCTGCGCTTCTACCTGGGGCAACAAAGCATCGGCCTCGCGACGCTGCAGGTCTTGGCGTTCCTTATTTAGGTCGCGCAGCTTTTCTGCCAGCGCGCGGGCTTCGCGCGGCTCATGAGAGGCGAGCAAGTCGAAGGCGATCTCGGTGCAACCCATGCGGCCCGCCGCGTTGAGGTGCGGGCCAATCCGAAAGCCAACATCGGTGGCGGTCGGCTGCTTCAGATTGAGCATTTCGCAAAGCGCGCGTAGTCCGGCGAAACTCGAGTGGGGCAAAGTCTCGAGCCCGCGCCGAACCAGTCCGCGGTTGGGACCTTCTAAGCGCATCGCATCGGCGATGGTGGCGATCGCAACGAAGCCGAGTGCGTCGTAAAGAAAGCGGCGATGATGTTCGGGAAGCGTGCCCTCGCCGCAGCGATGGCGCAGGTAGCCCCAAGCCAGAAGGTAGGCCACACCGGTGCCGCAGAAATGCGGGAAGATCGGGTCGTCCTGATCTTGGGCGACCCAGGGATTGAGCAGCGCGGTGCAAACCGGTAACTCTTTGCCGGCCAGGTGGTGGTCGACGACCAAGACTTCGACGCCTTCTTCCGCCATGACGCGCAAGGGCTCGATCGCGGTCGTGCCATTGTCAACCGCAATGACCACCCCGGCTTTGCTTTCGCGCACGGCTTCCAAGGAGCGCGGCCCGAATGAGTAGCCATCGCGCACCCGATCCGGCAGGAAGACTTTGACCGTGCCGCCGAGCAACTCGATCAAGCGCTTCAGCAAGACGCTGCCGCACATGCCATCGACGTCATAGTCGCCGTGGACCAGAATCGGGACGCCGCCATCAATGGCGCGGTCCAAGCAAGCGATCGCGGCCTCAAAATCAGGCAAGCGGCTTGGGTCGGGCAGTTCCCCTAAGCTGGGTTGCAGGACTTTGCCCCCTAACTCGGTGTCAACCACGCCGCGGTTCACCAGCAACTGGGCCGTGATGGGGTGGAGTCGCAGCGCCTTAGCGAGCCGGTCGCGCTCGTGTGGAGATTCGGGCAGTAAGCTCCAGCGACAACGGGCAGCCAGTGCGGTCAGCGTCACGCTCTGATTCTAGGAGCGCGGAGGGGGTCGCTGCTAGGATGCTCGGGTGGCGCGAGTGACTTCGTTTCCCCGGATCCCGCCGATGAACGAGCTGCTCGACCAAGCGGCCTCGCGGGGCTTTCATGCAGGCCGGGAAGCCCAGCGCGCTGCGCTCGCGGCCGAGCTCGATCAGCTTCGCGCAGATTGCCGAGCGGGTTTGGCGCGCGAGCTGGATGACGGCTTCTGGGCCAAGATCGCGGCCCGTCTCGATGTGATTCCGGCCCTTCGGCTCCGCGAAGCACTCAATGCGACGGGGGTCGTCCTGCACACCAACCTTGGGCGTGCTCCTTGGGCACCCGAGGCGATTGCAGCGGTGACCCAGGCCTGCGGAGCCGCGGTGCTTGAGATCGATCCCAAGACCGGCCAGCGCGGTCGTCGCGAGCGGGCGGTTTCGGACCTCCTCGCCCAAGTCACCGGTGCCAAGGCCGGGCTTGCCGTCAACAATAACGCTGCAGCTCTCATGCTGGCGGTTGCCGCGCTCTCGCGCGGACGTGGCTGCGTGCTCGCGCGCACCGAAATGGTCGAGATTGGCGGCTCCTACCGAATGCCCGAGGTGGTGCAAGCGGCCGGCGCTCGCTTGATCGAGATCGGAACGACCAATCGAGTTCACCTCAAGGACTACGCGACCGCACTCGAAGACCCCGATGTCGGCTGTGTGTTGCGCGTCCACCGGTCGAACTTTGAACTGCATGGCTTTACTGGCGAACCTCCAGCCGACGCAATCTCCAAGCTTTGCCGCGAGCGGGGGGTGCCCTTGGTTTATGACTTGGGTTCGGGCGTACTCAGTGGCTCGACTTTGCCCGGAGCAGAAGAGGAGCCCTCGGTTGCCGCTGCTCTCAAAGCGGGTTGTGATCTCGTCACTTTTTCCGGTGACAAATTGCTGGGCGGCCCGCAGGCCGGCTTGATCGTCGGCCCGAAGCCGCTGGTGGAGAAGCTGCGCTCTGACATGCTGACGCGCTGCTTGCGACTGGACAAAGCACTGCTGGCCGGCCTGGAGGCCACCTTGGCTTTGCACGCGCTCGGCGAGGAAGCCGCGTTACAGCGGGTTCCCGCCTTGCGTCAGCTCGCTCTGCAAGCGGATGACATCCTGCCGCGCGCAAGGGAACTGGGCGAGCAACTCACGCAAGCCGGAGTGCATGCCCAGGTGATCGAAACCGCCGGTCGCGTTGGCTCGGGGGCTGCTCCGATCCGTGACCTCGCGGGCTACGGTGTCCTGATTCAGCCAGGCGAAGGGCAAGAAGTCGCATCGCTCGCCTATGCCTTGCGCATGGGTAGGCCAGGAGTGTTTGGCCGCGTGCAAGATGGCGGCTTGGTCTTGGACCTGCGCACGATCAGCCCGGAGCGTGATTCCGAGTTGTTCCAACTCGTGATCGCAGCGGCGAAGCCAGCTTAGGCGGCGCGCATGTCGTCGTCGTGCACCGCGAGCCACTTGCGGAGCATGCCGAAGAAGATCTCTTTGCGCAGTGGCTTCGTCATGTAGTCGTTCATGCCAGCGGCTTCGCACTTCTCCCGGTCGCCGACCATCGCATGCGCGGTCAAGGCAATGACCGGCGTGAGATCTTTCGGCGGAGTCAGGCGTCGGATTTTGCGGGTGGCCTCGTAACCGTCGAGTTCCGGCATTTGGCAGTCCATCAGAACCATTGCGTACTCGTTCTTTTCGACCAAGGCCAGGGCTTCGGCGCCATTGTTGGCGACATCGACCTCAATTCCAGCTTTCTCAAGCATGCGCTTGGCGAGTTTCTGGTTAACCGCGTTGTCTTCGGCAAGAAGCACGCGTCCACGCCAGCGGATGTTGGCGGTGAGCGCCTCGACCGATTTCGCGTGCGTTCCGGCTTGCGGCTTTGCGCTGGAGGGGGCCGCAGGCTGTGACGCCTCGGCCTCTCTTGTATGCGCTTGCGCCTGCACATGCTCCGGCACAGGCTCGTCCTCGCCATGCAGTAAGTTCAGCAAGGTGGTGCGTAACGCGGGCAGCTTCAAGGGCTTGTTTAAGCGCCGATCAAAGCCGTTGTTGTCCGTAGTTTCATCCTCGCGTTCGTTGTAGGAACTTAAGAGGACCAGGCGCAACTCCGCGAGAGCGGGGTTGGCGCGCACGGCGCAAGCCAACTCGGGGCCGTCCATCAGCGGCATCATTTTGTCGCTGAGCAGCACTTGGAATGCGTCGCCACCGTTGGCGGCTTCCTCCAGCATCGCAAGGGCCTTGCGCGGACTCGAAGTCGTTTCGTAGCGACATCCCAAGGCGCGTAGCTGGGCGGACAGAACGCGCAGATTGGTCGCGGTATCGTCGACCGCGAGAACGCGCAGGCCAACCAGTGCATCCGGCGGCGCGTCCTCTCGGTCTTGCCGCGGGCTGACCGGCAAGATGAGTTCGAACCAAAAGTCCGAGCCTTTGCCCGATTCCGATTCGACGCCGATCGTTCCACCCATTTGCTCCACGAGCTGTTTCGAGATCGCGAGACCGAGTCCCGTGCCGCCGAATTTGCGCGTGGTGGAAGTGTCGGCTTGCGAGAACTTCCGGAACAGGCGGTTGCGCTCGTCCGGAGTCAGTCCAACCCCGGTGTCGCGGACATCGAAACGCAGCTTGGCGCCATGCTTGCCTCGTTCCACCAGAGAGACTTCGACCGCGACTTCGCCACCTTCGGTGAACTTCAGGGCGTTGCCCGTCAAGTTCAGCAAGATCTGGCGGAGACGGGTCGGATCGCCGACGACCATGTCGGGAACATCGAAACGCGCAAAGGCATTCCATTCCAATCCCTTCTCGCTCGCTTTTGCAGCCAGACTATCTAGCACGTCATCGAGCATGCCACGCAAGCTGAAATCGATCGTCTCCAGCTCGAGACGGCCGGCTTCGATCTTCGAGAGGTCGAGAATGTCGTTGAGCAAGGCAAGCATGCTTTCTGAGCATCGCTTGACCGTTTCGAGATAGCCTCGCTGTTCCTCATCAAGCCCGGTGTCGAGCGTCAACTCGGTCATGCCCAAGATGCCGTTCATGGGCGTGCGGATTTCATGGCTCATGTTGGCCAAGAAATCACTCTTTGCTTGGCTCGCAGCGCGCGCTTCCTCCGAAGCTTGGCGCAAGCGCTCTTCTAGCTCGACGTGTTCGCTGACATCGTGCAGCGAGAGAACGGCCTGTTGATTCCAACCAGTAATCGTCGCGTCAAAGACGTGGCCAGTGACGGGGTGGGTGATCCCGCGTTCGACCAACTTGCGGCCTTGCCCGAGGTCACGGCGCAAGAATGCGGCGATGCGCGCGCGCGGGCGCTTGGGCAGAGCATCGAGCAGCGCGATGTTCTCCCGCTCGAGCGGAGTCATGACCCGCTCGGCGGCGGTGTTCTGAAAGATCACTCGATAGCCCTTCGGCACCGCGGGATCGAGTGCAATCACGATGCAGGCGTCGTGCAGACTCTTCAGCGCTTCCCCGAAGCCTTCTTCTGCATCACGCCGGCTCGACTCAAGCCGGGCCAAACTGTCTTGCCAATCACGGCAGATCACCAGTGCGACCGCGAGAGCGCCAAAGTTGAGCGCAAGCGAAACCGAAGCAATCTGATCGCTGGTGATCTGTTGTACGGTCAGGCCCTTGGACATCGACCAGGACCACATGCCGACCAGAAAGGCGCTTGAGATGATCGTCGAGGCAAGCCCGCCGACCAATCCGAACACATAACATCCGAGCAACATGCCGACCAGCATCCAAGCCATCGCCGGACTGGTAATTCCTCCGGTTGCCGCCAGAGTGACCGCACAGATCGTGAAATACGAACTGATCAGGACATAGCCCCAAAGGTTGACGGCCAGGCCACGGCGTACCGAAAAGTACATCGCGGTGTTGAGCAGCAAGCCAAGCCCAAGCACATAGACCGGCCAAGTCACGTTGGCCAGCGCGTACAGCACCATGATCGCCGGGATCACGAGGAACAGCCGGTGGGCCGTTGTCTCGAGGATCTGGCGGCGCGCACTGAGATCGCCATCGTCAGCTTCAAGGAAGCTGCCAGTGGTGCTCGGGGCTGCGGTAGAAAGCATGGAGGGATGCACCGTGCCCGGAGGAAGGCACAGGAGGTCGCGAGTTCATCGTCAGAGCAAGTCCTTGGACTTGAGCAGAACCGGCCTAGAATCCATGCATGGCCCGAACCAAACGCCTGACGGAATACGCTGCCTGTAGCGGTTGAGCTGCAAAGCTCCCACAGGGAGAGTTGGCGCAGGTTCTGCGTCGAATTGCTCCTGCCGCTAGCTCGGACACTTTGATTGTCGGCCCCGAGGGCTTTGACGATGCGGGGATTGTGCGTGCCGACGACGGCCGGATGCAGCTGTTCACGGTCGACTTTTTCCCGCCGGTGGTTGATGATCCGGCAGCATTTGGGGCGATTGCGGCAGCCAATAGCTTGTCGGATATTTATGCCTGCGGAGGTGAGCCGCGTGTGGTCCTCAACATCGCTGGCTTCCCCGCAGATTGGGATCAGGACACCCTGACCCCGATTTTTGATGCGGCGGTTGCGAAGGTGCGCGAATCCGGAGCGATTTGGGTCGGCGGGCACACGGTGCGATCCGAAGAGCCTTTGTTTGGCTTCGCCGTCTATGGAGAGGCAGCCGAAGACCAACTCATCACTCAGGCGGGTTGTCGCGCGGGTGACCGTTTGTACCTGACCAAACCGCTCGGTGCTGGCTCGATCAATACTGGCGTGAAGCGCGGCTTGGTTTCGGCGGAAGACGAAGCAGCTGCAGTCGCCGGTATGTCGCGCCTCAACAAGCTCGGACTTCGTGCGATGCGAGCCGCCGGGGTGCGTGCTGCGACCGACATCACGGGCTTTGGCTTGCTCGGCCATGCATACAACATGGCGAAGGCCTCCCAATTGACCTTGGAACTGCGCGCGGTCGGCTTACCGCTCTATTCCGGCGCGGCCGAGCTTGCCGCGCAAGGCGTGTACTCGGGTGCCGCCAACCGCGGCCGCGAAGGTCTGGGTGACCGCGTACGCGTATCCGACGAGGTGCCCGCATGGCTGTCCGCCTTGTGTTATGACGCCGAGACTTCGGGTGGCTTGCTTGTCGCGGTGCCCGAGGACAAAGCCGCGATTTTTGAACAGGAGTTAGCGGAAGAGCCACCGGCTTTCGTTGGAGAAGTGATTGCAGGCGAAGCTATCGTGAGCTTGCGCTGATCCGGCACAGCCAACCTGTCCTTCTCTGCCGGTCTCTTTCCTTCCACCTCTTCAGGTGGTTCTGCCCGCTGATATTCCCCTCATCGCCGAAGGCTCGGACTTCGGTGGTTTCCGACTACACCGTGAACTAGGTCGCGGTGGCATGGCAGTGGTGTTCGAGGCCGAGGAAGTCGCGCTCAGACGGCGCGTCGCGTTGAAGATCTTCCATCCGCGCATTGACCATACTTCCGATGACGGCGAGCGATTCCTGCGCGAGGCCGAAGCTGCCGGAAGATTGACTCACCCTGCGGTGGTGCGGGTATTCGGCCGCGGGTTGAGCCGAGGCATCCCTTACATCGTTTCGGAGTTCGTGCCCGGAGCACGCGATTTGGAGTCGGTTTGGCAAGAATGGTCGAATCATCCCGATGCGATTCCTCGTGATCAGGTGCGCAGCGTGGCGCGTTGGATCGCAGAAGTCGCCGAAGCGGTCGCCGAAGCGGTCGCCGAAGCTCATGCTTGCGGGGTACTCCACCGTGATCTGAAGCCAGCCAATTTGCTCCTTGATGGCGAGGGCCGGGTCCGCTTGGTGGACTTCGGATTGGCAAGCATTCGCGACCGAGTCGGCTTGTCACGAACCGGAGAAATGTCGGGCACGCCGTACTACATGTGCCCGGAGCAGGTGCGCCGTGGCAGCTTTAGCCGCGATGGACGCTGCGATGTTTATTCCCTAGGCGCCACGCTCTATCAGATGTTGACGCTGCGTCGCCCGGTCGAGGGCGAGACTCCGGAACAGGTCTTTCATGCGATCTTGCATAAAGACCCCATTCATCCGCGCAAGATTCGTCCGCAACTCCCTCCGGAGCTCGTTCAAGTTTGCTTGAAGGCGATCGAGAAAGATCCGCGTCAGCGCTACGCGAGCATGGCGGAGTTCGCCGAAGACCTGCACCGGTTCCTGCGTCACGAGTCGGTTTGTGCCCAGCCGCCGAGTGTTTGGCGGCGCATGCAAACTTGGCTGCAACGCCACCCACGCAGCGCGGTCGGTCTGGCCTTGGGCCTCGTCGCCATCGGGCCACTTGCTTACGGGGCAGATCGACTTGCGGGAGCCGAGAACGCGCAACGCGAAACCGAGCTGGCGTGGTCCGAATCGCAAGAACAACGGCATGCCATTCTGACCCGCGCAGCCGGCCGTGCGGTGACCGGGTTCCGATTTGGAGATGCGCGCGAGTTGATCGCGCTGACGGAGTCGGAGCGAGCGGACTGGACCACTCGCCATCTCCGCCAACGCATGGAGCGCCCCCTGGTCACGCTGCAAGAGCCCGGCGGTCCGCGCTTGCTTGGCGCCGCGATTCATCCCGACGGCCGCTTCGTCGCGGCGGGCTTCGGCGATGGTTCCCTGCGGTGGTGGAATGCACTTTCCGGCCAGGAAGCCCAAGAACTCGATCGATTCGACTATGGCGTTTTTGGGATCGCGTTCAGTCCGGATGGCCACTATCTCGTTGCCGGCGGCGATGACACCGTGGTACGGGTTTATGACACCGAAACCCTGGGCATGATCCGCGAATACCAACAACACGAATACGGCGTGGGTTGGGTGAGTTTCTCGCCAGATGGGCAAAGGGTTGCCACGCTCGATGATGGCGGTTTGGTACATCTTTGGAACCCAAACACCGGCGAAACCGACTTCATCGTCGAGGTCGAACCGCGCGCGATCGTATTGGCTTTCTCGAGGGATGGCACTGAGTTTGCGGTCGCCGATGGTCTCGAGGCGATTCACCGTTTCGATACACGCACGGGCGCTTCGTTGGGGCCGCCGCTGGTGCTTCACGAAGCCTCGGTTTTTGACTTGGAATATGCGCAAGACGGCAGTCTCTGGTCCGTCAGTTTGGACGGTTCCATCTGCCAAACTCGCTGGACTGCAGACCAACAAGCGCGATTGAATTGGCATTGGCAAGGCGACAGCGCAGTGCAGACGCTTGCTCCTGCGCACAATGGTCCGGGTTGGTGGTTCGGTAGCAAAGATGGCTGGGTTTCCCACGTCGACGGTCAAGGGCAGGTACACCGCGAGTTTCAGGCGCACTTCGCGTTCACGAATGTGATCGAGTTGGATCCACGCGGGCGCTACTTGCTCACCGGAGGTGACGACGGAGCGGTGCAGTTGTGGAAGCCTTCCGCGGCGCCCGGGATCTGGAGTCGCCAAGCAGGCGGGCCGATTGTGGCGAGCCAGTTTGTTGAACAAGGCAATGTGCTCTTGCTCAGGCTCGCCGACGGAACGCCGGAGGTATGGGACCTGCTGCGCCTCGAGCCGATTGCGGATTCCACCTGGGCCAGCCAAGCGGCAGACTTGCCGCTGGCTCCCTCGCGCGGGGAAGCTTGGCGTCGTTCGCCGATCGAAGCGGTGCATCCCTTGGAAAGCCTGCGCGCCTTGGCTTCGCCGGTCACGGGCGAGGTCCAGATTCAAGTAGGCAAGGGCACTGCTGTGCTCCTGGAGTTGGGCCAGCTTGGATCAGAACTCCTGGATCTCAGCTTTGTTCCTGGCGCAGACGGATTGGCGGCCGTTTCTGAGGATGGCAGTTTGCGCTTTTGGGGGACTTCCTTGTCACACTGGCCGCCACGCTACGATTAGTCCTGGACGGAGGTGGATCAGGGCTGGCGTCCTGTACGGCCTTCAAAGCCGCTGGGGCCTGGTTCGGCCAGGCCCGGTGGGTTCGATTCCCATGCACCTCCGCCAATCCCCATGGCTGCGTTGACGCCCGATGACCTTCGCTACGCTCTGACGCGTGGCCACCGTCCCCGTGAAGAATGGCGATTGGGCATCGAGTACGAGCAGTTCGTCACCGATCCTCGGGGCAAAGCCGTCGAGTATTCAGGACAGCCTGGCGTTGCCTTCCTGCTGGACCGCTTCGCTGAATGGACCGGCTGGCAGCGCAAGGAAGATGACGGCCACATTCTTGGGCTGAAGGCCCCCGACGGCCGCACGCTCACGCTCGAGCCAGCAGCTCAACTTGAGTTCGGTTCGACACCCGCGCGCACCCTGCAAGAGCTGGCCGTGGAAGTCAGCGAGTACATGCAACTGCTGGCGCGTGCGGAAGACGAATTCGGCGTGCGATTCGTCACGCTTGGCTCGCACCCGACCGCGCGACCGGAACAACTCGAGCGCATTCCAAAGAAGCGCTACAACGTGCTTGAGCCCTATTTGCGCTCGAAAGGCGAATTGGGCTATTGGATGATGAAGACGACCTGTGGCGTGCAGATCAACTTTGATCACAGCAGCGAGGAAGACGCGATGCGTAAGCTACGCACGATCTTCCGCCTCGCCCCAGTATTCAACGCGATGTTCGCCAATAGTGCGGTGCGTGCCGGTGAGTTCAGCGGCTTCGCATCCTGGCGCGGGCATATTTGGACCGATACCGATCCAACTCGCTGTGGCTTCGTCGAGCAGCTGATTCGCGAGGATGCCAGCTTCGATGATTACATCGAATGGGTGCTGGATCTTGAGATGCTGTTCACGGAACGGGATGGCAAACAGCTCGATATGCGCGGTCGCAGCTTTCGTCAGCATCTCGCGTCGGGCGAAGCCACGATGGAAGACTGGGAGCTGCACTTATCGACCCCGTTTCCCGAGGTTCGATTCCGACCTCAGCTGGAACTGCGCTGCGCAGACACGATGTGCCCACGTCGTACCTTGGGTTTGGCCGCCTTGGTTCAAGGGGTCTTCTACGACGATGCTGCGCTGCGCGAAGCCGAAGCGCTGTGCGCGCACTGGACTCCGGCCGAACGACTTGAAGCTTGGCATGCTGCACATCGCTCGGGACTCGCGGCCGAACTTCCCAAGCGGCTGCAAGGGCCCGGTCAGCGGCTCCTGCTCGATGTTGCGCGCGATCTGGTCGACCTTGCCGTTCTTCCCGAGCACGAGGCGGTCTTCCTGCAACCTTTGGTAGAGCTCTTGGAAAAGGGCGTTTCGAGTGGCGAGCTGGTCCGCGACCGCTTCCTGGGAGCGTGGAAGGGCGATTTGGCGCGCTTGGTCGAGTTTGGGCGCTGCTCGCAGATTCCTGTGCAGTTTGAAGGCAGTTCCGGGGTCGAATCCACGCGTATCTGATATTTATCCTATACTGGCTCGATGCGTGATGCGAGCCTGCCAGAACTGAGCCCGCGGCAGCGTGATGCCCTCCAGGAAGTCGAGGCATTCCGCGAAGCTGCTGGACGACCCCCGACGCGCGCCGAACTCGGCAAGGCCATGGGGGTGCGGGCGCAAACGGCGGATTTCCACCTGCGCGCCCTGGCCCGCAAGGGGTATTTGCAACTTGAGCGTGGCGCGCGCGGGATCGATCTACCGCAACGAGCGCCCCAGGGCAGTGTTCCCATCTTGGGTCAGGTCACCGCAGGGGTGCCGATTCAAGCCATCGCGACGGTCGATGGGCATCTCCCAGTGCCGTTGGCCAGTTCCGCAGATTTTGCCTTACGGGTGCGCGGTGACTCGATGCGCGATGCCGGCATTCTGGATGGGGACTTGGTGCTGGTGCGGCAATCCGAAACAGCCGAGGCACGCGCGATCGTGGTGGCTTTGCTCGGGGAAGGCGACACGGTCGAAACCACGGTGAAGACCTATTTACCTCGGCCAGGTTGTCCGCCGATTTTGCGAGCCGAGAATCCTGCCTACCCCGATCGCGAAATCCAGGCGGGCGAAGCTTTCCGGCTCGCCGGAATTGTGGTTGGCCTGTATCGAGACGAGGTGCGTTCTGATGCCTAAGCCTCGTGTTGCCGCAGCTTCGCATGCCTGGCTGGAGCCCCTCGCTGAAC
>JBDQJC010000073.1:0-12627 GCA_040264055.1 Planctomycetota bacterium
AGCCACTCACCGCAGTGGCGCGCGGTACAGCCAAGTTCCTCGAGGATCTCGATCTCTACGCGAGCTTCCTGTCCGAGGGCGACGACTTGCAGTAGTGTTCCTGCCCTCGGTCGCCGAGCGCCACCGACGCGCCGTGCTGCTCTCCATCGGAGTCACGGTTCTCACGCTACAGGCCATTCTGCAGCTCGCGCCACTGGAGGCAGTTGCCCGCGCGGCGACCGCGCCGCTTGCGCAGCTGACGATGCCGCTGGCGGGCTGGGTGGTCGATCGAGTCGTTCCGGCGCAAGATCCACCCGAGCAGGCCCCGCTTTCCGCGGATGCCTTGATTCAAGCCGAGCGAGCCGCAGGGCTGCCGGCGGCGGTCCCGGGGGTGGCCTGGTTAGAGGTTCCGGTCGGGCTTTCGCAGCCGGAAGTCGGCCGATTGTTGCTCGCTGCGGGCACCGACTTTGGGCTCGCCAGCGGAATGCCGGTGGTTTACGGCGGGCAGTGGCTGGGACGCATCGGTCGCACGGGAAGCGAGACGGCTGAGGTCGAGCTTCTGAGTGGCGCGGCACGGCGTACTCCCGCGGTGCTCGACGGCGATCGGGGTATGCCCTTGCGCGCTGTGCTTGAAGGCCGAGGTGGGAACGAACAACCCATCGTGCGCTGGCTCGAGGCGAAGGGTGAACCGAGGCCTGCGGGCCAGGCCTACTTCCGGCGCGGTGCGACCGATCCACCTGCTTACGCCGCCTTGGATCTTCAGCTCGGGAGTCTGGTGCGGGTCGGTGACCCAGATCGCGGCTCGGCTGCCTGGGAAGTGGAGTTCGTGCTTCCTGCCGGGGGTGAAGGCCGGGTATTCGTTGCAGCCGGCGCGGTCAGTGACAGCGTCGTCGCTGAACCCCCGATCCAATCGGCAGCCGCCAGCCTGGCGTTGCGAGCGGATGGCGTATTCGGCGCGCGCTTGTGCGG
Organism: Planctomycetota bacterium; assembly: GCA_040264055.1. Taxonomy (GTDB): domain Bacteria; phylum Planctomycetota; class UBA1135; order UBA1135; family UBA1135. Next base: position 949 of record JBDQJC010000073.1, read on the forward strand.
ACTTCGCGCGGCGGGCGAGTTGTCGGCATCGATTGCGATGGTCGATGGCCGCGTGCTCGGCCGCGTCGTCGCTCGTCGCGGCGAATTGTTGTGGTGTAGCCGCCGCGCTCCGGCGGATTGGCCTGCTTCGAGCTGGGTGGGCCTCGATGAAGACACGGCCACCCGCGAAGACGCGGCGTTGCGATTCACGCGAGGTGACCAGGGGGTGCCACGCGGTCTTTTTCTCGGTTCGCGCCTCGACCCTGCCCCGAGTCCGGTCGGTGAGCTGCGCTTGTTGGGTCGGGTTCCGCTCGCGGAGCCAGACGCATGAGATCGGTCCGCTGGCGAGTCTTGTTGCCCGTGGCACTCCTGGTCACCTTGAGTGCTCCGGCTTTGCGGGCGCTTTCGGTCGGGCCGTATCTGCCCGATCCTTGGCTTCTTCTCGCCGTTGGTTGCGTTCCAGCGCGCGCGAGTGATCGCTTGCGCTATTCCACGCAGGTTGTGTTCGTGCTGGGCTGGCTGCGTGCTTCCGTCAGTGCGGTTTCACCCTGGTCCTGCTGGGCGGGGCTGGCGGGGGCGCTCTTTTTGCGTGAGCGTGTCCATCGTCATATCAGCGAGGAGTCGATTCTGTTGCGCTTCGTGGTCGGTGCCTTGGCAGCGTTCCCGCCCACTGCATTGGACTGGCTAGAAAGCAGTCGTTTGGGCTTGGACCGAGCTTGGACCGAGCCGCTCTTCGCCGTAATCTGGGTCGGGGCCTTTTGGGCGATCGTGAGGCGGCCGGGCCCGCGTCGGCTGCGGCTCGATCGATGAGAAAACGACGGCTCCAACATCTGATTCTGGCGCTCGCTTTCGTGCAGGTGATTCTTGCCGCACGCATGGTCCAGTTGCAGGTGATCGAGCACGAGACTTGGGCCGAGCGCGCGCGCCGCTCGCGGCTGGAGAAGCGCACGATTCCCGCTGAGCGCGGTCGCATCTTCGATGCCGAGGGCGTGGTGCTCGCCGAAGATCGGCGTTCTTTCGATTTAATGTTGGAGTACCGCGCATTCCGTCGCGGTCAGCCGATTGCCCAGCTTTTTGAGCTGTGCTTGTTACTCGGGGAACCCTGCGCCGGATTGCAGGACGCGGCGCAGAACGCGGAGCGACTCGTCGAACGAGTTCTCGCCTGGACGCCGACGCAGTTTTCGGGCTTGGGCAGTCGGGGCCTTGGCGACGCGCTCTATTACTTGCGTCGTTTGTCCGGCTTCTCGCGCTCGCGCGCGAATGAGTTGGAGCAGTGGGCGCGCGATTCCAAGTTGCCGTTTGGTCAAGCCTTCCCAGAGGCAGGGCCAGCGATGCGACTCGGCTTGGCCGAGAGTCGAAGTCGACTTCGGGATCTCGAGCGACTCTTGGGGCTCGAACTAGAAGACCCGCTGTTGGAGCGATTGGAGCTTGAGCGACAAGGGCTTGAGCGTCGTATCCGCCAGCAAGCTGTCCGGACCGCGGCCGCCGAGGCATTCGGATGGGGGGCATGGGAAGTCAAAGCGCGTTTGGCTGCGGATCGTGCACCAGTCGGCGAGGCCAACGAACGCCATTGGCGTGTCGAGCGATTCTTCGCGCTCCAAGATCTTGCCCGTCGATGGCGCTGGACTTACTCGGAGGAAGAGCTCGCTGCCCTGCTCGCTCCGGCCGGGGACGACACGCCCACGGCGGAACAACTCGGAGCATTGCTCGCGCAGATCGAAGCCTATGCCGAAGAAGATGTCGCCGGCTTGCGCCGCGAACTTGTCGCGCGCGTGCACCGGGACCGGGTCGCGCGCTTGGTGCGCGGCGTCGATTTTGAAATCGTCGACCGGATCGGCCAAGACCCAGAAGGCTTTGCCGGGCTGCAAGTTGAGCTGGCAGCCGATCGGCTTTATCCCTCGGATTATGTCCCTCAGTTAATTGGCAATGTGCGCATGACCAATGATGAGGACGTCGACCGTTACCACGAACAACGCCGGGTGCTGCAGGAGTTGGCGGGCAAGATGGTGCGCACCCCCGAAGAAGAGGAAGACTACCGCGCGCTGCGGAGGGACTTCTTGCGCAATACGATGCGGCCCGGCGATGTACGCGGGCTGGATGGTCTCGAAGCGGCCTTTGAGGAGGTACTGCGCGGTGAACGCGGGTACTTGCGCGAGCTTGCCGGCGGCGAAGAGGAAGGTCGTCCGCGTGAGCTGGAGTTTGTCGCGCCGCGGGCCGGGAAGGACTTGCGCGTTAGCCTTTCGGCTCGCTTGAACTCGCTCGCTGAGCAAGCGATTCATCAAGCCTACGCGATTGCCCGCGAGACCCATTCCGGGGCTCCTCCCGGAACGCTTGAACGCTTGCGGCAACCACGGGTGGGTTTCGCCATCATCGATTTGCGGGATGGCACGGTCCCGGTTCTGGCGACGGTGCCGAGCTACACGCGTGACGAGGTGCGGACCGAGTACGAGCTGCTTGTCGCGGATAAACAGAATGCGGTGTTTCGCCATCGCGCTCTGGGCGGCAATGCCGAGGGCTGGCAAGTGCCGTATCCGGGATCAACCTTCAAGCCCTTGATCGCCTTGCTTGCTCTCGAGCGAGATGCGGCCGCTTGGAATCGCGAGATTCACTGCAACAACTCGTGGCTACCGCCGGGGCAACAGGCGAGTGAACGCGTCAAACCGCTGAAGTGCCTGAATCACTCGGCGCGCACACTCAACATGCACGACGCATTGAAGCTCTCGTGCAACACCTACTTCTACACGCTTGGTTATGAGTTGGGTTGGCAGGCGATCTGGAAGCGCGCGCGTGAGCTCGGCTTCGGTTCACCAACTGGTATCGAAGTAGTCGAGAGTGAACGCATCGTGCTCGAGCCAGACGGTCGGGAGGGCGAGTATGACGATGGGGTGCGCTTTCTTCCGGTTGGCCCGAACGCAAGTCTGGAGTCGGGTGCGAACTATCTGGGCACGCGCCATCGCGGTTTCAACGGATTCACGCTGCCCCGCTTTGGGATTGGCCAAGTTTCGATTCACGCAAGCCCGCTGCAGATGGCGCGCTTTTATGGCTGGATCGCGAGTGGCGACTTGCTGACGCCGCGGCTGGTACTCGAAAGCGGAGGTGGGGTGCCTGCCCTGCCCGAGCCGCAGCAGCTCCGCCTCGACCCCGGTTTTCAGCGCCAAATCAAGAGCGCGCTGCGCGCCGTCACGGAAGATCCGAGCGGCACTGCCTATGACGAACGCTATCGCTTAGACTTGTTTCAGGTCGCGGGGAAGACGGGCACTGCCCAACCGAGCAATCGGCATGCAACGCACGCCTGGTTTGCGGGTTACTTTCCTTGGGATGAACCGCGCTGGGCATTTGCCGTCTTATGCGAGAATGTTCAACTCCATGGCGGCGAAATTGCGAACATTGTCGTGCATCAGTTTCTCGCATCCGAAGAGGCTCGCGCGTACTTTGAGTTGGGCCAAGACTGACATGAAAACCCACTACACCTCTGCGTTCCTTTTGCTTGCTTTGGCTGGCCTTGTGGTTTCTTGTGGCAGCTCGGGCGGAGGCAAGAAGAGCAAGTCCAACTCCAACCTCGATATCAACATCGGTGGCAGCGGCTATTCCTCGGGGGATCGCATTACCGGCATTACTCCGGGGCAAGAACTCAATGTGAGTTTTACGAATGTTGGCGCCGACACGGTGCGCCTGGATCCGGTTCTGTTGAGTGGCTCGGACGAGTTGGATGTGCGCGATTTTGAGCTGCTGTTTACTTCCGATTACGCCGGCGTCGCCGGGAGCCCGCCTTTAGGCGATTCGCTTGCGCTGCCTTGGCAACCCGTCAGTTCGGACCCGGTCTATGGCGAGGTCTATCTTTCCGATCTCACTGGAATCGCTGCATGGGCCAGCGCCGCACAGTTGAACCAGGGGCCGCGGCTCGTGGAGGGCTTTTCGTTGCCGGAAGCCGGCGAAGTTTCCTTGCTGCTGCGCCCGCTGCCTACGCCCCTGGCTCCCGAGGTTCAGATCATGCGTGATGGTCAGATTTGGCGTGAGGGTCCGGGTGAGGTCTTGGCCGGATTCAGTTCCTGGACTGGGCAAGTTGCCGGCGATCTAACCAGCACGGTGTTTCTGAGTTTTTCACCGCTCGGGAATCGCGGCTGGATTCGTCTCCAGGACGAGACTTATCTGATCACCTCCGAGCCCGATGACATTTATGGTTGGGAACGCAATCGCACGCGCGTCACGCGCTACGGCCGGCTGCAGTCCATCGATCCGATGTCCAATATCGAGTACGGATGTCAGCTGGTTCCCGAGCCAGTGCGCGAGCCAGGCTGGGGCCAGCACGAGCGTGAAGGTGACCTGCGCTCCGCGCCAAGTGGCGATGGCGAGAACAACGGGGTGTTGGGCACAGCGGCGGACGTCGGTGCCACGCGCTTGTGCAAGCTAGGCTTCGAGACCGACGAAGACTTCTTCGATCAGTTTGGCGATGCGGGCGCTGCCACGACCTACGTGACGCAACTTGTCGCGGCGGTTGGACATCGTTACCAACAGCGCATGCAAACCCAGGTCAGCTTGGTTTATCTGTCGCTTTATGACGTCGAGTCCGACCCTTGGGTGGCGCCCGATACTGGTGGAACGGCCGAAGATCTACTCGGCGAGTTTGCAGACTACTGGGGCACGAACTGGCCTGGTGGCGCGGCAAATGCGGACCTCGGTCACCTGCTGAGCAATGGCATGAACCAAGGCGGGATTGCTTACTTCGCACCAGGAGGCCTGCTGTGCAGCCGAACAGGTGGCTTTGGAGTCAGTACCGGAATTACCACGACCGCGAACTGGGGCAGCTTCAACTTCAACAGTGCAATTGGATTCTGGGATTTCGTCGTTGTCGCGCACGAGATCGGTCACAACTTTGGCGCCGAGCACACCCACGATTACTGCCCGCCCTTCGATGAATGCTCGACGACCTTTGGCACCTGCCAGACGCAGCGCAATTGCCAGAAGTCGACCTTGATGAGTTATTGCCACACTTGCGCCGGAGGATTGAATCGCATCACGCCTGATTTTGAGGCCTACCTGGCGACGGTCATGCGGCGTTCGGCTGCGGATTCCTGCCTTGACAGCATCGGGTTGAATCCGGGCGATACCTTGCGCTTCACCGTGACTTATGAGCCGCTCGTCCCGGGCGCCTCCGAGGTCGAGATGAGTTGGGAGCACAACGCTTCGAACTTGCCATCGCCGTTCCGATTGGTCCTCGAAGGCGAATAAAGCGCAAGTGCGCGCGGCAAGTTCTCCTCCGGTTCGAATTTGGCGTTTCCTAAAACGCACCGACTGGCCGTTGCTGCCGGTTGCTGCTGCGATCTTGTGCTTCGGCCTGATCATGCAATGGAGCGTCGGTGGGGCGAACGATTTCCCGATGGGGCACGCAGTGCGCATGGCCGCGGTTGGCATTGCTTGCGCGATGGGCGCTGCCATCCCGGCGCGCATCTGGCGCAGTCAAGCATGGTTGGCCTATGCCGGTTGCATCTTGTTCCTGATCTCGGTGTTTGTCATCGGAGATTCGACCAACAACGCGCGCCGCTGGATTGACCTAGGCGGGGGGTTCAAGCTGCAACCGAGCGAGTTTGCCAAGCTCGGCATCATTCTGGCTTTGGCGCGCTTCTTTGCTTCGCGACCTCGTCCGCGACGCATGACGGACTTGCTGACGCCGGCTTTCTTGACCGTGATTCCGTTTGGCTTGATCCTGATTCAACCCGATCTCGGTACGGCGCTGAGCACGGTGCCTTTGTTCCTCGGGCTCGTTTGGCTAGCCGGGACGCCTGGGCGCGTCATGCGCTGGTTTTTTATTCTGCCGATTCTGCTCGCGCCCTTCGCCTTTCTGGCGATCCAGGATTACCAACGTGAACGCATCGAGACTTGGTGGCACCAAGACCATCTCAGTGAAGAAGAAATCGCCGACGCTGGGTATCACCTTTGGCACGCCAAGCTCGCGATCGGTTCCGGCGGATTGACCGGTCATGGTTGGGGACAGGGCCCCGAGAACCGGCTTGACCGTCTGCCCGAACGGCATAACGATTTCATCTTCCCGGTGATTGCCGAGGAGTTCGGCCTGCTTGGTTCGCTCGGCTTCCTGCTGCTGTATTCCTTGCTCCCGATTACCGCCTTCCTGCGCGCGGCCCGCTATCGCGACCCCTTCACGCGACTGGTAATTGCCGGGATCGGCGTGCACTTTGCTACCCATTTATGTCTAAACGTAGGCGTTTCCAGCGGGGCTTGGCCGACGACCGGCTTGCCGTTGCCCTTGGTGTCCTGGGGCGGCTCTTCGATGGCGGTGTCCGGTCTCTTGCTCGGGGTTGCCCTGTCGGTCGGCGCCGCGCCCGCGCCCTTGTTTGAAAGGCGGGCATACGGAGACGATGATTAGCAGCAGCCGATTCCGGCAGCGTTAGAATCAAAAGCGAATGCGTGCAATCCAGATGGTGCGATCCGAGGCCCGAGGGGTCGCTTACGGCGAGGACATCGAGGTTCCCACACCGGGGCCCGGCGAGGTTCGCGTGCGCGTTGCGCGCACCGCCATCTGTGGGACCGATCGGCATATCTACCATTGGGATGACTCGATCTCTCATTTGGTGCAGCCTCCGGTCACGATTGGTCACGAGTTCTGTGGCTACATTGACGAGCTAGGCGACGGCGTCGAAGGCTGGTACGAGAACGACTATGTCTCGGCCGAAATGCACATCGTCTGCGGCACTTGTCGCGCGTGCCTGCGCGGTGATTTCCATATTTGCGAGAACACCAAAATTGCCGGGCTGCAACAGAATGGCAGTTTTGCTGAATCGCTGGTCATCCCCGCATCCAATCTGGTGCGACTCGACCCGGAGATCGTGCCGCCGCACATCGGGGCCTTCCTCGACGCGCTGGGCAACGCGGTGCATACCATTCAGTCGTCGGCCGGAATCGAAGGCCGGCATATCCTGCTTTCGGGTTATGGCGCGATTGGCGCGATGGCCTCGGCAGTGGTTCAGTTTCGCGGTGCGGCTTCGTTAACGATTTCGGAAGTCTCGCCCGGCCATTTGAAGCGTGCGCAGGAATGGGCGGCGCGCATCGGCGGAGACGTGCCGATCCACATTCTGAATCCGATCGAAGAACCCGATTTCGCCGGTCGCATCCGCGATTTGACTGGTGGAGGCGTGGATTCGGTGCTCGAAATGAGCGGCGCGGTTCCGGCGATCAATGCCGGCCTCGATGCTCTGTACCCGGGGGGCGAAATCGTCCTGCTTGGCATCCCGTCTGGCCGCAATCTCGAGATCGAACGCTTCTCTGAGCGCGTGATCTTCAAGGGTCTTACGCTGAAGGGCGTGGTCGGGCGGCGCATGTTTGAAACCTGGGACGAGATGCTGGAATTGCTGCGGCTTGGCCTCGATTTGGAGCACATCGTGACCCACCAAATGCCGCTTTCCTCGTTTGAAGATGGCATTCAACTGCTCGATCGGGGCGAAGCGCACAAGGTGGTGCTCGACCCGTCCGCCGTCTAGTGCGACTTCGGGCTACACTCGTAGCCTGATGTTGTTGACCCTGGCCACCCTGTGTTTGTCGGCGCCGGTACCCGCGGCGCCTTGCTTCGCTCCCGTTCAAGACCCGGTCAAGAAGGTCGAAGTCTACGACGAAGCCGCCGATGCACGCGTCGACATCGCCGCTGCCTTGAAGACAGCCAAGAAAGACGACACGCGGGTGATGTTGGTGTTTGGCGCGAACTGGTGTGGTTGGTGCATCAAGCTGCACAACACGATGCGAACCGATCGCACGATCGCGACCCAGATTCGCAACGAGTTCGAAGTCGTCAAAGTCGACATTGGTCAGTTTGACAAGAACCTCGATCTGATCGAGAAGTACGAGCTGCCACTGAAATCCTCGGGCGTGCCCTTCATCGCCGTGCTTGACTCTGCGGGCAAAGTCGTGGCGCGCGTCGAGACCGGTCCGTTGGAAGTCAATGGCGCGCATGATCCTGCCAAGGTCTTGGCGATGTTGAAGGAGCACCAGGTTCCGGCCCAGGTCGCGAAGGAGGTCTTGGCCGGCGCGCGCGCCGAGGCCAAGAAGGCCGGCAAGACGCTGTTCGTTCACTTGGGTGCCCCGTGGTGTGGTTGGTGTCACCGGCTCGAGGCCTGGCTGCATCAGGAAGACGTCGCTGCGTTGTTGGCCAAGGACTTCGTGCTGGTGAAAATCGATCAGGACCGCATGGTCGGCGGAAAAGAGCTCGCGACGCAACTCCGTGAGGGGCAAGGCGGGGGAATTCCTTGGGTCGCTCTCTATAACGGCAAAGGCGAGAAGATGGCGACCAGTAGCGGGCCGAAAGGCAATGTCGGCTGCCCGGTCGACCCACACGAGATTCGCCACTTCATGAACATGCTGCGGATTGGTGCGGTCCATTTGACCGACAAAGAGCTCGCGACTCTTGAGGCCTCGCTGACCGAGCACGGCAAGAAGATTCGCGCCGGACAGTGATAGAATCGGCCGCATGACCGAAGCCGTGCAGACGCCATTTGAAGCCCAGCTTGCGCAAGAACTCGAAGAGATCCGCGCCGCTGGCCTGGAAAAAGAAGAGCGCATCATCGTGACGCCACAAGACGCAACGATTCGCGTCGAGGGTGGCCAAGAGGTGCTCAACTTTTGTGCGAATAACTACCTCGGTCTTTCCGATGATCCGGCACTGATCGAGGCCGCGCGTCAAAGCCTCGATACTCACGGCTTCGGCATGTCTTCGGTGCGTTTTATCTGTGGCACGCAAGACATCCACAAGCAGCTCGAAGCCAAGATCTCGGACTTCCTCGGCTTCGAAGACACGATTCTTTACACCAGCTGCTTTGATGCCAATGCAGGCCTGTTCGAGACCTTGCTCGGCAAGGAAGACGCGATCATCTCAGATTCGCTGAACCACGCCTCGATCATCGATGGCGTGCGTTTGTGCAAGGCTCAGCGCTTCCGCTACCCGAACTCGGACATGGGTGAACTTGAATCGTGTCTGAAGCAAGCGGTCGAGGGCAACGCGCGCCGCATCATGATCACGACCGACGGCGTCTTCTCGATGGACGGCTATGTCGCCAAGCTGGATCAGATCTGCGACCTCGCCGAGAAGTACGGCGCGATCGTGCACGTCGATGACAGCCATTCGAGTGGCTTCATGGGCGCAACCGGGCGCGGCACCCACGAGCACTGCGGTGTGATGGGGCGGGTGCACATCATTACTTCGACGCTAGGCAAAGCCCTTGGCGGCGCTTCGGGCGGTTACACCAGCGCATCGAAAGTCATCGTCGACACGCTGCGCAATCGGTCGCGGCCTTATCTGTTCTCGAACTCGGTGGCACCGCCGATCGTTGCGGCCAGCATTGCCGTCTTCGACCGCTTGTCGGCGACGACCGAACTGCGCGACAAGCTCGAGCGCAACACGATGTGGTTCCGCCAGGCCTTAACCGAGGCGGGGTTCGCGATCAAAGAGGGCGTGCACCCCATCGTTCCGATCATGCTCGGCGACGCCAAGCTCGCCGCCGATGTGGCGCGCGACATGCTCGAGGAAGGCATCTACGTGATCGGCTTCAGCTTCCCCGTTGTGCCCAAGGGCCAAGCACGCATCCGGGTGCAGATTTCGGCCGGCCATGAGCAGGCTCATCTTGAACGTGCAGTTGCCGCCTTCATCAAGGTCGGCAAGAAGCACGGTGTGATTGGCAGCTGATCCGAGGGCGATTTTTCGGATTAGTTTTCTTTCCGAAATCCACGGAACCGAGCGATCGTGCGGGCAGTTTGCCCCGTGTGGACAAGCTTGCTTGGGTGTATGCCACGCCGTTGGCAACGCCGAACTCTGCCTTGGCAAACTGTTAGCGCATTTGACCCAAGCGCCTGATGTCACAGCAGGCCGCACGGGGTAACCGAGAACAGCCTCGCAGGTATCACTCGCCGTGATCATCGCGTCCGCCACCTTGCTGCTCGGGGCACTCCCACTGACTTCCATCGGGCAGCTCAGCGAAGCTCCCAGCCTGCGCGCACAACTCATCGAGGCTGAGTTCATCGGGCTGGTGCGACCGGGCGCGCGCGGGCTTTTCGGTGGCTCACCCAGTCACCCAAGTGCCCTGCAATGTGAACGGGTTGAACTTGAAGTGGTCGAAGTTTGGCGCGGTGAGACTGCCGCAGCTCTGACGGTGAGTTATCCCGCCAACACCTTGAAGCCGCGCGCGCCGCATCTTCCCCAGGGTGAGCTTTGCCTGGTCTTCTTGGGGCGCGGGCAAGGCGGCGACTGGCAAGTCCTTGGGCCAACGGTGGGGGCGACGAGCTCTTCAGACCACAGGCAGGAATTGTTCGCGAGCTATCACGCGGCTTTTCAGTCCTGGAGCGAACTGGACGCACTCGAGCCCAAGGAACGATTACGCGCGGAATACCGTTGGTTGATCGCGCAGTTTCGCCAGCCTGAGCTGCGCGAGAAAGTCATTCTCGATCTGACGGGTCGCCTGGTTCAGCAGCGATGGCTGCCCGGAGTCTTCTCGGATCAGGCAGCGCAAGAGACGGCTCGCTTCTGGCTGAGCGCGTGGCCCGAAGTCTCGCTGTTCAGCCCGCAGGGCGGCAACATGCTCGCCTTGCTTCGCCAGTCCGACGCCGATGCTGCGGCGGCTTGGATGCTCGGGCAACTCGATGCGATGTGGCGTCAGGCCGAACGCAAGGACTGGTCTCAGTTACTGGCGAATCTAACCGCCCTCGCTGGCGACGCTCGCTACCCCGACGCCGATCGCGGAGAAGCCGCGTTCCACAGCTTCCTGGATCACTGGCTGGAAGCGGATGCGGCCGGCCTTGACCGCGCCGATCTGAAGCCCGCCTACCTGCAGCTGCGCACCGAGCTTCTCGGCTGGCTCACCCAGGCCGAATCGGCGCGCCGCCTGCCCTGGTAGCGAAGCGATTCTTCCTGCGCGAGCGCTAAGTCTTCGCTTCCTCGCGGTAGGCGGCGCGGAAGCTCTGGCCGCGCGCGGCGGCTTGCAGAGCTTTGGCGGTGGCCGTCAGTTGCGGATCTTCGGCCGCAGTTTGCAGCACCGCTTCGTCGAAGCTAAGTTCCGGGACCAACTTGGCCGTGATCCGCACCGAAGCCAGCAAGCGATCGTGCCCGCGGAATAGCGGCGGCTTGATCAACTGGAAGTCACGGTGGTAGCCGCTCGACAGATCTTGCAGCACCGCAAGCAAGGAAGCACGATCAGCAACGGTTTGGCGTGATTGGGCGCGCAGCAACTCGATCAGATCAGGGTTGCGCTTCTGCGGCATCAACGAACTCCCGGTCGTAAACGCAGTCGGCAGTTGCACAAAGCCAAACTCGGTGGTTGAGTACAGCCACAGGTCGGTTGCAAACTTGCCGAGGTCAAGCGCGATGCCTTCCAGCGCAGTGAGGTAGGCCAACTCGGCGCGCCCGCGGCTGTGCTGGGTCGCGGTAACCGGTTGCTCGGGGCCGTCGAAGCCGAGCTGCTGCGCGACAAAGGTACGATCCAGCGGTAAGGGAATCCCGTAGCCGGAACCACTGCCCAGCGGGCAAAGGCTCCAACGCTTGCGAGCGTCGTACAGGCTGGAAAGATCCGCCTCGAAGGCAACCCGATGTGCTGCCAGCCAATCGCCGATCGTCGACGGCATGGCTCGACGCAAGTGGGTGTAGCCCGGAATCGGCAAGGATCCACAGCGCGTTTCCAATTCGGAAAGCGCCGCGATGAGTTGCTGGAG
>JBDQJC010000074.1:0-12495 GCA_040264055.1 Planctomycetota bacterium
GTCTCTGGAACGGGGAAAGCAGGCGTGGCCGCCCGGCGACGCGGACTCGAAAGTCAAACGCCCCGACAGCTTGCACTTCCGCGGCGATGTTCATGACTCTAGCTAGACGGACTACTTGTTTCTACGGGCTTCCCTGCGCATTCGTGGCGGAATCGGCTTTGGATGCGCGTTTCTAGAAGAAAGCGAGGCCCTCGCACTTGAGAAATTCGGTTAGTTTGGATTTCTCGGCCGATTCACTTCGGTATTCCCACTCCTCAATCGAGAACTCTTGTGATCTCCCCACTCTCCCTGATCCTGGCCGGCCTTTGCGCCGCGCCTCTCTCTGCCCAGGAATGGGCAGTTGATTCTGCTGCCACTCCGCCGAGCCTTGCGCCGGTTTCGCAGGGCAGCACTCATCAGCCGATCGGCAACAACCTTGCTAGCGGCGCTCGGGTCACGATCATCGAAAGCACCTCGGCGAATGCCGGCCACGTTTAGGACGCGTCTTGGGCTGCGGTAGCCTCGTCCGAAGGATTTGTGCCTGGCATCTACCCGCAGTCGACTTTGGATACGACGGCTTTCTTCGCGACGACAGACATCCTTGTCATCTCGTCTGGAGTGATCGGCTTGTCATCCACTGCCGTGAGCAACATCGATGCATTCTTAGCTGCGGGCGGCAACGTCTACTTGCAGGGTGAGTACCTTGCGAGCTACGGCACGAACATCGCATTCCAAACGATCGTGACTGGTTCCGGGGGCGGCTTCGCGATTGGCGGCACCGTCAGTGGTGACCTGCAGCCTATGGCGGTGAGCGGCGTGCTTTCAAACACCCCTTATGTCACGGGTTCGCTCACGTATCACTGGTACGGTTGTAATGGAACATCGGGTGCTGGTATCACGCCGTTCATGCATTTTGGCGGCAGTGATTTTGGCTGGACCTACGATTACCCGGGTGGGGGTCGATTGGTTCACAATACGGACCAAGACTGGATTCGCGTCAACACCAACACGCTCCTGGTCGCCAATATCTGTATTGGCTTTGCGGTACGAGCTTCCACCTCGAAGCAGTCAACTTGGTCGCCGGACAAGCGACGACCTTGAAGGCGACGAATGCCACGCCAGGATCCGCGGTCCTGTTTGCTTATTCTGTTGCCGGCGGCGGGCCGACGAACACACCCTTTGGTCAGGCATTGCTTAGCCAGCCGATCCGCAAGCTTCCTCCGGTGAATGCCGATGGATCCGGGAATGCAAGCTACAGTCGCAACTTACCGGCTGGCACAAGCGGCTTGAACATCTGGATTCAAGCCTATGACTTCAGCAGCGCGACCTTCTCGAATGGTCTCGCAGAAACGATTCTGTAAGCGAATCTTCTTCTAGCTCAGCACCAGCTCCTGGATGCGAGCACGCATGGCGGCGTCGGGCACAGCACCGACGCCTCCTTGCATATTGTCATGCAAGTGATGCGGCTTCGACGTCGCCGGAATTGGGCAGGTGACGGCGGGGTGGCCGAGCAACCACTTCAGGAACAACTGCGCCCAACTGCTGCATTCAATTTCAGCAGCCCACTCGGGGAACTTCTTGTCTGCGACCTGCTTGAAGAGCTGACCGCGCACGAAGGGGCGCATGACCAGAACCGCAACTCCGTGGTCGCGTGCCGCCGGCAAGATGCGCGCTTCGACATCGCGCTCGCCGAGCGAATAGGGGATCTGGATGAAATCGAGCTTGTCGCTGACGACGAGCTTTTCGACCGTCTCCCAGTCGCGCATCTCAGTGACCCCGAGATAGCGGATCTTGCCTTCCGCCTTCATCTGCTCAAGCGTCGGCATGTGATCATTGAGCCCCACCAGGTTGTGCACCTGCATCAGATCGAATCGATCGGCAGCCATGCGCTGGCGGGACTCTTCCATCTGGTCGATGCCCGCTTGCTTGCCTTCCTTGGTCCAGACTTTGGTCGCGAAGAACAAATCTTTGCGATCAATCTTGCTCAGTAACTCGCCGACGACGGATTCGGAGTTGCCATACATCGGGGACGAGTCGATGCAGCTGCCGCCCCAATCGAGAAAACCTTGCACCACCTCGACCAGGCCCGGGTGGTCGCCATTCGGGTCGACGTTCAAGGTGCGTGAGGTGCCGAGGCCGATCACCGGCAGCAATTCACCGGTTTTCGGAATGCGCTTACGCTGAATCGCACGAATCTTCGGCGCGTTTTGGGGAGGCTGGCTCGCGCGCGCAAGTTGCGGGGATAGGGCGGCGGCGCTGCCAGCGGCAAGCGATCCACGCAGAAAGGCGCGACGGTCAAGGCTCATGTCCACGAGCCTACCCGTCTGGCTCGATCTCGCCCAGAGCAGTCAGCCGTTCCTGCAGAAAACGCTGCTCGCCTTCGTTTTCTGCAAGGCTCAACGCGCGTTGATACGCGCGCTTCGCTTCCGCGCGTCGCCCAGCGCGCCCCAGCAACTCGGCCTGCGCCGCGTGGTAGTAGCGGTAATCGTTGAGTTCTTCACTTTGAGCCAAGTCGCCTAACAGGCGTAACCCTGCTTCGGGGCCTTGGTCCATGGCCACGGCCACGGCATGATTGAGCGCGATGATCGGGTTGGGCAGCCAGGTCTGCAGCCCTTCGTAAAGCGCGGCAATCTGCTTCCAATCGGTCGCCTCCGCGGTTTCCGCTTGGGCGTGCAAGGCAGCGATCGCGGCTTGAATTTGATACGGCCCAGGCTGACGCAGGCGGATCGCGAGGTCGAGGCGGCCTAGCCCTTCGATGACCTGGCTCTGATCCCAGCGACTTCGGTCCTGATCTTCGAGTCGGATCGGACGGCCATCCGGAGTCTCGCGCGCGCCGCGGCGTGAGTCTTGCAGCAGAAGCAGCGCGGCCAGACCGTGCACCTCGGCTTCTTCGGGCATCAACTCGGTCAACAGCCGAGCCAAGCGGATCGCATCGATGCAAAGCTCGCGGCGCAACAAGCGTGGACCCTGGCTCGCCGAATAGCCTTCGTTGAAGATGAGGTAGACCGTGTGCAATACCCCGGGAAGGCGCTCACGGCGGCGCAACTCACTCGGTGCTTCGAAAGGGATCCCGGCTTCACGGATCTTGCGCTTGGCGCGCACCAAGCGTTGCGCCATCGTCGGGGCCGGAATCAGAAACGCTGCGGCGATTTCTTCCGTGCGGAGGCCACCGAGAGTTGCCAGTGTCAGCGCGGTTTGCACTTCCGGGGCAAGTGCGGGGTGGCAACACGTGAAAATGGCGCGCAGTTGGTCATCTGCGATCGCACTATCGAGCTGGGTTTCCCAGTCAGTCGAGGTCCGTGCCTGCAGCTCGTCGGCCGAGCCCGAGCTGGATCGCAGTTTGCGGCGGCGCAGGAGATCCAGTGCTTTGCGACGGGCGGTGGTGGTCAGCCAAGCTCCCGGCCGTTCCGGGACGCCATCGGTCGGCCAGCGTTGCAGTGCGGCCTCCAGAGCATCTTGCAGCGCCTCTTCGGCAGCACCCCAGTCGCCTAACATGCGAATGAGTCCGGGCAGAATGCGCCCGGACTCTTCTCGCCATGCAAGCGCAGCGGCCGCGTGAGCCGCCGATTCACTCACTTGTCGACGCGCACGAGTTCAAAGGCCGCGGTGTAGGTGACTTCGCCGTCGACCGTCTGCAGCCAAGTGCCGGTGATGTGGTCAGCACTCTGCCAGGTCGTATGACCTTCGTGCATATGCGCTGCGCCATGCGAATCGAGATTATGCACGCCTTGGCAACGCCAAGTCAGTCCGTTCTCTCGACGCACGGCGAGGAAGCTCGGCGCGTTCCCCAGCGAACAGTAATGGGTCAATCGCAAGTCGCCGCCATCCATGTAGTACATCGAAATCATCTCGTGTTCTTCGCCGGGGAAGAGCGTTTCAATGACCGCGCTGCCGGCCGCGGTGACGCGATACGAGGACACGCGTTGCGCGCTTGGCTTGCCGTCGTCTCCGACCTGGTACCAATCGCCGACCAGCTTCTTGATCTCGTCAAGGTGCGGCGCGGCGCGACCAGGCAGCGAAGCCAGGCTCGCTTGGGTGGTGGTCACGGCCTGGCCTGCGACCGCTTCGGCAGAACAGCAAGGCTTCGCCGCGCCCTCGGGTTCTTGGGGAGCAAGGAAGGGAAGTCCTGCCAGCGCAGCGAAACCAATCAGGGTGCTGAAGGAGCGCATCATGCTTGGCCCTCCGCATCGTCGAGCCAAAGCGGGCGCACTTCAATGCTGCCGTATGTGGCGCTCGGCACTTTTTGCGCCCATGCCAGAGCCTCGTCGAGGTCCGCGGCTTCGACCACGTAATAGCCGCCGAGCTGCTCTTTGGTCTCGGCGAAGGGGCCATCTGTGGTGGCAAGTTGGCCGTCGCGCACGCGGATCGTGGTCGCGGTCTGCGTGGGGCAAAGCCGGTTCGCGCCGAGCATCTTGCCCGAGGCGGCAATCTCTTCATGGAAGGCGCCGTATTGGCCCATGAGTTCACCCATTTCGGCTTCGCTCATGCGGCCGTAGGTGCTCTCGTCCGAGTAAATCAGGATCATATACTGCATCGTCAGTCTGGGGTAGGGATGAAAGAGCGCAAGATTGCGTTCCGGGAAGACGACGCAGGCCGCCTTCCCAGATCGACAGCGAATCTCGAAAAACTTCTAGCGCGGGCTGGGCAGCTCGCGAATCTGCACTTCGCGGTAGGCAACCGGGTCATTGTGGCCCGCAAAGCCGAAGTGCCCGCGGGTGCGCGTGCGGCCCGGGTGCTCGTGACCGGAAGGTGGCTTCTCGATTTCGCTGATGTCCTGATCGAGAATCACGGTGCCGTTGAGTTCAACGGTGATGCGGGATCCTTGCACGCGCACCTGCTGGAAGTTCCATTCGCCCACCGGGCGCAAGAAGCCGCGATGGGCAGCCTTCTGGCCATAGACCGAGCCGTGGAATTGGTATTCCTTCAGCCCCGCATACTTCTCGGCGGTGTTGTCGAGTACCTGCAGCTCGCACATGCCGACATAGGCGGTGTCGCCCTTGCCGGGGTAGCGGATGGCTAAGCCGTTGTTGCCACCGGGGGGCAGCCGGAACTCCATGCGTGCCTCGAAGTCGGCGTACTCTCGTTCGGTGAAGATCGTGCCACCGGCGCCTGCCTTGCAGCGCAGCGTGCCTTGCTCGACGACGTAGTTATGCGTCGGCCCCGACCAACCGGTGAAATCAAGACCATTAAAGATGGACTGAAAGCCTTCGGCGTCCCGCGAGCCAAGCATCCAATTCGCTTCATCGGCACCGATGCGTCGCACAAAGAGATTGCGGAATCGGATCTCGCCGCCATGGGTTTGCAGCTGCACCGGGCCGCGCGCGAACAGGGGGGAACTGCGGTCGAAGTAGTTCTCCATCGTGGTCCACTCGACGGTCTGCTGATCATTCAGCCAGATCGAAAGCTTCTCGCCGATCATGACGATGCGCAGCGTGTTCCATTCGCCAAACGGCTTGTCGGCGTGCACCAGCGGACGGTTGGCGTGGGTCTGGTTGTTCCACAAGCCACCCGAGCCTTTGTCTGCACCGATGTTCCACTTGCCGCCGGCTTCGGTGGTATCCCAAATCTGCACCTGCGGATTGTTGCGCAAATAGATGCCACTATCCGCCTTCGCGACGGTCTTGTAATCGAGCAATAACTCGAAGTCGCCAAAGTCCTCGAGCGTCGTCAAGTAAGCGCCGTGCCCATCGTTGACGAGCTCGCCATTCTCGACGGACCAGTGTTGAGCGACCTCGGCATCCCAGGCCGCTTGTTTC
The DNA here is from genome assembly GCA_040264055.1 of Planctomycetota bacterium. Taxonomy (GTDB): domain Bacteria; phylum Planctomycetota; class UBA1135; order UBA1135; family UBA1135. The sequence continues at coordinate 5,736 of JBDQJC010000074.1, forward strand.
TCGGCGCGCTCTTCTTCGCTCCAACTTGCTTCGACACGCGGGTCGAGGTGGGGGCGGCCGCGCCAACCCGTGAGGTCACGGCCATTGAACAGCGTGCTGAATCCAGCCGGGGGGACGACGCCGATCGACGAAGCGGAGTCGCTGCTCGGGCCAGGTGGAGCCGGCTCTTGAGCAAAAAGCGACGCGGCCGGGATCATTCCGATCCCGGCCGCGAGGAGGACGTGTGCAGCTAGGGGGAGCATCCCCCCGAGCTTAGCGATTCCTTGACTTAGCGCGAGGCGCGTGGGTCCAGGAAGGTGTGACGTTCCGGGCGCAAAGCTCCGCCCTGCAGGATGGCCTCGAACAGATCGACGACATGCACCGCATCGACGCGATTGATCTTCCAGGCGACATCATCCGGCGTGTGGTAGTCGGCGTGCAGTGGATCAATGATCGCGAACAGCGCCGGCACTTGCTTGCCAATGAAGGGGATGTGATCGCTGCCGAGGTTCAAGCGGTTATGCGCGTTCAGCTCCAAAGGCGATTGCGCGTCGAGCTCGGTCAGCCATTCCTTCAGGCCTTCGCCGGTCTGGCTTCCCAAAATCTGCAGGCGCTTGTTTGCAACGCGGCCGATCATGTCAAAGTTGATCATGAGCGTATGCGTTTCAATCGGGCGGATCGGATTGTCGACGTAATGGCGGGCGCCGTCCAAGCCAGCTTCTTCCGCATTCAGCCCGAGGAACAGAATCGAGCGGGCTGGAGTGCCTTCGGGCAAGGAGTTCATCCAAGGCACCAAGCGATCCGCCAGCATGATGACGGCTGCCGTTCCGGATGCATTGTCATCGGCACCCGGGTGCAGTTCGCCGCGGCCGCGTCGTGAACCATAGACGCCCATGCCTAGGTGATCGATGTGACCACCGACCACGACGATCTCGTCTGCCAGAGCGCCACGCCCGCGCAGCAAGCCGCCAACATTGTCGGCCGTGCGCTGTTCCTGCGAAATGACGGCCTTCAGGCTGGCTTGCATGCCCAGGTTGATGACGCCGCCCTCTTTGTCAGCGCCGGCACGCAGTTGCATCGAAGTCGTGTTCAAGCGACTCGCCTCGAGCATGCGATCCAAAGCCGTGGTCGTGACCGCGGCAACGGGAATGCTGACACGCTGCCGATTCTGACGCCCCGTCGGGATTTCACCTGCGCGCGGATCATCGACGCCTGGAGGGTTCACCAGGATGATGCCGACGGCACCCTGCGCTTCGGCAGCCTGCAGTTTCGGAGTGAAGCCCGCCGCATTGGTCCAACGGCCATTCTCGCCCCAAATGGTGCGGCCGGTTTCGTCCATCGGCTCGAAACGGAAGATCACCGCGATCTTGCCTTCGAGGTCGTTGCCGCCGCTGTAACTCGAGTAGCCGTTCGGGCCTTCGTTGACGCTGTATCCAGCAAAAGCGAGTTCGGCGGTGACCTCGCCCGAACTGCCCGACAAGCTGATGCCGAAGTTCTTCCCGGACTGGCCGGTCCAGGAACCCACCGTGAGCGAGTGCTCGCCTAAAGCGCGGGCGCCAGGCAAGGGCACACTCTGGCGGAAGCTGCTTCCGTTATCGAAAGCTGGCTCGAGGCCGGCCGCAATGAAGTGCTCTTCGACGTAGCGCTCGGTGATGTGCATGCCTGGCGTGCCCGGCAAACGACCACCCAAGTAGGCGTTCGACAAGAAGGTGATGTGCTCATCCATCTTGCGCACGGCATCACCGTGCTCGGCGTAGAGACGAGGCAGCGTGCCAGAATCTGGCTCTTGCGCAAAAGCGAGAGCCGCGGGGGCAAGGATTAGAGTGGAAAGAAGCATTACTTGCCCTCCGTGTCGCGGGCTTGAAGTTTGACGTCGATAGTGATTTCTTCGCCGTCGCGCACGACGCCGACTTTGACGATATCGCCAGGCTTGTGTTTGACCATGAACTCCATCCATTCCATGACGCCGACGATCTTCTGACCTTCCCAGCGCAGCAAGCGATCGCCTGCTTGGATGCCGGCCAACTCGGCCGAGCCACCCGGAGTGACGCCGGCAATCGCAATGCCCGGTTCACTGTCTTCGTAGTTGCCGGGCATGGCGCCGAAGCGCACTTTCATTTCCCCGAGACTGACGCTGCGCGGGCCGCCAGCGTTCTGTGCGACCGGTTCTTGGTAGCGGTAAGCCTGCGCGGCCGTGGCGGCAGCGTAGGCAATGTCACGGAATAGATGCACCGTGCGCGTGGCATCGACGCGGTTGATCTTGGAAGCGACATCACGCGGGGTGTGATAGTCGTCGTGGAAATCTGCGATGGCGCCAAACAGGTAAGGGACCTTCTTCTGCATGAAAGGCAGGTGGTCTGAGCCGCCGCCGCGACCATCTGGAATGACGATTTCGAGTTCGCTCTTGGCACCCTGCGCTTGCACCATCTCCAGCAATTCTGGCGCGCTTGCGGTGCCGCCGATTTGCAGGCGGCGATTCTGAATGCGGCCGATCATGTCAAAGTTGATCATCAGCGCGGTATTTTCGAGCGGGTAAGGCGGGTTGTTCACGTAGTAGCGCGATCCATTCAGACCGGACTCTTCGCCGCTAAACAGAATGAACAGGATCGAACGCGCTTCGGCGCCTTCCGGCATCGAGTCATAGCTCGCCTTCAACTTGTCGGCCAGCATCAGAATCGCAGCCGAGCCCGAAGCGTTGTCATCCGCGCCTGGGTGAAGTTCCCCGGGGCCGCTGCGCGATCCAAAATCGCCCATGCCCAGGTGGTCCAGGTGGGCGCCAATGATGACGAGCTCATCAGCCAGCTTGCCCTTGCCGCGCAACATGCCGCCGACGTTCTCGGCGATCAGCGGAGTGCGCGTCATCTCGACCGCCAGGCTGACCGAGTTCTCAGTACTGACCGGGTCGCCGCCATGGTCAAAGTGCTGACGCAAAGCCAGCAAATCCATACCCGCGTGCAATTGCGATGCGGCCTGGTGGGTCATGTGCAACACCGGAACTTCGGCGGCTTGGTTGCCGCCCTGGCCCGCTGCCATGAGCTGATCGACGCGCGGGTCATCGGCGCCCGGTGGGTTGACGATGACAATCGCGGCCGGGTTGCGTTCGGCCACTGCGGCAATCTTGCCTCCGAAACCCGCGGCGCCGGTCCAACGACCATTGCCCCACAGGCTGCTGCCTGCGTCGTTCATCGGCTCGAAGCGGAAGACGAAGGCGACCTTGCCCGAAAGGTCGAGCTGCGAGGGGAAACTGGTATAGCCCTCGGGGCCTTCTTCAATGCCATAGCCAACCCAAACGGTTTGGCCGGAAGCCGATCCGCCGCTACCCAATCCAAGTGGCTGGTAGTCCGTTCCGCTTGCGAGTTGATGGCCATTCCCGGACACACTGCTTGCGCCCATGTCGATGCTCGCACCGAGAGGGAATGCTTGGCGCCAATTGGCTGCGCCGGAGGCATCGACGAAGCCTGGGGCAACGCCCGCTTCGCTGAGCCAGAACTGGCAGTAATCCTTGGCCAGTTCCATGCCGTCGGTGCCGGGCAGGCGACCGTCAAGGAAAGGGCTCGCAAGGGTGACGATGTGCTCGTGGTAGCGCTGCACATCTGTGCCAAGGTCATCGAGAGCCCGTGCAAGAGGGGCTTCGGTGGCTTGCTGTGCGCCCAGCATGGGCGCGCCGACCAGCGCAAGAGTAAGGGGAAGTAGCTTCGCGGTAGGCGACATGAGTGAGGGTGCTCAGACCGATTCCGAGCGGCCGGTCAGTATACTTCGGGCGCGGCCTGAGGCCGTTTGCTGGATGTTGCTGCTTCTCCTGATGCTGACGGTGCTCGGTGGTACCGGTGACCCCCACGTCGCCGCGGGGGCACGCCTGCACCCCTCAGACGGGCCGGATGCCGATGTACGCATTCAGGTCGAGCCGGATCGTGTGCGCTTTTTCATTATGTTGAACCTCGCGTTCATTGATGAAGTTGTCGATGTCGCCCGCGAAGCAGACGACGATTTGCATTCCGTCGAGGCTCCCTGGGTGCACGAGGCCTTGGTTGAGTACTTCACCGAGGTCAATCGGGTCGAAATCAACGGCAAGCGAGTTGATCCGGTCGACGCTGGCTTTGAGATGCTCGAGCCCGATCTGACCTTGCTGCCGCTTTTCCCGCGAATGGGCAAGAAGGCGCTTGTCAAATTGCAGTTCGTGCTCGATTATCCGGTCGAAGAGGCACCGAGCCGCGTCGCGATGGTCTGGGGATCATTCCCGGACGACCTCGCGGTAGGAAGCCCGGGTTTCATGCCCACGGTGACGATTCGGGCCCAGCTCTTTTCCGGGGGAATCGTCAGCCCCGTCGAGTTCGCTGAAGACGAGCCTGAGTTCACCTGGCACGCGACTGGCGAAACCGCGATAGACCGTATGTTGCCGGTACCCGTTGCGGTGCCGCCCGAGTTCATGCAATACCCCTTGCTGAGCTCGATCTTGGCATTGGCCGCTTTGCTGTGGATCATTCGCACGCGATTCTCGGCGCGTTCCTGCGCTGGCGGGGTGGCTTTGATCGTCGTTGCGGTCTTCTTGCGCGGAGTCTGGACCATCGAGTTGCCCTTTCAGCTTGGCGGCCCGGATCTGCCGAGTTCCGAACAGGCCGAGGCGATCTTCGTGCCCCTGCACGCCAATGTGTATCGTGCCTTCGATTACACCGCCGAGAGTGATATCTACGATGCCCTGGCGCGCTCGGTCGATGGCGAGTTATTAGATGAACTGTACGAGCAGGTCTATCGCGGCTTGATCCAACAGGAGCAAGGCGGTGCGGTCAGTCGGGTGCAAGACGTGCGTCCGATGCAGGTCGAGGTCGGATCGATTGGCAAGATCCCAGAAGATGGCCGGCTCGGCTTCACGGTGCGCGCTCGTTGGCAGATTGATGGGCGGGTCACGCATTGGGGGCATAGCCACGACCGCACCAATGAGTACTCCGCGCGTTACGCCGTGGTGCAAACTGACGATGGTTGGCGGATCGGCGGAAGTCAGATCTTGGAGTCGCAAACGATTTCGGCGACCCCGGAAGGCGAGGGCGGCTAAACGCATGGTGTTGAGCTGCCAAGGGCTGCGTTTTGCACACGGAGATGGTTTCCAACTCGCGGTCGACGACTTTTCGATCGCGGCGGGCGAGCGCGTCGCGCTGATTGGCCCGAGCGGCTGCGGCAAGACCACGCTGCTGCATTTGATCGCCGGAATCCTCCGCGCCGATGCGGGCCGAATCGAAGTATTGGGTGAGCGTGTCGACCAAATGGACGAAGGCGCGCGACGCGCCTTTCGGATTGGTCACCTGGGCTTGATCTTCCAAGAATTCGAACTCTTGGATTATCTGACCGCACGCGAGAATCTACTGCTGCCATTCCGTTTGCATCCCAAACCGCCGCGGCGCGAGCAGGCCGTCGCGCGCGCGGAAGAACTCGCTGCGCGATTGGGGCTCGCAGCCTTGCTGGATCGGCGGCCGGCCCGTTTGTCACAGGGTGAGCGGCAACGAGTCGCCTTGGGTCGTGCCTTGGCAGTTGCCCCCGGATTGGTGTTGGGCGACGAGCCGACCGGCAACCTCGACCCCGACAATGCGCGTCGATCGCTCGACCTGCTCGCCGAGCAAGCGCAGGCCGATGGCGCGGCAGTCTTGGTCGTCACCCATGACCATGGCTTGCTGGATCGATTCGATCGGGTCGTCGAACTGACCGCACTTGCCGAGACGGAGGCAGAGGCGTGAGAGGGGCCTGGGGCTTGGCTTGGTTGCGCTTGCGCCGGCATCCCTTGCCGACCGTGATCCTCGTGTTGTGTCTTGGACTGACGCTCGGCTTGCCGATTGCCGGGCGGGTCTTGGTCGCGGATTATCGCGCCCAGTTGCTGCAGCGCGCAGAATCGACGCCCTTGGTCTTGGGTGAACGTGGCGATCGCTTCGACGTCGTGCTGTCGGCGCTTTATTTCCGCACCGGGCGCAGTGGGGTCGTGCCCTTCCCCGAGGCCGCTCGACTTCGCGCCGAAGCGCCGGGGAGCGTCGTGCCATTGCATGCGCGCGCAACCGCGCAAGGGCATCCCTTAGTGGGGACCAGTCCCGAGTACTTTGAGCGACGTGGCTTGCGTGCTGCGCAAGGCGAACTTCCTTTGTTTGCCGGCGAGGTCGTGCTTGGCTCCGAGCTAGCCGCCGCACTCCAGCTCGGGGTCGGCGACTTTCTGTTTAGCGATGTGCGCGAACTGTATGACCTCGCGGTTCCGCCGGCGCTCAAGATGAAGGTATGCGGCGTGCTTGCGCCCTCGCGTGGCCCCGATGATGGTGCCGCCTTCGTCGACCTCGCAACTTGCTGGGTGTTGGAGGGCTTTGCCCATGGTCACGACGATCCAACCGAGGTCGATCCCAGCTTGATCTTGGGTGGTGACGAGGAAGGCCAAATCATGAGCGGTGCGCTGCTCAGTTATCAGGAGATCACGCCCGAAAACCTGGCGAGTTTCCATGATCACGGAGATCCTGAGCGTTTGCCCTTAAGCGCGTTGTTGTACTGGCCGGCGACGGAAAAGGACGCCACTTTGGTGCGCACGCGCGTGAATCAACGTGGCCGCTATCAAATGCTGCAGCCAGTCGAGGTCGTCGATGAGCTGCTTGCTTACGTCCTGCGGGTGCGGCAGTTGATGGACGGCTTGTCCGTCGTGCTCGGGACCGTCACGGTCTTGCTCGGTGCGATGGTCTATGCGCTTTCCTCCCGATTGCGAGCCGCTGAGTTCCGCACTTTGCGGCGCATGGGTTGCGCGCGTTCCTTTGTGGCGCGA
>JBDQJC010000075.1:0-12407 GCA_040264055.1 Planctomycetota bacterium
GTCCGTGGGCGAAGAGAAACCAGTGTTCTCAATGACCTGTTGGATCCGCCGGTAAAGCGGACGTGGGATCTTGACGGTTACCCGGGATTCCTTTTGCATGGCACTTGCCGTGAAAACAGCGGGAAGAGTGTACCCGGATTGGAGTGTTATCGCACTCCTTTTTGGAGTGCAGGTGGAGTGCGATCAGAGCCTTGAGAAGGATTTCTCGCCTTGAGCGAGAGCCTAAGCCCCTTTCCCCGATCGGTCTTGCGTCTATCGGCCGGCAAGCCCCGCTGGCTTGACCGCTTCGGGCTCCGATCACACTCCTCGCAGTTCGCAGTGTCGCCAAGAACAAACGCTCCCAACCCCTCCCGTTTCAACAACTTCCAAGCATCCTCACTGCCTACGCGAGAAAAGAAGGCGAAGCGAGTCGAGGAAACGAGCGTTATGATTCGCAAGCAAAGGTCGTCACCGACCAAAGAAATCATGATCTTCCGTCGTCTCACCCTCGGCATGCTCCTGCTTGGCCTCGCTTCATGCGGCGGCGAGGAGAGCAGCACTACACCCGCCGTCTTCACCGACGCCTCGTCTGCCGTCGATGCCGGCAATGAAGCGATCGCGGCTGGAAACTACGAAGCGGCAGCTCACGCCTATCGCTATGTCGTCGACAACCCACCCACCGATCAGGCATTGGTGGACTACACCATGGACCTGTGCAAGGCCCTGGTGGGCGCTGGAAAAGAGACGGACGCCATGGAGGCGTTGACCGCTCTGGCCACCGAGCACAGCGAGTTGCTGACTGCAGAGAAGCTGCAAGGGCTGGCCGACTCCTGCTTGAAGCCGGGCAAGGCCTCGAGCGCACGCATGGCCGAGCACGTGCTTAACATTGCCAAGGAGACCTTGGCCGAGACCGAACTCGCCAAGTTCGATACCAACCGGGTCGAACAAGGCATGAAGGCACTGCAGTCCGGCGACACCGCCAAGCTCGCCGAGCTGGGCTACGTCGGCGACTAGTTCACCGTCATTTGCTGCCCCCCGTCGGCCTTGGCCTCCGGGGGGCTTTGCAATTCTCGCCAGGATTCCGGAAACAGCCATGCGGGCTCCGCGTTCTGCTGGCATGAAGCGCGGTCAAGTTCTGCTCCTTTCCCTGGCTCTTTGCGCCTGCTCGGAGCGGGCCGAGTTGGATCGTTACTCGAACGCGGACCAAGCGGTCGAAGCCGGCCAATCCGCACTGCAGGTCGATGAGTTTGAACGCGCCGCCGATGCCTTCGCGCAGGCCCGCGCGCTTGCCCCTGATCCGGCCCATGCTGCGCAGTTTGCCCTCGACCAATGTCGTGCTCTGATCGGCAATGCCGCCGAAGGCGAAGCCATGGCTCTCCTGATTGACCTCGCCGATCAAAACGGTGCATGGCTGCGCCCCGAGAGCCTGGGCGACCTCGCGCGCGCTTGCTCCCAACCTGGCAAGTTGTGTAGTTCACGGCTCGCTGAGCTCTGCCTGCAGATTGCGCACGATGAGTTCGATGAGCAGGAATTGGCCCGCATGCATCCCGAAAGCATCGCTCTCGCCATCGTCGAGCTTGGCACGATCGATCTCCACGGCCTCGAGAAGCTCGGTTACGTCGACCTCGAGCGCAATCAGCCGGTATCCAAGCCCCCATCACTTCCTACAATGAAGCAATGAGCCACTCCAGCAATCGCGGATCGGTCGCAGCGCTGCTGATCGTGGCCGCGGTTGTGGTTTGCGTTGCAGCGATTTGGGTGTTGACCGTCAGTCGCCCAACCGAGCCCTCGCCCATCGACTTCGAACCGACGCCCACCGCCCGGACGACCGATGGCCCCCGCGAAGCCGAGGTAGGCAGCATGCCGGTGCTCGGAGAACCGGCCCGCAGTTCGAGCCTGGTCAAGGCGACCATCACCGTGATGCTCAGTCGACCAGCTTGGGCAGAGCTTCCGGAATCCTGTGCGGTCGAGTTGATTCCGCAAGGTGCGACCCCGGGCGAGCCTCGCGAGCAACGCACCCCGCTCGGCGGCTCAGTCGTTGAGTTCTACGACGTCCTGTTTGGCGACTACCTGCTGCGCGTCGAAGCGCTCGGCTTTGTCACCGCGCAGGTGCCCGTGAGCGTCTCGCGCGAAAAACACGCTCCGCGTCAAGTCGTGCCCTTGGTGCCGGCGCGCGAGATCACCGGCGAGGTGCGCGATGCCTCCGGCAATCCGGTGGTTGGCATTGAAGTCAGCGCGCGCCCCATCGAAACCATCCCCGGCTTTGTGCAATCCACCGGCGTCGCCATGACCGACGAGAACGGTATCTTCCATATCCAACCGCTGCCCGAAGGTGATTTTTGGGTGCACGCTGGCCCCTTGCGCAGCCCGATCTCGGAAACCTACAAGGCCGAGCTCTATGGTGAACGCGCCTACGTTGATTTGCGTGTCGGACCGCTCGCGCGCGTGCGTTTTGAATTGTATGACGAGCTCAGTGAAGAAATGATCGCCGGGGCCCGGGTGCAGATTCAGCGAGTCTCTGACGATGGCGGACCGGGCCATAGCCAGTATCGCCCGACCGACCGCGATGGCGTGGTGCACTTTCGCCATCTGCCACCCGGTGAATACGCGGTCACGGTTTTGGCGAGCAAGTACCGCAATATGACCCGTCGCTACGCAATCGAAGCCGACGCCGAGGGCGTGGTGCGCATTCCCGTCCTACCGCTCCATCGCGAATAGGCGGAGTGCAGCGACCTAGCGCATGGCAAGAGGCGTGGCGCCTCTCCTGGCCCGCCACACTTTCGCTTCTGCTCCAAGCGGGGTATCGCGTCAACGATCAGTATTGGATCGGTGACCTCGGCGGCGACGCGCAAGCGGCGATGGGTGTCACGACCTTCTTGCTGATCTTCAACTTCGCGTTGATTGTGATCTTCCAGTCCGGCGTGTTAGCTCGGATCGCATTTCACACTGGAGCGCAGACCTTCCCGGAACGCGAAGCGCTGTATCGCATCACTTTGCGCCGCAGCATGGCTTGGTTCGTGCTCATCGCAGGCGTCGGTTACTGGCTCAGCCCCTATGCAACCGGCATGCTCGGCGCCGAAGGCGAAGTTGCTGGGCTTGCGGTCGACTACTTGCGGCCGCTCTACCTCGGTTTGCCTTTGATGGCGCTCAAGCCACTCACCGATGGCGTCTTCCTCGGCCTGGGTAACACCGTTACCCCAATGCTTCTGGCGCTTCTGTCGGTCGCCCTTAACTTCGTGTTGAACCCGCTCTTGATTTACGGGTGGCTCGGTTTCCCGGCAATGGGAATTGAGGGCGCAGCGTGGGCGACGATTGCATCTCGCGGCCTGGCCGGCTTGCTCGGCGTCGGCTTGATTGCGCGCAAGCACGGGCTTCGCCCGCATCGCAAGTCGGCCGCCGCCCGAGAACTGAACCCGGCGCAAACCCAGCGCGACTTTTGGCGCGTGGTGCGCATTGGCTTGCCCGTTTGCCTGACCAATACGGCCTACGCTTTCGCATTCATCGCCGTGCTCAAGACCAGCGTGGCACCGCTAGGCCGCGATGTTCAAGCCGGCCTTGGCGTTGCCTTCAACGGCCTGGAAGCGATCAGCTACTGCGCTTTGATGGGCCCGGCGATCGCCTGCAGCTCCTTGGTCGGACGCCGCCTCGGTGCACGCGATGGCCCCGGAGCGCTGTCGGCGGTGCGCGCTTGCCTTGCGATGTCCTTGTGCATTTCCGGCATCGCCTCGCTGTGCTTTTGGTTTCTGCCCGAGACTCTCGCTTCGACTTACACCAACGAAGCCGCGGTGTTGCGCGAAGCCAGTTTGTACCTGTGGGTCGCCGCGTGGTCGCAAACTGCGACAGCAGCCGATTGTGTGCTCCAACAAGCACTCGCCGGGGCTGGCCGCACTTTTGCGATGGCACTCACAACGACCGTTGGCTTGGCCCTCCGCGTGCCGCTTGCCTACCTGCTCGCCCACTCGCTGGACTGGGGCTCGGAGGGCATCTGGTGGGCTTTCAATCTGTCGAACTGGCTGAAGCTGGCAGCAATTGTTTGGGTCTTCCGCAGAACGCGGTTCTGGGCGATCTCTGCACCCATGAAGCAGCTCGCTCCTCGCTGAACCCTTCGACTCAGGGCCGCGAGCCAGTATCATTGCCGATCGCAGGTTGCTGGGACATTGTCTCACGCGCTGCGCCACCAGCTCCCCCCTGCTTTGGCTGATGCACGTTTCCCTCGAGAAGATTGACCCGAGTCAGTACCCGGCCGACAAAGCCGTCCTGGAACTCGAGGACATTCAAAAACTCATCCCGCACCGCTTTGAGTTCACCCAGATCCACAAAGTGCTTGCGATGGACCTGGAAGAGCGCACTTGTGTCGCCTACCGCAAAGGCGAACCCGATGAGTTTTGGGTGCGTGGCCACGTACCTGGCCGCCCCATCATGCCTGGCGTGATGATGATCGAAGTCCTTGCTCAAGCAGGAGTCGTGCACGGCCATGCGCAGTTTGGCATGCACGAGAACCATAAGTGGGTTGGCTTCGGCGGCGTCGAAGGCGTGCGCTTCCGCGGCTTGGTCGAACCCGGCGAAGACCTCTGGGTCAACGGACGCATGATCCGTGCCGACGCCCGCCGCGGCTACCTCAAGTGGCAAGGACGCCTGACCCGCGCCGATGGGCAGATCGTCTGCGAAGGCACGATTATCGGCATCTCCTTCTAGGCGCAGGAAGGCTCTACTCCTCGCTGGCCTGTTCTTCGGCAGGATGGATTCCCATCACGTCGAGCGCGACGCAGTGACAGGCCACGCCGAGCAACTCGGTCAGCGAAGGCTTGGAGCGGCCGTCGTCCCCAGAGATGGCCTCTTTGATGTAAGTGCCGTGCTGCGAGCGAATCGTGACCCACCAGTCACCGCCGTCACCCGTGCTTGCCGGAGAGTGCTCAAGCACTTCGATCCAACGCTCCCGGTCGAGGTCAGCACGCCGATGGGCGACTCGCTGGGGAGTTTTCTGCACCAGGTCAAGGCGCCCGCCCGCCTGCAGCGCATCCAACTTCGCCTGCGCGTCGGCAAGTGGCTGGGCAAAGGAAATCAGCGCGCGATAGTCCTTGGCGCAGCGCATCTCTTTCAGTTCGACGACGCGCGCCTTATTCGAGTAGCGCAGACCCAGAATCTCGAGACGGCCCTCATTGCGTCGATTCACCTCAGCGGCGAGTTCCTCGAGGTCGATCTGGGGTTGCTTGGCGCGCAGCACCTCCAGGACAAAGGGACGTCCCTCCCCAAGCATGCGCACATCCATGTCCTCTCGGCCGGCCCCGTGGAACTTGTTGCGGCGGGCCTTAAAGCGCGGCAGCGCCACCCAGGCCAAGAGCTCTTGGACCGAATCGCGGGTGATCTTGCCAAAGCCCTCGCAGGTGTTGCAGCCACGGCCCTTGCATTCGGGGCAATAGAACTTGGTCTGCGGCAGGTCGCGGGTCAGCTTGCGATAGCGACCCTCAACGAAAACCTTGACGCTCGGCCGCGGTACGGACGAATCGGAGGGAGTAGGAGACGTGGGGTCGGGCAAGGCTAGAATGCGGCCGTGTGGCCGGAACTGTTCACGATCGCGGGATTCCCGCTCCGTAGCTTCGGCTTCTTTGTGGCCATGGGCTTTCTCGTCGGCGTTCAAGTCGCGGGATGGCTTTCCAAGCGCTACGGGAGCGACCCCGAGCACGATGCGCAACGCATCCCGGACGTCAGCTGGAGCGTCCTGATCGGCGTCATCGTCGGCGCGCGCTTGGCTTTTGTCCTGGTCAACCTGGGTTATTACCTGGAGCACCCAGTCGAGATCTTTCAGATCTGGCAAGGCGGCCTGGTGATGTACGGCGGCATGATTCTAGCCCTGGTGCTCGGCATCCGAAAGGCGCGCCAGCTCGGCATGCAGGTTTGGCAAACTGCCGACTACTCGCTCGCGGCCGCTTTCTTGGGCCAGGCAATCGGCCGGATCGGCTGCATTATGGTCGGCGACGACTACGGCAAAGTAGTCGCCGACACGCCTAGCGGCGGCACCCCTTGGTATGCCGTGCGCTTTCCAAACCCGCTGCCAGAAGGCTCGGCCTTCCCGCCCGAGCTCGCCGGCTTGGCCGTCTACGCCACGCAGCCATTCATGACGGTGAAGGCGCTGGCTCTGTTTGGCTTGGGTATGTGGCTCCTGCCGCGCCGCAAATTCAACGGCCAAGTCACCTGCGTGCTACTGATGGGCTACGCGGTGCTGCGCTCCATTGTTGAGCTGTTCCGTGGCGATGCCGAGGCCCGCGGAGGAATCTACCGCGACGGATTTTCCCCCGAAGACGTCCATGCCAAGCTCGCTGAGTTGGGCGTGGCGAATGCAAATGGACGCATCGTCGACTTGGAAGGCTACCGTGATTTGCTGCGCCAAGGCGTCGAAGGAGTCCAGGCGCAACTGCTGCTCTCGACTTCGCAAATGGTTGCGATCGTTACTTTCGTGATCGCTGCCTTCTTGTACCGACGATTGCGCGCCCAGGCTTAGGCCATGGTCTTTATCGCCGGCATTGACGAAGCGGGCTATGGGCCTTTCGTCGGCCCCTTCGTGGTTGGTTTCAGTTGCTTCCGCGTCCCCGACTGGGAACTTGATCTGTGGAAAGTCCTGCAGCCGGCTGCGCGACCAAAGCCGGCTCGCGGAGACGGCAATGCGATTTGGCTGAATGATTCCAAGAAGGTCCACAGTGGCAAGTATGGCCGCGACCGTCTCGAACGCAGCGTCGCTGCCTTTTTGGAGTTGATTCAACCCGGCCTTGGTGCGAAGGATCAAGGTCTCGATCAGTTCGTGCGCACGGTGCCTGCCGGGCCCGCTCGCTGGATCGATCGCGCCCCTTGGCTCGGGCGCATGCAGGAAGTGCTGTGCCCGAGCGTACACGCTGACCGGACTCGTCTCGACGCGGCCGCGCTTCGTCGCGCGCTCGAACCTGCGGGATGCACACTCGATGACTTCGGTTGTCGCATGGTGCCGGCAGGTGAATGGAACCACTGGATCGAAACCACCGACAGCAAAGCCGAGACGCTGTTTGAAGTCACGATGGACGTCGTGCGTCATCTTCTGGCGCGAACCGGTCACGCCCCCTTGCGCATCGAACTCGATCAGCATGGTGCGCGTCGCCAGTACGGCCCCCGCTTGGCGCGCGCGCTGGAACCAGATCGAGTCGAGCGCCATGGCGAGAACCGCGGCGGCTCGGCGTACACCTTGCACTTCGGCGAGCGTGCCGTGCAGTTCCGCTTCTCGCAGAAAGCTGACGAAACACACGCGCCGGTGTCGCTCGCCTCGCTGGCTGCCAAGCTTGTGCGTGAGCGCGCGATGGATCGCTACAACGCCTGGTGGACCGAACGCGTCCCCGATCTCGCCCCGACCAAGGGTTATGGCGTTGACGGCAAACGCTGGCTTGCCGAAATGCAGGCCAAAGTAGAAACGCACACGGATCCGGCGCTGGTGCGCCGGATCCGCTGATTGCGCTCCGATCGAAGCGTTTACTTCTTGTCGGAATCCTTGTCTTGCGTGAAGAACTGGAAGAAGGGGTTGGTCGGATCGATCTCTTCCTTCTTCTTGGCTTTCGGATCTTTGCCGTAGCTCTCGTCGCGCCCGCGGCCCTTGCCACCGGGTCGACCATCACGGCCACCGCCGAAGCCACCGGGGCCTCCGCGTCCACGGCCGCCGCCGGGGCCACCTCGTCCGCCGCCTTGACCCTTGGGCCGCGTGCTGCGCACATAAGCCGGTGCGTTGGGATCGCCGGCCTCTTCGTGTCGTCCGCCGCCCTGGCCACCTTGGCGGCCGCGTGGTGCTTCCTCACTGCGAAGCGACAGACGAAAGCGCTGCTTCTCGAGATCGACCGAGACAATCCGCGCTTCGACCTCTTGGCCGACCTTGACGACTTCCTTGGGATCCTCGACGAACTCGTCGGACATTTCGCTGATGTGCACCAAGCCTTCGGTGCGTGCCCCGACATCGACGAAGGCACCGTACTCGGTCACCGCAGTGATCCGACCTTGCATCTTCGAGCCGACTTCGAGCGTATCCAAACCCTTGGTTCCACGGCGCGGGCCGCGCGGACCCCGAGGGCCGCGACCCTGCTTCGGACCGTGAGCACCTGCGCCAGCCGGGCCTCGCCGACGGCGACGGGAACCGCCGCGCTCGAGTCCCTCGCGGATCGTGCGCAGCACCGCCTTGTGCCAGCCGTTTTCCTTGAGGATGTCCTCCCAGGGAAGATCATTGATCTTGTACGGATCCTTGAGCAGATCCGCGATCTCCATGCCGCCAGCAGCGGCAGCCGCGCGCAAGGCCGGGAAGTAGACCGGATGCAGCGCTCGACTATCGAGTGCTTGCTTGGAACCGCGTACGCGCAACAAGCAAAGTGCGGCTCGTGCTTCCGAGCCCTCAAGGCCAATACGATCGAGCAGATCCTCGAGCGAAAGGAACTCGCCGGTCGAGCGTTCGATGACCGCGCCCTCCGCATCGAGGCCTGGCACCATGCGTAGGACATCGAGCGAGGCCGAATTGGCTTCGACACCTTTCTCGACCAACAGGGACCGCAGGAAGGTAACTTCAAACTCTTCCAAGCGACGCGGATTGACCTCGCCACGGAAGGAGATGAAGGAACGCACGACATGCGGGGTCGCCAAAGCGGCACCACGTGGATCCCAGGCGAAACGCGCGACCAAGTAGGCCGTGCGCTCGTCGTGGCTGAGCAAAGTCTCGGCACCGCGTCGCGCAACTTCGCGCTGCAAGGTCCGTGCAACCGACATCGGCACATGCGCCTGACGAACGCGCGACTTCGGCGCCGCCTTCTTTGCCGCGGGTTTTGCAGCAGACTTGGCGTGCTTCGGAACCGGAGCTTCCGTTGCGGGAGCATCGGCGCTAGGAGCTTCCGTTACGGGAGCTTCCGCAGCCACTTCCGGCGCATCCGCCTCGGGCTTCGGGGCTTCCGTTGCGTCTGCAGCAGACGGTGTCTCGGCGGCAGCCGAAACCTCTGCCTCTGCAGGCTTCTCGGCAGCCGGTACCTCAGCTGCGGGAGCCTCGGCAGCCGGAGCTTCCGGAGCCTTTGCAGCCGGGGCAGAATCCAAACCGGGAATCAGCTTCACCAAACGCTGCGCCAGATTGCGTGACGCGGTATCGCCTTGATAGGCAATCAGCTCAGGACGGACCTCGCCGAGCAGGCCACGCAAGCCGCTTTCGAAGTCGCTGGCCTTCGGCTGCAGCAATGCTGCTCGCACAAACTCACCGTCGGCGTCGATCAGCGAGGCTTGCACCTTGCCGCCTCGAGCCGCACAGAGTCCGAGCACCGGGCCTTGGTGGCGGCCGCGGTTCAGAGCAAAGTCGATTTGCTCCCACGCGTTGCGCAGAGCTTCGGTTTCTGCCGTGCGCTTCAGCGAAGCGCGCGCCTCTTGCACAAAGCGCGGCATGCGCTCTTCTCGTGCAAAGTTCACAAAGGCCTGTACATACTTATCGCGCTCTTGCGGCGGAAAGCCACCCAGCTCTTCGGCGAGACGAGCCAACTCGGCCTGCGGCCATTCAAAGCTGACTAAGACCGCATGCGCACGTTCGCCGCGGCGCATTTGCAGGTACTTGGCAGGCGGCACCGTCGCAAGCGATGAGCTCCAGCCAATCAAAGACTGGAATGGCTTCGCCTCGACGCCCTCTTTGTCGGTTGCAGCAACCGCGAGTTTCGCGTGTTCGCGGAACGAGGAACGCAAGGCCGCTGCGGTGCGGAAATCTGCTCGCGCGTGGGCAAGGTAAGCGTCCAAGCCTTCGGCCGGCTTGGCTTGCTCCGCCGGCGCTTCCTCGTTTGCCCCTTCTTCGGCTGCAGCGGCATCGCCTTCGTTTGTGGCCGCCGTTTCCTTAACAGGAGTCGCAGCGCTGAGAGCAAAGCCGACATCTTCGAGCTCGCCTTCGTCTTCCGCTTGCTCGAGCGCTTCGATCAAATCGGCGCGTCCAGCTTTCTCGCAAGCTGCGCGAAGGTTCTCCAGACGGCGTTCGAAGCCGGCCCGCAAGCGGACTCTCTCGCACAGAATCTCGAATGCGAACGGGTCTGGAAACAGACCAGCCAGCATCGGATCCTCGGTGCGGAGCCAAAGGGGGTATTCCCCGCTTTCGAGTGCGTCGCGGAGGTGGGCGTACGCCGGGGCACGAAGCCCGAGCGTTTCTGCAGCACGCTTTTCAGTGCTGCCAATCTTGGTCGCTGCCATAGCGCCAAGATTCTATCAGAGCTTCTGGAATTCGGTCGTGTAGAGAACCGGAGCTCTCGATGAAAAACAAAGGAAGTCGGCCCCGCGAGGAACCGACTTCCGGGCGGCAAGGCAGAAAGCCTTACTTCTCTTCAGACAAAGCGTCCTTGACGATCTTCTCTTGCACGTAGGAAGGCGTGGCTTCGTAACCAAATGGCTCCATCGAGAAGGAACCGCGGCCCGAGGTCAGACCTCGCAATGTGCTCGAGTAGTTGAACATCTCCGCGATCGGCACCTTGCCGTTGATCTCGCGAATCATGCCGTCCATGGTCATCTCTTCGATCGCAACACGGCGGGTGTTGAGGTCGCCGATGACATCGCCGAGGTGCTCTTCTGGCACTTGAACCGTCAGCTTCATGACCGGCTCAAGAATCGTGAAGTTTCCATCGAGCGCCTCGCGGAAGGCACGCTGTGCGGCCAAGTTAAAGGCCAACTCGCTGGAGTCCACATCGTGCGACTTACCGAAGTGCAGGTTCGCGTGGATGCCGACATACGGGAAGCCAATCCGGCCGCCTGACTTCATCGCTTCGTCGATGCCTTTGTTGACCGAAGGGATGTACTGCGGCGGAACCACACCACCCTTGGTGCTGTCTTCGAAGACCGACTTCTCGCCAAGCTCTGGATCCGGGCCAAACTTGACGTTCACGACTGCGAACTGTCCGGAACCACCCGACTGCTTGATTTGCTTGCCTTCGATGTCTACCTCGCGGTTGATCGTCTGGCGGAAAGCAACCCGTGGCTCGCCCACGTTAATCGGGATCTTGTAGTCGCGATTGATGCGGGTCGTGACGATCTCGAGGTGAAGTTCACCCATGCCCGCGATCACGGTCTCGTCGGTTTCCTTATCGGTAAAGACGCGCAGGGATGGGTCTTCCCGGCTGAGCTTACCGAGCAAATCGCCCAGCTTGTCGCGGTCGCCCGTCGACTTTGGCTCGATCGCCATCGCGATGACCGGCTCGGGGAAGTCCATCGATTCCAGAATGACCGGCGCATCTTGGGCGCAAATCGTGTCGCCGGTGATGGCGTCCTTCAGGCCGACGACGGCACAGATGTTGCCCGCTTGGACCGAATCGACTGCTTCGCGCTTGTCGGCGTGCATGTACATCAGACGGCCGACACGCTCCTTCTTGCGTGTGCGCGGATTGTAAACCGCATCGCCGCGATTCAGGATGCCGGAGTACAGGCGAATGAAGGTCAGGTCGCCG
The DNA here is from genome assembly GCA_040264055.1 of Planctomycetota bacterium. Taxonomy (GTDB): domain Bacteria; phylum Planctomycetota; class UBA1135; order UBA1135; family UBA1135. Next base: position 11,427 of record JBDQJC010000075.1, read on the forward strand.
TTCGGGTCACTGATGGTCTTAAACGCCAATGCCGCCAGTGGTCCGGCGCTGTCCGAAGGACGCTCGAGCGTGATGCTTTCGTCTTTCGGGTCGATGCCCTTAATCGCGCCGAGGTCAAGCGGCGAAGGCAGGAAGTCGTTAATCGCGTCGAGCAAAGGGTGCACACCCTTGTCGTGCAATGCCGAGCCACAGAAAACCGGGACGGCGTGGCTAGCGATCACCGAGCGACGCGTGGCGTCCTTGAGCTCTGCAACGGTGAAGTCTCCGCCTTCCAGGAACTTCTCGACCAGGTTGTCATCAATCTCGACGATCTTTTCGATCATCTCAGCACGACGCGCTTCGGCGAGTTCGATGTACTCGTCTGGAATCGAATCCATCTCTTCGACGCCGGGGCCGTCCCCTTCGGTGAAGCGGAAAGCCTTCATGGAGATCAAGTCGATCAAGCCCATGAACTCTTTCTCGATGCCCATCGGCATCTGCATGCGCACGGCATTCGCGCCCAGGCGGCTGAGGATCGTGCCGTAAGCGCGATCGAAGTCAGCGCCCACGCGGTCGAGCTTGTTAATGAAGCAGATCCGCGGCACACCGTAACGATCGGCTTGACGCCAGACCGTTTCCGACTGAGCTTCGACACCGGCAACACCATCAAACACAGCAACCGCACCGTCGAGCACGCGCAGCGAACGCTCGACCTCGACCGTGAAGTCGACGTGGCCCGGGGTGTCGATCAGGTTGATCGTCACGTTGTCCCAAACACACTGGGTTGCTGCCGAGGTAATCGTGATACCACGATTCCGCTCGTCCTCCATGTAGTCCATGGTGGCTGCACCATCGTGAACTTCACCGATGTTGTGGGTACGACCGGTGATGTAAAGGATGCGCTCGGTCACCGTCGTCTTGCCGGCATCAATGTGGGCCATGATGCCGATGTTGCGAATATTGGTGAGCCGCTTGAGCTCAGAAGCTGAGAGCTCAGGCGCA
>JBDQJC010000076.1:0-12400 GCA_040264055.1 Planctomycetota bacterium
CAGCGACGCTGCGAGGCCGTCTACCCCGAGCTCGTCAAAATTCATGACACCCAGTTTCCGGGGCTGTCAAACGACCAGCTATTGGAATTGGAACGCTTGCTGCGAATCGCTGAGACCGCGGCGAAGGCCTGACAGGGGCTGGCTCGCTAAAGGTTGGTCGCGGCAAACCCGATGCGAGGAAGGAATGGCAGCTTGAGGGCGGGGGGCCAGAAATCCAGACCCGCAGTCAAGCCGAGCACGTGGAGTTCCAAGCCTTGGGAGAGCCCCAAGCCGAGGCCAATCCAGGCCAGCTCGGCCTCGAGCCCGTATCCGGCGGAGGTTCGTCCGAGCCGGAATCCCTCGGGGTAGTCTTTGCCCACCGCATTGTGGTGCAATTCCGCGTGTAAGCCAGGCGTGCGCTCGATGATCCACGCGACAAAGGTGTTTGAGTTCGGCCCTGGCCATCTGCGGTAGCTTCGGCCCGTGGGCGGAAGCACCTGCGCGACGAAGCCGCCTTCCTCATTCCACTCGAGCATCAGTCGACCGTAATCTTCGCAGGCATCGGCAAGCGCAAGCACCTGCGCCACAACCGCTTCGGCCTCGGGCCCGGAGAGAGTCTTCAAGAGGTGTACGTCGCGGCCAAACCTGCGCCCAGCGAAGGCCTCCGCTTCCGAAATGCCTTCGATGTGAACCGACTCCGGGAACCCAAGGATTTCAACGCGGGTCCAAGACCCTTCTTGGTTGCGCAAATCGATCCAAGCGTGATGGGCGAATCGCGAATACCAAGGCATCGAGTTCGGGAGACGGCACGAAGACACCGTGACCATCCAAGCCTCACCCGGAGCGGCTTCGGCGAAGGCGTGCGAGTCGGCAAGCCGCGTCGGTCTTGGCGCAGCGCAGGCCAGCATGCCGAAGCAGAGTGCAAAAAGAACCCGGAGGGGAGTCGGAACTCCCCCCCGGGTAACAGGTGCAGCCGTCAAGACTACTTGTCCTCTTCCTTGATACCGAGACCGCTACGGTCCGGGTAAGCCGGACGGCTCGGCTTCTTGTAACCGTTCCGCTCCAACTCGCTGAGGATGTGCTTGATGCCGGCATCGAGCTGCGGGTCGCCGCCCTCTACCATCAAGGCCGGGTGATCCATGACTTCAATGTCAGGGTCCACACCGTGGCCTTCGATACCCCAAGTGCCATCGTTGTCGTAGAAGGCAAAGGTGGGCACCGAAATCCGACCACCATCGATCAGCGAAGGGTTGCCAGAGATGCCGACCAAGCCGCCCCAAGTACGGCGGCCGATCAACTTGCCGATGCCTGCTTGACGGAAGTAATGCGGGAAAGCATCACCACCGGAGCCGGCGTCTTCGTTGATCAACATCGCCTTCGGACCTTGGTGCGAATCCGGTGGCCAATGGATGTCCTGCTGTCCGCGCGTCGCCCAGTAGTTCGTCGCCGGGCGGTTCAGCAGCTCGATGAAGCGGGTCGGAATCTGACCGCCACCGTTCCAACGCTCGTCGATGATCAGCGCATCTTTCAGCGACTGACCATAGAACTGGCGGAACAAGTTGTTCTGACCATTCAAGCCGGTGTCGGGCACATAAATGTAACCCACACGGCCGCCTGTCATCTCGTCGACGTACTTGCGGTTCTTTTCGATCCAGGCACGCATGCGCAAGGTGCTCTCATTGCCCATCGTCTTGACGATGACTTCACGAGCTTCCTCATCCATACTCGGCTTGGCTGAAACCGTCAGCACAACCTCGCGGTTCGCCATTCCTTGGAATGCTGCGTAAGGATCTTCGTCGGTGCTCAATGGCAAACCATTGACGGCCAACACATAGTCGCCTTCCGAAACATCGATGCCCGGCATACCCAAGGGGCTGATGGCATCGCTATCCCAGGCTGCGCCGCGCAAGATCTTGGCAATGCGGTACGCGCCTTCGTGCATTTCCCAATCCACACCCAACATGCCAACGTTGACGCGCGGCCCAGCAGGGGCGCCGTCGCCGTTGCCTTGTAGGTAGGCGTGACCGACGTTCGCTTCTGCGATCATCTCGCCTATCAAGAAAGTCAAGTCTTCGCGCGAAGCGCAGTGATCAATCATGGCAGCGTAGTGATCATGCACGCCCTGCCAATCGACGCCGTGAATGTTCGGGTCGTAGAAGTAGTCGCGGAAGATGCGCCACGCGTCGGTGAACACCTGCTTCCATTCTTCACGCGGATCGATGCGTACCATCATGCCGTCGGTTGGAACGGTCTTTCCCGATGCTCCCGCACTTGCATTCTGGATCGCCGCAGATCGCCCGCGTGGAAGAATCATCTTCGAGCCGTCCGCGTTCATCGAGAAGCCGAAGCCAGGGCTCACGCTCTTCTCTGACTTGGAGTCGTCCGAGAGGTCAAACATCTTGATGCCACCGTTGTCGCCACGACGAGCGTAGATCAACTGGTTCTTATTGTTGACCGCAAGGTTGCCGAAGTTGCCCGGCGAAACCGGAAGTTGAATGGCGCGCGCTTCAAAGCCCTCAAGGTCGATCTCGACCGGCCCGGCGGGTTCATCCTTTTTCTTGTCGCCCGACTCATCGGCATCGGAACCTCCGGATCCCGACCAAGAGCGACTCAGGCTGAAGGCCAGTTTGACGCCCTGGGACGGGACCAAGGCAGTGCCAGTCATGTTGCTGCCATCTACCGTGCCCTCGAACTCAATGCCCATGCCATCGTCGGAAACGGCAGAGATCTTGATCGCGCCAGAAGCCGGGTCGAAGCTGCCTCCTTGAACGGTTGCATTTCCCATCGGGGTGACGATCGTGCCACTTAGCTTGCCGTCGCTCATAGCCAACTCGACCGTAATCTCAACTCCTTCAGGGGGCGCGCCGTCACCAGTCATCGTCCCGGTCCAAGTGCCCGAAATGCCGTCGTCGGCAACTGGCTCGGACGAATCCGAATCGTCGTCGCCATCGTCATCGGATCTTTCGGTGGACTCGTCGCCATCGTCTTCGTCGCTACCTTCCTCGTCGTCATCTTCTTTGGCGTCGTCGTCTTCCCAAGTTTCTTCATCGTGCTCGGGAGCCCAAACGCGTTCGGCGTCGGCCTTCAAAGGCACGGCGAGCAAGACGTTGGAGTCCTCGTAAATGAAGGAACTATCAATCGCCGAGTAGCTCGGTTGGAAGTTGCGCGCACTAGTGAAGTACAGATACTCACCCTTGCGGTCAAAGGTTGGAGAGCCATCGGCAAAAAAGCCGCTAGTCACTTGATGGCGCTCACCCGACTCGATGTTGTAAAGCCAGATCGAAGTCTGTGCGTTGTCATCGGCGGACCGTGAGTACGTGATCCACGAGCTGTCGTGCGAGAAGCTGGCGGATTGAATCGAACCAATCCAGAAGCCGAAGGGGCTGCTGTCGACCTGCTTAGTCTCGCTGGTTTCCACCGTCGTAAGCATCAAGTTGCCGGCGCAATCCAACCACATCAAGTGTTCGGAATCCGGCGACCAACCTTGGCCGAGTTTGAAGACGCCACCACCATTCGTGAGTTGGCGCACTTCACCTTTGCCATCGGATTGCTTCACGCAAATTTCGTACTCGCCGGTTGCATCCGAGAAGTACGCGATCCAGCGAGCATCCGGGCTCCACGACGGCGAGCGTTCGCCGACGCCACTAGTGGCAGTCAGGTTACGCGGCACGCCGTTCTCGGCGGGCAAGGTCCAAATGTCACCGCGCGCTTCCACGACGGCGCGCTTACCCGAAGGCGAAATGTCCCAGCCGGCAATGTATTCGGATGCGTCGACCGTGCGCGGGCGCAGGTACGGACGGTCACCCGGGACCACCACTTCGACCGTCGTCAACTTGTTGAACTTCAAATTCAACAGCATCAAGTCGGACCCGAGCTGGAAAACAATCTCGCCTTGGTTGGCGTAACCCGGACCGACTGCCGGCCAACGAATGTCGTTGTCCTTGAAGAAAGTTACTTGCTCGTGCTTCTTAGCGCGCGGGCTGTACTTCCAGATGTTCAGGCGATTCGCTTCGCCTTGATCCGACAGGTAGTAGAGCGCGTTGTTCCACCACATCGGCTGGGTGTCAGTACCTTCCCAGTCGGTGATCTTCTCTGCCGAGTTGTCCTCGAGGTTAAAGAGCCAGATGTCGGTTGCCAATCCACCGCGGTAGCGCTTCCAGGTACGGGAGTCGCGGGTGCGCGGAGTGTATGCCAACCACTTGCCGTCTTCCGAAACGGAAGACACGGTTCCGTAAGGAACCGGCAAGGCTTCGGGCATCCCGCCCGCTTGATCGACTGTGAAGATCGAAGCTTGGCGCGCGAGGCCGGCGTGACCGTTGCGGTAGAACAGCAGGTCGCCGTTCGCCATCCAGTCACTCAGGGTTTCCGTGCCCGGGTGATGCGTGACGCGATTCGCGACGCCGCCATGCACCGAGATCGTGTACAGGTCGTTGTTGCCTTCGTAGTTGCCCACGAACGCGATCGACTGGCCATCCGGGCTAAAGCGCGGGAAGCGCTCTTGGCCATCGGGGCTAGCGAGTGGCATCGCGACCCCGCCCTCGCGGGAGACGAGCCACAGATCGTTGGCGTACGAGAAGACGATGTGCGTCGAGCTGACATCGGGGTAGCGCAGCATGCCGGCCGGAACCGGGTCGCCTTGTGCTGCCGGAGCGGCTGCGAGCATGGCCGGCGCGAGCGCGCCTAAGCCGAGGAGGGGGAGCAATGTCCTAATTTTCATCTTGAGAGAGATGCGTGGGAGAGGCCGGGGGGGGCCAGGCTTGGCACGCACCGGGAAAGTCCGCCTGCTAACGCGCCAAATGCATGATCGTTGATCGCTTTCTGTTGAGGGGGCAGAAAGGTGGTATCCCTGCGGCATATAAGCTGAAGCTATCGCGCCCAAAGCTAATACAAGTTGGACGAATGCCCCCGCGGGTCCGACCATTCCCGCATGAGTGATTCCAAAACCCAACAACTCAACGGCCTGCTCGCGGACTACTCCGTCTTCTACCAGAAGCTGCGCATCTTCCACTGGACCGTCAAGGGTCCGATGTTCTTCCAACTTCATTTGAAGTTCGAAGAGATGTACAACTCTGCAGTCTTGAGTGTGGATGAGATCGCCGAGCGGATCGTCGGCCTCGGCGGACGCCCGCTGGGGCGCATGTCCGAGCTCGTCGCTGCCGCATCTCTGCAGGAAGACAACGGCACCACGGAGGCCAGCGCCATGGTCGAAGCTCTGGTTGCCGACCAACGCGCGCTGGTTGCCAGCTTGCGTCAGGCTTCGGCCGACGCAGCAGATGGCAATGACATGTTGACCGCCAACCTCTTGGAAGGCATGGCTGATGCCGACGAGAAGACCGCCTGGATGCTCGAGGCCTACCTCGGCTAGAGCGAGGCCTGCTTAAGACTGAGGCACTCAGCACGCGATAGACTAGGAAGGAAGCGCGCGGCGTCGATTTGGCGTCGCGCGACTCGATTTGACCATGTCTCACGCACCGAAAGTGCTGCTGTTCGCCTGCCTCGGCGCGCTCACGGGCGGCTTGATCTTCACCCTGATCTTGCCCCCGCTCGCGCAGCTGTTCCTCGCCGAGCAAGTCGTGCTGGCACAGTTTGGCGCCGTACTTCTGAGTCTTCCGGTTGCCGCGCTGTATGTGTTCGGCTTTGCAGCCAAGCGGCAGCCCGACGCAGATTCAAGGCAACTCGGTGCACGGGCGATCACAATCGGCCTCGGCGTTGCTTCGGTCCCGCTCTGGAGCAGCTTGATCGCCCTGATTTCTGGCGAAGCCTCAAGCATCAACCTGATCGCGGTCGCGCTTGGCGTGGTCATGATTGCGCTCAGCGGTGGGCTGGCGCGCTGGCTCGCCAAGAACCCCGCGATCACCCGCGGCATGCTGGTGATCGGTTTGATCGGCGGCTTACTCGCTGTTTGGATGGGCCCCAACCATCGCTGGATGACCCGCTATGACTCGGCGCCCATGCCCAGCACTCTGGCGGCGATTGCAGAAACCGCCGAAGGCGCAAGCACCCCCGATGTCATCTTGATTTCGGTCGACACTTTGCGAGCCGACGCGGTCTATGGTCCGAACGCGGTCGAAGCGCCGACCTTCGCCAGCCTGCGCGAACAAGGCATGTGGGCACCGTATGCGCGCTCCAGCTCGAACTGCACCATTCCCGGTCACGCTGGCATGTTGACCGGCCTGGGCGCGCTGGAGCACCGCGTCACCGTGAACTACCAGGACTTCCCGGATGACCTCGACACCATCTCCGAGGTCTTTCGCGACAACGGTTGGGCCACCACGGCGGTCGTCAGCAACGGCCTGATGCTCAACGGGCTGGGCTTCGAACGCGGCTTCTTGCACTTCGATGACTCGCTGATCGCGGGCAAGTCCGAAGTCTCGATGATGCGCAAAGCATCCGAGGACTCGACGTTGGCCGGGCGGGTTTTGCCTCGTCCGATCTATCGCCGCTTGGTCGATGGGGTTCTGTTTGCGCGTACCGTTGGCAAGGCCCAGCTGAAACCGGAAGAATCGGAAGGCGGACGCACGACCGCTCGTGCGATGAACTGGTTCGATGTGCTTTACGCGCAGGACGACCCCTTCTTCTTCTTCCTGCACTACATCGATCCGCACGCGCCGTATCGCGCACCGATTGGTTATTTTGAAACGCGCGCGCAGCCCAGCGACCCGATCAAGTCGACTGGCCGTTACCTAGAGGAGGTCGATTTCATGGATGTCTGCATCAAGCAGGTCATCGAACGCATGGACAAGTCGGGCCGCCCTTACATCATCTGCATTACCTCCGATCACGGAGAGCACCTGGGCGAACACGGCTTATTTGGCCACACCAATTCGGGCTACGAAGAGTTGATTCGTGTTCCCTTTGTGATGGCCGGACCGGGGATCCCCCAGCGCGAACTCCACAGCCCGCACGTCGCGGACGTCGCGCCCACTTTGATCGCTGCGGCGGGTCTCGAAGTGCCCGAGGCCATGCGGGGCATCGATCTCCTGAACAACGAGGCGCCCGCCAGCCGCTTGCACTTCATGCGCGAGAACCAAGCTCTGGCGATCCAACAAGATGACTGGAGCTGGATTGCCTGGTATCCCGAAGTCGGGTTGCCCAAATCGGCGGACGAGCTGAAGGGCCAGGGGTTCCAACTCTCAACCGATCCTGCCCAGCTCGATCCGATCAGCGAAAACGCGGATTTCACGGCTTGGTTGGAAAGCGCTCTCGAAGTTTACGGCGCGGCACCGCCTCCGCGAGAAGGCCGGATCAGCGACCTCAAGAACCGCGCCGACAAGATGGCCATGTTGATCGAAATGGGATACATGGACAAAGACGGCAACCAAATCGTGCACTAGCCGCCGCTCGCAAGCAGCTCGAGGGCCCGCTCAGGCGGCCGCGCAATCACGGCTCGTTCGCTGGTGAACAAGATCGGTCGCTCAAGTAGCTCAGGATGCTCCGCGAGAGCCTGCAGCAACTTGTCCCGGCCCGCTTGATCCAGGGATAGTTCGCTATACAACGATTCCTTCTTGCGAATTAAGACTCGCGGGTCTGATTCTCCGAGCAGCACGAGCGCACGTTCGAGCTCGGCCACGCTTGGTGGATCGCTCAGGTACTCACGCTGGAGGGCCTGCTGGCCGCGATCTTCAAGGAGTTGCAACAATCCACGGCTCTTGGAGCAGCGCGGGTTGATCCAGGCGATGAGAGCATCCATCGAAATCAAGCTAGGCGTTTTCGGAATGAGTCAGCAGCCGCGGGGGTGCGGCCCAGGGGATTCTAGGTTAAGCTGCTGGCAAATCCGTCGCGCGCCCTCCCCTCGTGGAGCAGGGCAAGCTGCATCGGAAGGACTTATGAACAAACCCAAGATCCACTGGCTGAACCTCCTGTTCATCGTCGGCATGCACATCGGTGCAGTCGGCGGCGTGCTTTGGATGGTGTCCAACTTCTCGTGGGCCACTCTCGGCCTCGCCATTGGTTGGTTCTTGATGTCCGGCATGGGCATCACGATGGGATACCACCGGTGCTTCTCGCACCGCGCGTACACGGCGGCCAAACCGGTCCAAGCCGTGCTCGCATTCTTCGGCGCTGCCGCCGTTCAGAACTCTTGCCTGAAGTGGTCTTCCGACCACCGTGTGCACCACGCCAAAGTCGACACCGAAAGCGACCCTTACAACATTAAGAAGGGCTTCTGGTGGGCACACATTGGCTGGATCGTCTACGACCAGCCGGTCGAAGGCAGCATGGAAAATGTCGCGGACCTCGAGCGCAACCCGCTGTTGCGCTTCCAGCACCGCTTCTACTTCTTGTTCGTGGTCCTGAGCGCCTTCTTGGTGCCAGCGCTGATCACCAGCTTCTGGGGTGACTTCGTGGGCGGCCTGCTGGTCGTTGGCTGCTTGCGTCTGGTCTTCCAGTGGCACGCGACCTTCTCGATCAACTCGGTCGCGCACATGATTGGCACGCGGCCTTACAGCCTGAAGAACACCGCGCGCGATTCGATCCTGACCGCGCTGCTGACCTTCGGCGAGGGCTACCACAACTTCCACCACCGCTTCCAGTCGGACTACCGCAACGGCATTCGCTGGTACCACTTCGACCCAAGCAAGTGGTCGATTTGGGTTCTCAGCAAGGTCGGATTGGCGCGTGACTTAAAGCGCGCTTCGACCGATGCCATCCACCGAGCGCGCGAATCGGTGCGCCGCGAAAAAAGCGAAAAGCGCGCCGGAAAAGGCAAACTGGCGACCAAGTAGCCGCCTCGCACGGGGAAACCCGGCGACCCCATGCCCCACAGAGACTGGTACTCTGTGGGGCATGCTGCGTCTGGCTTATTCCCGTTTCATCGTTGGCATCCTGCTCGTCACTGTCCTGTCGAGTGCGGCCTGTACCGCAACCAAGTGGCCCGATCTGCGCAAGCCGCGCAACCCCGATCGTCCCAAGACCAACGAACCGAATCCCGGTGGGGAGGGCGAGTCCTCTTCGAACCGTGGCTCCAACGATGGCGGATTTGTCGAGACCGACGCTCCGGGTGAAGCGGTCGCTTTGATCGCCGAGCCACCGCGCATCGATTTCGAGTTCAAGCCCGAGCCGCAAACCCGCGCAACGGTGGCTTCTTCGGGCGCAAAGGCCGCACCGGCCGGACAGCATCCGCGCTTGTACTTCTCGAGTGCCGAGCTTGCCAAGCTGCAAAGCAAAGCCAGCTCCGGAAGCCGCAGCATCGCTGACCGAATCTTTGCCTTTGGCGACAAAATGGCCTTCAACCGTCGCAGCTTGCCTCCAACCGACCTTGCCGAGTTGCCCAAAGGCAATGGCACCTGGCGCAAGCAAGGCGACCAGTTGATGGGAGTCGCTGCCGCCTACGCGTTGTCGACCGACAAGAAAAAGAAAGACGCCTACGCGACCTGGACGATCGAGGCGATGCGGCGCATTTCGAACTGGCGCAACTGGGGCCCCTCGGCGGAGTACGCGGTCGGATTGGACGGCGCGCACATCTTGTTTGGTTTCTCGGTTGCCTACGACCTGTTGCATGGCGAAATCAATCGCGCCGAGCGTGAGAAGTTCGCCGAGCGCATTAAGGCGCAGGCCGAGCTGTTTTACGAAGAGACGCAGAGTCGCAAGCCTGAGTTCTGGACGACCAGTTACACCAACAACCACAACTACATCAACCACAACGCGCTGTTGAACGCGGCGCTTGCGGTCGAAGATCAGTTCCCGCAAGCCAAGGACTGGATCAAGCAATGTGTCTCCAACACGGCGCGCGTCATGGAGATCCGCGCCTTGATCAAGGATGGATCGACCAACGAAGGCATCATGTATGGCACCTATGGTTCGCACGCTTTGTTTGCGACCCTTGAGTTGCTGCGCCAACACGACTTGGCCGATCACTTCGATAACCCTTGGTTGACGCAGCATTTCAACTTCTTGCTGCACGGCTCCTTGCCCGGTTTCCAGCGCACCGTTGGCATCGCCGATAGCCATGGCTCCTATGGCCATGGCCCGCGCCACCTGCTGTACTTCTTGGATCGTGTCACCCACGACGGGCGGCCAACTTGGGTCGCGCAGCGCATCGAAGAAGCCTTGGGCAAGCGCCAGCCTTACGGCAAGCCGGAAGGCAGCACGCTGCTCTTCGAGTTCATGTGGCATGACCCCAACATTGAACCGAAGCCGATCAATCGCGGTACTTCGCCTGGCTTCCACTACTTCGAAGATTGGGGAGTGGTGACTTTCCGGCGTGGCTGGACGCGCGATGACACCTTCTTCAGCTTCAAAGCAGGCGACCCTGCCGGCGAAGCCGCCTGGGGCTTAATCCTCGCCGGGGACAAGCGTTTGGCATCGACGAACGTGTCGCACAGTCACCCCGACGCGGGCAGCTTTAGCTTCTACCCCGGTGGCCAGGACTTCATCGCCGGTGCGCTCTATCCCAAGCCCAAGCGCACGGCTCTGAATAACACCTACACCTTCACGCCCTCCTTCCCGATGGCGCCCCCCATCCCCGAAGCCGCGGTTTCGCGCCTTTGGGATCCGAAAAAGATCGCGCAGATCGGCCGCCTCGATGAGATTGGTCAGTCCGGCGAATGGGGTCAGTGGATGGGCCCGATCAAGCAGTTGGTTAAGCTACGTCCGAACGCCGATGTCGTCGCCGCGGTGAAGTCCGGCGATGCCGTGTTCGTGAGCGGCGAGATTGCCGATGCGTACCCCAAGCAAATCAAGAAGCGTGGGGGCGGCATGGGCCCACTCGGTCTCGAGCGCGTCTATCGCAGCATGCTGCTCTTGCCCGAGGATGTGCTCTTAGTCGTCGACCGCGTCGAAACGCGTGGCCAGGTCGGCGCCAATAATTACTTCCGCGCGCTGTCGAGCCCAGAACACGAGGCGAACTGGGTCGCTCAAGGCAATGTCGCCACTTTGAAGGGCGGCGGCGCTCCTGGCAGCCAAGTTGAGATCTTCCACCCCAAGGGTGTGCGCATCGAGACCGGTCGAGAGTTGATCAGTTACGAGGATGCCAAAGGCGACAACCGGCGCGAGATCAAGGATTGGGATGCGGTTGCGCATAGCAGCGTGTTTGCTCGGTTTAGCAACCCACGCCAAGCCGGAACCGAAACCTATGTCTACATGGTGCGGCCGAATGGCGTGTCCGGCAAGGTGCGCGATCTTCAGCTGAGCGACGCGCGCGGCGTCACGCTGCAACTTGAAACCGGAACGCGCTACTACGAAGTGCGCATCGCAACTGACTTGAGCCCCTCGGCGCGAACCGGCTTTCTCGGTGTCGACGGCTACGTCAAAGTCGACTACAAAATGAAACCTTAAGGCCTACCGCTTCCGGCCGGCGAAATGCGGCCGGCTCTTGACGAGCGAGCGCGACCCTGGTCCGCTCGCTCGTTTCGTTTTTCACTGCGGAACATGCTCGGTGCTGATGGAAGCTTGCGCAGTTCCTCGTCAGTCGCGAGCCGCGATTCAACAGCCCATCGATCGCTGCGCCCTTGCCGTTCAAACTGCAAGACGACCGCCTGCCATTCCCCCGCGTCGGTGCGGTGGCGCGAGACGCAGGAGTAACTCGAGTACGGCGGCATACCGGATTCCAGCAAGTGAGCGGCACGGGCCATCGCCTCGGTCAAGACCTCGAGGCGCAAAGTCCGCCCGGCCTCCGACGCGGCCAGCCCCGTCGCGTCTTGCGTCGACCGATAGGCGGTCGCCCACAGGCCAAAGCCCATGATTCCCATCAGCGCAGCAAGCAAGAGTGCGTGCCCGGACTGACGGTTAGGACGAAGGCGACGGGAGCGAAGTTTCATCGTGTCCAGATCACCTCAAGACTCTTCTCCTCGGCGCCGGCCTTCGCGCTAAGCACAACTCGTGCTCCGCCGTTCGCACGGGTTTCGACAGTAAAACCACTGAGCCCACGCGCCACCGCGAAACTCTCGCCGGTGTAACGATCTTCACGCAGCAGAGTTCCTTCGGAGTACGAGTAGTTCACCCCGAGATCCGTGCGTGGCTCCCCTAACCCGTAGCGGTTCAAGCAGTGCGGTTCCCGTTCGATGTGCAGGACATCGCGGTCCGTCTCGGACAAACGCTTGGCTGCACCGAGGTCTTCCCGCAGGTAAGCCAGACCGACGCGCAGCTCGGTCAAGCCGATCGCTTCTTCGCGGAGGTTCGCCGTGGCGTGGCCGATCGGCCGCCACGCCTGCGCGATCATCGCAGTAAGAAGCGCCATCAGGGTCGTCACGACAACCAGTTCGACCAGGGTGTGACCCGATTTGGTGCGGCCTGCGCTTGCAGAGCCGAGGTACCGACTTCCGGTAGAACGGCGATGAAGGTTCATGGCCGCGCCTCCACCAGAGTTTGCTCAAAGACGACCCGAAAGCGTCCGGTGACCAGCCCCCAGTCTTTGTACCAAGTTCTGTGTTAGTCGCAAGCACTCAGTGAGTGCCGTGGGGAAGACCGGAGCGAAGCGGAGGGC
>JBDQJC010000077.1:0-12304 GCA_040264055.1 Planctomycetota bacterium
ATCCTGGAGGGTGAGCGGAAGTTTGCGGTGTGCTGGCACGATATGTGTCCACCTTTTCCGGAAGCACCCGGTTTCGATTCGGGCGCCATATTCGCGGAGGAGGCGGTCCCGATCTCAGAAGGCGAAGCAATCTGGAGCCTCGATGTGCGCTGCTTCGAGGCAGGAGCCCGCAGCTTCTCTCGTCTGCTGCAACTCCTTGAGAAGGAGCTACCTGCGGGGCAACCCCAGGATTTCACCGGACGCACCGAGTTTCGTCGTTTCGACCGACCGCAGGGCGGCGGTTTCCTCGATTGGAATCGCTCCGCAACCGAGTTGGCGCGTCTTTGCTGCGCCTGCGACTATGGCAAACAACCGAACCCCTTTCTGAGCGCAAAGGTCGCCACAGGCGATCGCTGGTGGATCGTGGAAAGGGCGGAGGCTGGCCCGGCCGTGGCATCCGCGGTTTCCGGGCAGATTCTGATCGCCGACCCTTCTGGCGTGCGCATCGCCTGCTTGGACGGCTCACTTTGGATCCGCGGGTGGAAAGACCCGAGTGGGGGTTCCTTGCCCCCGGATGAGTGGTTATCCGCTTCGGGATTGGCAATTGGTGATCGACTTCCTTGCGCGGATGCTGACCAACAGCTGGCTCGGACCGAAGCCGTGAAACAGCTGCTGCGAGCGGAAACGGATTGGTTGAGCTGGTTCCGAAGCTTGCCCGATGAACTTGCGCCTTTGCCCGCTTTCAGGCAACGCAAGGCGACTCCGCCTGTGGCGGCAAGCTGGCAGCTGGCTTGCGCAGACTTTCTTGCGGAAGCCCTGCAAGGCTGCACAGGGCAGAGTCTTGTTGCAGGACTCAAGATCGAGGCCTCGAGACCTGTCCAGCTCAGCGAGCTCCAAGAACCGATTCTTCCGCTGGTTTTGCCATCTTCCTGCAGCGGCTCGGGCATTCGAGATCGGATCGAACAGTGTGTGGCGCGTGGCCCGCTCGCGCGCGACCTCGACGCGAGGTTCCCGCAACAGTGGCTGCGGATGCCACGCAGTGTGCAAGGGGATCGATCGTTTGCGTTGCTGTGCATCGTTTGTGACGAACCCGCCAAAGTCGATTTGCCCATGGGCTGCCAGGTAGCTTTTGCGGTGCGCCCCGATGGAACACAAGCGCAGATTCATCGCTTCGTGCCGACCAAACGATTCCTTCACCAAGATCAGCAGCTTTGGAACGCCACCGAAGGTGAGCTTTCAGAAGACGAAACGATTTATTCCGCTTGGATCAAACAGGTTGAAGCGACTCCGAACGCTCCCGCGCTCCGCTGTCGTTTTGAGAGTTTGAGTTTTGCTCAACTCAACGAGAGGGTGGAGACATTCGCAGCGCGTCTCGCGGCGGAAGATGTGCGGCCCGGTTCTCGGATTGGGATCTTTCTCGAGCGCTCAACGGAAATGATGGTTGCCGTGCTGGCTAGCCTGCGCCTCGGGGCTGCCTACGTACCCCTGGACCCGGAGTTCCCCGCGTCGCGGATTGAATTCATCGCACGCGATGCGGGCTTAGCCGCATTGGTGACTCGTGCCGAGCAAGCTCATCTCGCACCCTGCCCTGAATTGCCGCGCGTCCTGGTAGGTCATGGCAGCGAGGACGAAAGCGCTTCTCGCGACCTTGCGGAGTTGCCGTCGTGTACAGATTCCATTCCGCACCCTCACTCACTCGCCTATGTCCTTTACACCTCGGGATCGACGGGACGCCCCAAAGGGGTAGAAGTGGAGCATCGCAATGTCGTGAACTTCTTTCATGGCATGGACAAAGCGATTGGACTGCCGACCGGTCCATTTCTTGCCGTCAGCAGTTTGAATTTCGACATCTCGGTCTTGGAGTTGCTTTGGACTTTGGTGCGCGGTGTCGAGGTTGTCCTGTATCTCGGCGAAGAATCTTGGACTTCGGAATCTGTCAGCGCGCCGAGTCGCGAGCTTCAATTCGGGCTGTTTTTCTGGGGGGCTTCGGGTAATGCGCCGCGTCCCGCAGGCACAACTCCGTACGACTTCTTGATACAAGCCGCTCGGTTTGCCGATGCAAATGGTTTCAGCTCCGTGTGGACCCCAGAACGCCATTTCCACGATTTCGGCGGTCTGTTCCCCAATCCGCAAATCACTAGCGCTGCGCTTGCCACAATAACCGACCGAATCCAGATTCGATCGGGCAGCACCGTTGCCCCCTTGCATTCGCCGGTTCGGCTCGCTGAGGACCTCGCCGTGATCGACCAGCTCACGCAGGGCCGCGTGGGCATCGCGATGGCCTCGGGGTGGGCGCCAAATGACTTTGTCATTCTCCCGGATCATTACGCCAACCGAAAAGCGCGCACCTTCGAGTTGGTGGAGCAACTGCGGTCGCTGTGGCGCGGAGATTCCGTTGCGCTCGAGAATGGAATCGGTGAAATGGTCGAGATTGCAACGCAACCGCGGCCAGTCCAGGAATCGCTGCCGATCTGGCTCACCGCGGCAACTTCGCCGGAGACTTTTGCCCAAGCCGGCCGGATGGGCTGCCATCTCTTGACGCACTTGCTCGGTCAAGACCTCCAAGAGCTGTCCGACAAGATCTCGCTCTATCGCAATGCTTGGGAGGAAGCAGGGCACTCCGGTCGAGGCACCGTCAGCCTGATGCTGCATACCTTTGTGGGACGCGACGATGAACATGCGCGCTCCGTCGCACGTGGCCCCATGAAGGGATACTTGACCACAGCGATTTCACTGGTGGAGAAAGCAGCCTGGGCTTGGCCTGCGACCAAACAAGATTTGGATCTTGGCGACGGAAGTTTCCAGTTGGCAGACCTTGCCGAATCTGAACAAGAGGCATTGCTCGAATTTGCGTTTGAACGTTACTTTGGCTCGAGTGGGCTATTTGGAAGTATCGAAACCTGTGTCGCGATGGCACACAAAGTCGCCGCGATTGACGTCGATGAAATTGGATGTCTTGTCGACTACGGAGTGGATCCCCAGGTGATGCTTGAGAGTCTGCCGCGACTTGCCGAAGTGCTCTCCCGGGCAAATCTGCCGCGGCAGCAACGCCATGACGGCAGCATCTTGGCGCAGCTGCGCGATGGTGGGGTACGGTCGATGCAATGCACGCCATCCATGGCCCAGATGATGGTGCTCGATCCAGCGACCAAACGCTCCATGGCGCAGCTTGAGCTGTTGCTTGTTGGTGGTGAAGCTCTTCCGGCATCGCTTGCGCGTACGCTCGAAGAATCGGTCTCCGGCCGTGTGATCAATCTCTATGGCCCGACCGAGACGACGATTTGGTCGGCGAGTTGTCTGCTGCAAGGTACCGAGCAGCGCGTTTCGATTGGACGGCCGATTCTGAATACACAAATCTATGTATTGGATGAGAACGGGGAAGCCTGTCCAACAGGAGTCGCTGGCGAAATTTGGATTGCCGGCGACGGAGTCGCACGTGGATACCACAATCGGCCACGACTCACGGCCGAACGCTTCCAAGACGACCCCTTCTCTGGCAAGCCTGGCGCGCGCATGTATCGAACGGGGGATCTCGGCAGTTGGGCGCCGGATGGCATGCTCGATTTCCTAGGTCGAGCCGATTCGCAGGTCAAACTGCGCGGCTACCGGATTGAGTTGGGCGAGATCGAGCACGCTCTTTGCGAGACCGAGGGGATTGCTCAAGCCGCGGCAATTGTGCGCGAGGATCAACCCGGTGACCGCCGCCTTGCTGCGTACTACACAGCATCCTCGCAACCTGCACCGACTTCTCAAGCGATTCGCGCCAGTCTTCGAAACAGTTTGCCGGAGTACATGCTTCCGCAGCATTTCGTGGCAATGGAGTCCTTGCCACTCACTCCGAATGGCAAGCTCGATCGCAAGGCATTGCTTGCGCATTCTGCAGCGCCGCTCGCGCAAGAACCTGAGATCATCCCGGCGGACCCGAGCAACGATCAAGTGGCAACGCAGATCGCAGAGATTTGGGCAGAAGTCTTGGGCGTCAAGAAAGTTGGTCTCGACCAGAATTTCTTCGACCTCGGTGGTCATTCCTTACTCGCTGTGCGACTTCAGATCGAACTAAAGAAGCGAGTCAGCGATCAGGTCAGCCTGGTCGATGTCTTTCGTTTCCCAACCGTACGCGAGTTCGCCGATCATCTGCATCAATCTGCCGATGCGCGCGAGGCACCGCGCGCTGCCTCGCGCGCAGCCCTACGCGGAGCGGCGCGGCGACGCGCAACAAGGCTACGACGCGGTCCGAACGAACCGCATTAAGACAAGGCCGCAGCGCTCACGACAAAGCCTGCAACTTGGGCGCTCCAAACCGAGATATGGACTCCTTCCGGGAGTCGACGCTGGAAATCTTCCCGCGGATGCGCTGCCCAAGTTCCATTCGGCTGAGGGAACAACTCGATGGCTTGAAAGTCCAAGCGATGGTTGCCGACTCCACGCATCGCTTTGAAGAGAGATTCTTTTATGCTGAATGCTTGGAGAGCTGCGAGATGAGCGCCGTTTGCACCCCAGCCGCCATCAATTGCAGCGAAGCTTGCTTGTTCGTGATCCGTCAAGACCAGCGATCGAGAGGGCTCGTCAAGTCGGGTCAGGACTTCGAGATCCACGCCAATACCGTGCCCCGATCGTGGTCGCGCGGCGACCAGACAGATGCCTCCCGCATGACTGATTGAAGCTTCGCAGGTGGTGGGCCAGTCAGGGGCGCGGTCCTTCAACATGAGGAGCGCGTCCGATGGATGGCCCAGCTGACTCAGTGCCCGGCGCGCGAGCACTCTTCCTGTGGCAAACTCAGCGCGACGGCTTGCCACTGCTGTTGCGATACAACGCCGTTCCTCCGGCTGCAGAAGTCCTTCGTTTGCAGGATCCACGGCAGCAGCGAGCACGAGGCACTGACTGCCCAACCAGGCACGGATTGGCTCGGTTAACTGACGCTCGAAGTCTGCAACTTGTGCCATTCTCTCATTGCTTCCTCGAGGCATTGCCGCATCCGGACCCCAAGCACCCGCACATGCGGTTCAAGCACCATGCTGTCATGGTCACCGTCGACCTCAAAAGTGTCGATGCCGCCCTGTGCATAGGGTAGCCAGTGATTGCACACATCTTGGATCTCGCGGAACTCATTCGTGTATCGATCTCGCGAGATCTTGAATCGAGTCGAGAGCTTGGGTCGGAACAGTGTTATCAACCCCGAGTAAGGTTCGAGTTCGTAGTGACTCAGAGCTTCAAGGAAGCCGTCTTTCACCGATTCGGAACGGAATTCCGCAGGAGCACCAGCGTGGGGGTCTGGGTTCGACTGCTGCCGTTTTGACCATTCCCATTGCACGCGCTTGCGAAGCCATTTGCCGAGATAAAGCACGCCCTCTTCGGAAATGCGTTGGCCGGAGATCCGAATGCGATCGACGATTCTTGCAAGGTGAGGAGTCGGCACCGGGGTGTCGATTAAGACCAAACTCGCCGTTTCTTCCCCAGCGGCGCGCAACTGACGGGCCATTTCGAAGGCCGTAATTCCGCCACCGGAAAATCCGCCCAACAGGTAAGGGCCATGAGGTTGGACCTTGCGAATCTCGGCGATGTAATCCCGAGCCATGTCTTCGAAGCGCCTGTGGGGCTCTTCGTCGGCACGCAGTCCGCGCGCTTGGATCGTATAGACCGGTCGATCCTCTCCGAGGTGCATCGCAAGGTGTCGCAGGTTCAGCACGTTTCCAAACATGCCTGCGACCAGGAAGAAAGGAGGTGCCGTGGCATCACGGACCTCGTTCATAGGCACCAAAAACTCAAACTGCCGACGGCTCCGGTCAGCGGCTGCAGATCGCTCTCCTGCGGAACTTGGTGCCTCGCCAAGTTCCTCACTGAGGAGTTTTGCGTGCGCAGCGATGGTGGGTGTTTCGAACAGGACGGAGAGCGGATGCTCCACACCGTACTCCGCCTTCACGCGTCCAAAAAGGCGCACCGCAACCAGCGAGTGGCCGCCGAGCTCGAAGAAGTTATCGTGAATGCCAATCCCGTCCACATCCAGCAAGTCTTCCCACCAGGCAACCAACTGCTTTTCAAAGGGATTCGTCGCTGCGGCAAACTCTCGGGAAAGAGCGGGGCGTTCGTAGCGCACTTCGCGGGCCTTGCTCGCGCTTTCATGTGCCCCCAGTTGCAGTCGCTGCAGCTGCGCCAGGTTCATGGAACTCACGTAGATCACAGGAGGCGAGGAATCCCGCAGAACTCTCTGCAAGCACTGCATTCCGGATTCTGGATCGATGCCGCCTGCAAGAGTCGAAAGGAAAGCGCGCTCCGATGACGTGAATTCGCTCGGTAACACCGCCTCCGAATCGGAATGACGGCAAAGCGATTCGATCCCGTCCAGCGAGCGAAGACGCAGCCCTCGAATGATGACCGCCGGAGGTCCGGAGCCATGGCCAAGCGCGATATCGAAACTGGCCGTCTTGCTTTGCTTTGCTTTGCTCAACAACTGAACGCGGCAGGTCATTTCCGCATGCAACGGCCCCCGGATCTCGACCGCCCCGTACTCCAAAGGCACCCAAAAGCCCATCTTCTCGTGCTTGGCGGCGAGGATCTGTACGGCACAGCCCGTCGCAACATCAAGCACCGCGGGATGGAACTTCTGTTCGGCTAATTCAGAATGGAACTCGGGTGCCACGCTCAAGCTCGCTTCGAGGAAACGCCCGTCCGTCCGAATCCCGGTCAAACAATCCCAGCGCGGTCCAACGCGGAGAAATTCGGGTTGCTGTCGTGCGACGAACTCCGTTGCAGCCTTCAGTTCGGAGTCCTCGAAATCTGTACCGATCGAATCGAGGCCCGATGCAGCCCGGCGGACCAGCGCCTGCGCATGAAGTTCCCAAGCCCCTTCCGGAGCGATGCGGCTCTTGACTTCGACGCGCAAGACATCTCCATCCGGCTTCAACTGAACGATCAACTCGCGGCGCTCTTGATCCTTCACCGGACAGGCAGCAAGGAACTGCACATGCTCAAGAACGGATTCGGAGGCACCCGTCTGTAACTCGGCGGCGCGTCGAATTAACTCGACGAAGGCCGTGCCCGGAAGAATGGCACGACCATTCACCAAACGGTGCTCGTCCAACCACCAAGAAGTCGAACACTCCAAAACGGTGCGGAAACTCGTTGCATTCCCACTCAGAATCTTTGTATCGAAGATCGTGTCTTCGAGTTTCAAATACTCACCGCTCAGATTCTCACGGTTGTGTAGATGGCTCGCAAGCTGTTGAGCCATGCCGACCTGCTTCCAGATTCCCCAATTGATCGCAACGATGCGAGTCTTATTCTTCCGGTTGGCGGAATGGTGGAGCGCAAGCGCATTTAAGTAGGCGTTCGCGGCGACGTAGTCGGCCTGTCCAGCGGAACCGAGCGCAACCGAGGTCGACGAATAAAGCACAACCGTACTCGGCTCCATATCACCCAAAGTCTGCAAGAGAACGCGGGCGCCTTGGACTTTCGGCCCGAAGACGCGTTCAATCGCCTCTGGAGATCGCAACTGCATGACGCCGTCTTCCAAAACGCCCGCAGCGTGGAAAATGGCATCGAGCCGACCGTAGCGACTATCGAGTACCGCTCGCACTTCCCGCATTTGTTCCGGGTTGGCGACGTCGGCCTGGAGGGTAATGACCTCGGTGCCACTGGATTCAATGTCAAGAATCCTCTGCAGCTTGCTACTGGTCGGATCGTCAGCGGAATGCTCCGAGAGCCATTTCGACCAAGACTCGCGAGGCGGGAGACTACTGCGTCCCAGCAGCACAAGACGCGTCTTTGTCTCGCGCGCCAGCGACGCGGCAGTTGTGAGCCCCAGGTCACCGAGGCCACCGGTCACCAGAGTGACGCTCTCGGCACCTAACCGGCACTTGCTCGTTTCGCGCGGCGTCTTGAGCTCGGCAGGGCGCCAGGCGGAGCGGTCCAGTTCAAATCGCCTTCCATCTCGCCAGGCGAGCTGGGCGACCGATTCTCGTTTGAGTAACTCGTCAAAACAGTCGGCGAAGTTGTCCTCGAGCGAGATGTCGATTGTGCGGCAAGTGACCCCTGCATACTCACGCGGGATCACAAGCGCAGGCCCAAGCAAAGTGGCCTTCTCGGGGCACAACTGATCGTCGGATCGGACCGACTGCATCTGGTTGGCGAAGACGTCAAGTTGAAGCCCGTCAGGGAACTCATGTTCGCCGATGGCCTGAGCTAGAAACAAGAGACTGAAGAAACCACGCTCTTGGTGGTGATGGAACAGACTCGAGCCCGGGCGAGGGTCTAGATCCTTGGTCAAAGACCACAGGTGCACGATGCGATTCGGAAGCTTCTCCGCGGAAGCAAGCTCGGCAAAAAGAGCTTCGTATCCGCTCCGCCCACCCTCGGGTGCGACGGCGAAATCTTGGGCGCCGAAGCGATAGAAAGCATCGCCCTCTCGCACGCAAATGACCTCGTTGTCTTCCTCGCGGAGTCGTTTGACCAATTCCTCTCCGCGGCCGTGCCGATCGAGGAAGACTAACCAACGTTCCGCGGTCTCAGGAAGCCGGCGCGTTGAAGGCGCGCGTTCAATCCAGGTTGGAACACCGAACCAGGAGCTTTGATCCGCCAGCGGGCGGATCTCGTTCGCATTCTTCGCATCAACTCCCTGGAGCTCGACCTCGGGCTCGACCCAATAATCGCGTCGCTCAAAGGGGTAAGTCGGGAGAGGCACGCGCAAACGCTTCCCGGGCCCGCGGAGTCGCGCCCAATCGATCGCGATCCCAGCGGCCCATAGGCTGCCAAGAGATTGAAGCATCAACTCCTGATCGTGGACCTTTTCATCACGATGACGAAGCGAGGGAAGGACCACGCTGTCACGCGAGAACTCCGGGTGAATCCGCGCCAGGGAACCAAGCGTGCGGCCTGGACCCATTTCCAAGAAGACGCTCGGAGCAGATTCTTCGAGGGTCGCAACCCCTTCAGAAAAACGCACCGTCTCGCGCAAGTGCCGCACCCAATACTCGGGATCTTGCGCTTGTTCCGCGGTCAACCAGGTTCCTGTTAGATTGGAAACGATCGGAATCTTCGGCGCAGCAAGTTGCATCGATTCCAGCCTCGCGCGAAACGCGGGCAAGACCGGGTCGAGTGCGGGGGAGTGCGCCGCGCAATCGATCTTCACGCGTTGGAACTCGAAGCCAGCCTTCTCCAGCTGGTCAGCCAAAGCGGTGATCTCTTCAATCGAGCCCGACAGCATGGTCTGGTCTGGCGCGTTGTGCGCGCCGATAACCAATCCGCCGTGCAGGTAGTCTTCGAGTTCGGCGGTGGTTGCCGCGACGGACAACATGCCACCCGCAGGGAGCTGTTCAAACAGTTGGCCTCGCAAAGCAACTAGCCCAAGTGCTTCGTCGAAGCGGAAAACTCCCGCGACACAGGCTGCTGCGTTCTCCCCCAAGCTGTGGCCAAGCAATGCCTGCGGGGAAACACCCCAAGATTCCCAAAGGCGAGCAAGCGCAATCTCGACGAGAAAGACCGCTGGAAGTTGGACGGAAGGTCGCTCGAGTTCAGAGGCCACCTGGTCTGGATCCGTGCCGAACACGGCACCCAGCTCAAGTTGGTGTTCCTCGCGCAGAATGCGGCAACCTTCTTCGATCGTTGCACGGAAAACCGGCTCGGTTTCGATGAGGTCTGCCGCCATGCCGGGGTACTGGGAGCCGCCACCAGGGAACAGAAACGTGAAGCCTGCACTCTCGTCTGCTGGCCGTTGCTTCGCATTCGTATCCAGGCGCGCGGCTTCGGCCATCAATGCTTGTTGCGCACTCGCGTGGTTTGGCGCAACGACTCGAGTGCGATAGGGAAACGCACGTCGGCCTTCTTGAAGAGTGAAAGCGATATCCGCGAGCGAGTGACTCTCGTCCAGCCCGTGCGCTAAACGCTCACAAGCCGCTTTGAGTGCTGCTGGGCTGCGCGCGGAAAGCGGCAAGACTTGCAGGGTGCGCGGTGCGGGATCCGATTGCTGCGCCGGCGCGCGCTCGAGCACAACATGCGCGTTGGTGCCGCCGACGCCCAGTGAATTGACGGCGGCTCGCAGCGGATGCTCGCTTGCTGCAAACTCGACGAGCCCGGCTTCGATTCCAAACGGACTCTTGCCAAAGTCAATCTCGGGGTTGCTGGACTGGAAATGAATATTCGGCGGAAGACTTCGTTCTTGTAGTGCGCTCACGACCTTGATCAATCCGGCAACTCCCGCCGCCGTATCGAGGTGGCCGATATTCGACTTGACCGCACCAAGCATGCAAGGCGCCGAGCGCGGTTGCTCACTTCGGTAGGCGAGGTTGAGGGCTTCGATCTCGATCGGATCGCCCATGGCCGTCCCGGTTCCGTGGGCCTCTAAGAAGGCGACCGTCGATGGATCGACTCCGGCGACTGCCAATGCTTCGATCGCAGCATCGGCTTGGCCTTGCACACTTGGCGCCAGCCATCCCACTTTGCGAGCTCCGTCATTGTTGATCGCCGAACCAAGGATGACCGCGCGAATCGAATCACCAGACTCCAAGGCATCTTCAAGGCGACGAAGCACAACGACTCCGGCACCGCTTCCAAAGATCGTGCCACTCGCATCCGCGTCGAAGGGGCGGCAGATTCCGTCCTTGGCGAGGATCTCATTTTCGCGATACAGGTATCCCTGTCCGTGGGGGACCTCGATGGTCGATCCACCGGCAAGCGCCGTGTCACATTCTCCGGCGAGTAGGCTTTGTGCCGCGAGATGGACCGCGACCAGCGAGGTCGAGCAGGCCGTCTGAACGCCGACGCTGGGCCCTTCAAGCCCCAGTTTGTACGAGACGAAGGTGGTTAGGAAGTCCTTGTCGTTGCCGGTATGACGCAACAAGAAGGGGCCCGCCTCTTCATAGATGCTCGGATTGCGGAGCAGATTCTGGAAGTAGTAGCTGTTCATGCCACATCCTCCAAACACTCCAATCGGCCCTTCGCTGCGGGCCGGGTCATGGCCGGCGTCTTCGAGCGCTTCCCAGGAACATTCCAGGAAATGGCGATGCTGCGGATCCATGATCGCGGCGTCCTTCGGGGACATCCCGAAGAAGCTCGCGTCGAAGGCCTTCAAGTCCTGGAGAAGCAGTGAGGTGCGCACATAGCGTGGATCGCGCAGCTTCTCCGCGGAGACCCCAGCTTGGGTCAGTTGCTCTTCATCCAGGATTGCGCTTGCCCCTTGGCCATCCCGAAGCTGATTCCAAAACTCGCTCGGGTTTCGTGAGCCTGGGAAATGACATGCCATCCCGACGACGGCAATCGCAGAAGAGGGATGCAGGGGCGAGTCAGCGGTCATCGTGGGCAAGTCAGAAGGTATTGTTCAGTGTATACTCACGCACTCTTTCGGCACTTGACAGCGTCAACTCGCGATAGAAGTGCACGGTAGAGACAAGTTTCGTTACGAATTCTCATTTTGGATTCTACGATTTCTTGGGCTCCTCCGCTGGATAACCCGAAAACCGCTCTGACTCAAGGCTACTGAGCCTTCGTAGAATAGGCGTTTTTTGCCGATGAAGCTTCTCATGTTCCGCCGCTTTTCCCTCTCTCTGCTGGTTCTCCAGCTAGCAGCCTGTTCTTCTCCGGTACCCCAATTACCGACCCCAGGCTCGATGCTGGAACACGACAAGGTGCAGGAATACGCCAGCCCTGCCGAGGTCGCGGCTGCTCTTGAAGCTTTCGAGGCAGCAGGTTCGCGTCAATTGCAGAATGGCTACATCCTCACACCTGGCGATGAGGTGACAATTTCTGTGTTCGAGCGCCCGGAGCTCTCGTCGACGCAGCGGGTTGGCCCGGATGGCCTGATTACCTTGCCGGTCGTCGGCGATGTTTTGATTGGCGGGCTCTCGCGAAGCGCGGCACTCACCCGAGTCCGCGACGCGTTTCACCCTTCGTATCCGCAGGTCTCCATTACTTTGCGGATTGAAGAATACCGGGCCTATCAAATTGTCGTCTTGGGCAGTGTGACAGCCCCAGGCGAGTACAGTTTTGACTCGCCACCGACTTTGTTGCGCGTGCTCGGCCAGGCGCGCGGCCTGCTTGCGAACGCAAAAGATGTACTCCCGGAGCGCTGCGCAATCATGCGCGGACAAGATGCGGTCCTTTGGGTCGACCTCAATCAGCTCATGCGTGAAGGCGACATGAGCTTGAATGTTGACTTGATTCCTGGCGACATCATCCACATTCCGGAAGAGTCGCAAGCGCTGTTCTATGTGCTAGGCGAGGTCGCTAACCCAGGCATTTATCCCTTGCGTCGTGGATCCACGACTCTGGATGCAATCGCGATGGCCGGCGGCACGTTGATTTCGTCTGTGGACGAAGAAGTTCGCCTGCTGCGCCC
>JBDQJC010000078.1:0-11994 GCA_040264055.1 Planctomycetota bacterium
GTTGCACAACACCGACTTCCACTGGACCCGCAAGATCCAGCACCCTTCCGAAATCGTCCGCAAAGGCGACCGGATTCAGTGCGTGGTTCTGGCTGTCGATCGCGAGAAGCAACGCATCTCGCTCGGCATGAAGCAGCTCACGAAGAACCCCTGGGAAGACTACATCCCAGCGAACTACCACGTGGGTGACATGCTTTCGGGCACCATCAGCAAGACGATCTCGGCAGGCTGCTTCGTGCAGCTCGAAGAGGACCTCGAAGCCTTCATGCACTTCTCGACGATTCCGCACGAGGCACAGAACAACCCCGAGGAGTTCTGCTTGCCTGGTCTGAAGGTCGAGGTGCGCGTGGTGCGTGTCGATTGTGGCGAAGAGCGCATTGGCCTCTCGTTCATTCACGCGGATCACGAGGACAACGAAGAGGTTCGCACCAAGGCCGAGGAAGCCAAGGCCAAGAAGGCTGCTCGCAAGGCTGCCAAGGAAGAAGCGAAGGCTGAGGGCGACACCGAGACCGCCGAGGCACCTGCGGAAGCAGGCGCCGAGGAGGCATCGGCCGAAGCACCAGCAGAGGCTGAGGAAACCAAGGCTGTGGCAGATGCTCCAGAGGCGCCTGCCGAAGAGGCTTCCAGCGAGGAAGCTGACAAGCCAGCGGAGTCCGAGTAGGCTCAGTTCATGAGTCTGCGCTCTCCGCGCAACCCGCAACCCCCGGGCCTCAAGGCTCGGGGGTTGCTCCTTTTCGGAACGGCAAGTCTGTCGTTCCTGGCTAGCTGCATGACGCCGTCGGCCGAACCGCAGTCGATCGTCGAAGATCGATTCGACGCAACCACCGAAGTCGGGATGCGCGTGTTGCGTTCCCGCCTGATTCGCGAACAGCTTGAGTCGTCTTGGCGCATCGAGCAACCGCGCGTCCCGCAAGAATTTGGCAGCGTCATGGATGCGCGGCTGGTCTTGCCAAATCCCTTTGGCCGGCCCTTCGAAATGATCGAACCGGTGCAGGGTTACATCGTCGAGTTTGATTGGCGGATTGAACGCTGGATGCCCTATGCAGCGGCCGAAGTTCTACGCCATCGTCAGATTGCAGGGCTCGACCGCATGCTCGAGTTTGACATTGGCGAGCAGATCGAAAGCTCGCTTCCCTTACCGCTTGGCCAGGCCGGGGATAGCTCGGCGATCTGGCGAGTCCGCCTTGCCGCAACCATTCGGATCGATGGAGTCGTCATCGATGGCGAAGAGCTCCCGGTCGGCAAAGTGCGGCTGGCTCCCGCCGTCTTCCTGGTTGTGCCAGGGAACTGGGAACCATTGGCTGCCGATCCCTTTGGTGCGTTGAATCGCTTGATGAAGCTGCCGAACGCCGAGGTCGATCGGCATGTTTTGATTGCCGCAGCTTTGGTTCCCGCCGAACGCAAGCAAGAAGCCATCGACCTGCTTGTCACCCATCTCGTGGATGCGCCGAATATGCGGCGCCTTGACACGATGATGGCGGCGCTGCGTTATCTCACCGGGCGCGATTTCCAAGAGAACCCAGTTCTCTGGAAGGAGTGGTGGGAAGATCGCAGAATGGGCGGGTCGTGAGTCAGACCTCCCCGGACCAAGCCCTCGCACAGATCAAGCGCCTTTGCTCCGATTTGGTGACCGAAGACGAGCTTCTGAAGCGACTTCAGAAAGCGGCAGAGAAGGGCGAGCGTCTGCGCGTGAAGTTTGGCATCGACCCGACCTTCACCGATGTGCACCTCGGCCATTCGGTTCCGATTCGGCTACTCCGCTTGTTCCAAGACCTGGGCCACTTGCCGATTTTGCTGCTCGGCGATGCCACGGCGCGTTTGGGTGACCCCACCGGGCGCAATGATCAGCGTCCGCCGCTCAGCGTCGAAGAGGTCGAGCACAATGCCGAGACCTACCTTGATCAGATCGGGCAGATTCTCGACCTGGACCCGGCTCGCTGTGAGCTACGCCGCAATAGCGAGTGGTTTGGCGGCATGGATTTCTTCGATGCGCTGCGCCTGTTGGGGCGGGGCACCGTGGCGCGCTTGCTCGAGCGTGATGACTTTCGCAAGCGACTCGACCAAGGCCTCGCGATTCACTTGCACGAGATGATGTACCCGCTGATGCAGGGCTGGGATTCGGTCATGCTCAACGCGGATGTGGAACTGGGCGGCAACGACCAGTTGTTCAACCTGCACATGGGGCGACTTCTGCAAGAACGCGAAGGCCAACGGCCGCAGGTGTGCCTGACGACGCCGCTGCTGTTGGGCACCGATGGTCGCAAGATGTCGAAGACCTATGGCAATCATGTGCCGTTGAATGGCGAACCCGCCGATGTCTATGGCAAGGTCATGAGTTTGGCCGACGAGCCCATGCCCGATTGGTTCCGTCTGGCGACTGGTCTTGCCGATGACGAGATCACGCAGATCTTGGCCGGCCATCCGCGCGAGGCCAAAGGGCGTTTGGCGTGGGAAATCGTGGCCGGGCTCCAGGGCAAAGAAGTCGCCGATGCGGCGGCCAAGGCTTTCACCGCGCAGTTCAAGCACAAGAAGCTGCCCGCCGAGATTCCGGATGTGGACTTGGCGGAAGCCAAGCTCGCACTGCCGAACCTCTTGAAAGCGGCCGGCCTGTGCGCATCCACAAGCGATGCGCGGCGCATGGTCGAACAAGGCGCGGTGCGCCTGGATGGCGAGGTTGAAAAGGACCTCAACCTGGAGTGCGAACTCTCGCCTGGCGGCGAAGGCTTGCTGATCCAAGTGGGCAAGCGCAAGTTCGCGCGCGTGCGCCGCGGTTCCTAGTCGAGCTTCGGTTCCGGCAAAGGCGCAAGCGGCCGTGCCGTCGATCCGCCATCTTGGTAGCCCAGCGCTTCGAGCATGGCGAGTTCTTGGGCAGCAGCACGATCGGCGAGTCGCTGCGAAAGCGGACTCGCTGCTAGTCCCGCGCGTTGACGCGCGCGATTCAGGAAATCGTGACGCATCGCTTCGACCGCAACGCGATAGGCCGGGTTGTCCGGCCGGATGGGGCGCAGTTCTGCCGGGTCAATCAGACGGTCGTAGACAAAATAGGCAGGTGTATTGTCCGGCCAGTTTGCTTGCGTTAACTCAAGGAAGTCTGCGTCGGGATTCGGCTCGGCAAAGGGGCGAATCACCGTGAACTGCTCGTTCCGCCACGATTCGAAGTGTCGCACCCCATGAGGAGGGACATCGGTAAACAAGTGACTAAACGAGCCCGTGTCGACTGGCGGAGCTCCAGGCAAACGGCTGCGGCCAAAGGGCTGCGACCAGATCGGTGCCCCCGTTGCTTGCAACAGGCTGGGCGCGACGTCGACGAAGGAAACCGGGGCGGGCACGACTTGTCCTGGCAAGACGGAGCCCGGTGCGCGCAGGATGAACACCGCGCGCGTCAACTCGGAGTGGAGATGACTGCGATGGCCGATACCGCCGTGGTCGAAGAACTCATCGCCATGATCGCTGACGACCGCGATGACCGTGTCTTCGCTGATCCCGAGCCTCTCGAGGCGCGTGAGCAAACTGCCAATCTGCCGATCGACGAAATGGATTTCGCCATCGTATTGCGCCTCGATGTGCTGCAGATCGCGTTCGGGAATTCGCCGCGTAAACGGCGGAGCAAAGTCGCGCACTGCCGGGTCGAAATACCACCGCACGCCGTCGTAGCTGCCTTGGTAATTCGGGTCAAAATACCCTGCGAGACTGGGGTCGGCCTCGCCCGGCAAGTAGTCGTAATGCGGGTCGTAATAGTGCAGAAACAAGAACCAAGGTCTGTTGCTCGCGGCCAGGTCTTCGAGGTCTTGAAGCGCTTGTTCATTGACGCGATGGCCGGTCACATCCCAGTTCGCGGCCTGCCGGCGCATCGCCAGAATCTCTTCGCTGCTGGGTTCCTCGCGGCCGCTTGCGCTGCGGCGTTGCTTCCAGGCCTCGATCTCGCCAACGAGTTCTGTTTCCGAGATTTGTCCGCTGCGCCATGACTCAAACCCGCGGTCAAAGCCAAAGCGAGCATCCAGGAAGGGGCCGCTATAGACGCCGCGGCAGCGATAGCCCGAGGCGGTGAGATGCTCCGCCAAGGTGGAGTGCGCCGGATCGATGCGAAAAGCCGGATCGATCAAGCCATGGGCAGGATCATCGAGGCCGGTGAACAACGAAGCGTGCGCGGGGAGGGTCCAGGAGCTGCTCGACCAACAGGAGTCGAAGCGCAAACCGCCAGCAGCCAATGCGTCGAGGTGAGGCGTGACTGCGCGTTCCGGGGTGAAGTGGGCTTGATAGCCGTAGGCGCCGACGTGATCCGCCCGTAGCGAATCAATTGAGATCAGCAGTAGATTCTTCGGACCGCTACGCTCGGCGCGTTCGGATTCGTTCTTCGCGCAGCTCGCAAAGGCGGCGAGCCAAGCCGACGCAATCAGGAGGAAGGGTGAGCGCCTCAAGGCTTACTTCGGGATGGCCGGAAGCGGGAAGGGGCCGAGATCCGGGAGTTTGACGCGCGTCTTCGGCATCGGCGTACCGGGTTGCACATAGCCCAGGTGAATCAAGTTCTGCCATTCTGCTTCGGTTTTGGCCGGCGGATAGCGTGCCTCGAGCGGCGACTGTGGCAAGCTTGCGCGGTGCTGTTGACTCGCCGTTACCGCAAGCCGGAAACGCTCGATGGCGTCTTCGAAAGCAGGATGATTGGCGTTCAATGGATTCTGCTCCATCGGATCACTCTGACGATCGAAGAAAAAGTAGGGGACTCCGCCGGGGTAGGCACCCTGCTTGAACTCAAAGGGCTGCTGACTTCCGTTGGCAACCGGCTGGGGTGTCCCCACCATGCGATGCAGCGAATAGCGGCCGTCGCGCCAGACTTCTTGCGACTGGGCGGAGTAGAGCGGCTGCCGCATATCGGGTTGGCCTACTTGGACCAATTGCCCAAGCGCCTCGCGCGGCAGAGCAGACGGCTTCTGCTCGATTAACGGACGCACCGAGGACCCCTCCGCGCCGGGAACACTTCCTCCAAACGCATAGTCGGCCAAGGTCGGCGCGATGTCATACATCCGCACCACGCTCGGGATCCGCGCGCCCGCGCGCGCGTCGCCCGGCAACTTCATGACCCAGGGGATGCGCAAGACTTCCGGGAACAGCGAGCTGCGGTGACCAATGTTTCCGTGTTCAAAAAACTCGTCACCGTGGTCGGAAACGACGGCAATGATCGTGTTGCCGGCGAGTCCCAACTCTTCGAGCCGGGCGACGACCTTGCCGATATGCCGATCGATCCAGTGGATCTCGGCGTCATACCAAGCCATCACATGCGCGAGGTCGCGTTGACTGATCTCGCGCTTCGGCCGCATACCCGGGCCATAGCTGCGTACGGCTGGATTGAAGTACCAACGATCCGGAGAGAAGTTGCCGTTGTAGCCCGGGTCAAACTTGGTGCCCAAGCCCGGTTCCATGGATTCCGGAATATGGTCGTAGTGCGCGTCGAAGTAGTGCAGGAACAGGAAGAAAGGTTCTTCCGCGTGCGTGTCCAGGAAGTTGAGCCCGAGTTCGTTGACGCGCGGCGAGGTGATGTCCTCGTGCGAGAGACGGTCCGTCAACCTGACCAGGTCTTGCTGAGGATTCCCTGCTGGCTGGCCCGCCGCTTTGCGCTGTTCTTCCAGATCTTTCAATCGCGTGCTTAACCAAACTTCACGTTCTGCCTCGGGCATCATTCCCGATTGGTAGTAATCGAAGCCTTCGCCAAACCCGTACTTCGGATCCAAATAGGGCCCGCTGTAGAAGCCAGCGGTTGCGTAGCCGGCAGCAGAGAAGCTCTCGGCCAAGGTCGTACGCATGGGATCCATACGCACCGCGTCATGCACCACGCCATGCGAGGTGTCGCTCAAGCCGGTCATCATCGACATATGCGAAGGCAAGGTCCAGGAAGTGGTCGACCAGGCTTCGTCAAAGACCACCCCTTGCATCGCGAGTGCGTCGACATGAGGGCTAACCGCGACTTCCGGCGCAAACTCAGGCCGGTGGCCATAGATGCCGAGTCGATCTTGGCGCACCGAATCCATGCTAATCAGCACGACATTCATGCGGGGGCCGGTGGTCTTCTCGGCAGCATCGCCACAGCCAAGTGGAAGCTGGGCCAAACCCAGGAGCAGAAGCGAATGGAAGAGGGGAGGTCGCATCAGGAATTTGTGCGGGGGCGCAGGACCAATGGAATCTCGATCCTTGGCTGGTCGGGGTCATCGGTGACCAGAATCAACTTGGCCTCCATGCGTTCGCTGGGAGCCTTGGAAAGCTCCAGGTCGACCGCGTAGCTCTGTTCTGCCTTCAAGACTGTGGTCGAGGTCTTCAGAGCTTGGTTGGCGAAGTCTTGCGGTAACCCTTCGACAATCACCGCGCGCAAACTGAGTGGTCGCGCCGGGGCGCGGGTGCTCAGGATGACGCGCGCTCGGGCGCGTCCGTTTGCATCCGGAGCAAAGGTGACGCGCTGCGGAGACCAATCCAGGTCGGGAACCGCGATGCCTTGCACGGCAATCGTCATGGTCGGCGAATCGGGCAAATTGGTCGTGATCGGCACGCGAATATCGAAGGGGCCCTGCGGGAGTTCTTCCGGAGCTTGGAACTCGATGGAGAAATCCGCGCTGCCGGATTCAATCTTGCGCACGCTGACCGACCAGCCTTCGATGGTCTCGGGCACGATCAACTCGAATTCCGACTCGGCATCATGGGCCTTGACGCTGGCGTAACTCTTGGCGCGTTCGCGTACCCCGACCCGGTCCATGGCAACATTCCAGGGCTCGACCCAGAATGGCGTCCAAACATCGACGGCGTATTCCAATAAGGGGCCACGCGCTCCTTCGACCATCACGGCAAATCCGTCGATCTTGCGGGAGGTGGAGCGCCGCATCCGCGACGTATCGAACTTCACTTCTACCGTCAGTTCTTCCCCAGGAAGGACTTCGATGTCCTGCTCACGACCCGTCAACTCCAAAGGCTGGCTTCCCGCTCGATCCGGAAACAGCAGTCGCAATGAGGTGCAACTACAGCTGGCCGGGCCAATCCGGTTGATCCGCTGGGTTTGATCCGTGGTGTTGCGCAGCGTGAAATAGCCAAAGCCCGCGTCTCCAAAATTCACACGATCAAGCACGATCCGCGAAGCGTCCGCCTGAATCGGGCCTTCCTCGAGCTGCGCGGCGGTTCCCTGCGACGATCCAGACTCGTCCTTGCCGCAGCTCACGATGGGCAAGAAGGCGGCGAGGGCAAGAAGAGCGGCAGAGAGGCGGGGTGAACGCATCGAACGAAGGCGTATCCTACGGGAGCGCGAGGGTTTCCTCCCCTTCGCGCATGACCTGACGATGAGCGTGCCGTACCCCATTACCGCTTCCGCTGACCCGCAATTGCATGCCATTCTTGTGGCTGAACTGCGGCGGCAGGAAGAGCAAATTGAGTTGATCGCCAGCGAGAACCACACCAGCGCCGCGGTGCTGGAAACGGTGGGCTCGGTGCTGACCAATAAGTATGCCGAAGGCTACCCCGGTCGCCGTTACTACGGTGGCTGCGAACACGTTGATTTGGCCGAGAATCTGGCCAAAGAGCGCTTGTGTGCGCTGTTTGGCGCCGAGCGCGCCAATGTGCAGCCCTCGAGTGGTTCGCAGGCCAATCAGGCGGTGCTGATGGCGATGGCATCGCCGGGCGACAAGATCCTGGCGATGGACTTGAACCATGGCGGGCACCTGTCTCACGGGCATCCGAAGAACCTCTCGGGCATGGTCTATGAATTTCATCATTACGGGGTCTCCCCGGAAGATGAACGCATCGACTACGACCGCGTTGCAGAAATGGCCCGAGAGATTCGGCCGGCTGTGTTGATGGCTGGCGCGAGTGCCTACCCGCGCGAAATCGACTTTGCGCGTCTGGCGGGCATCGCGCAAGAGGTCGACGCGCGCTTCTTCGTCGATATGGCGCATATCGCAGGATTGGTCGCGGCGGGGATCCACCCCTCGCCGGTTCCGCATGCCGACGCGGTGACCTTCACCACCCACAAGACGCTGCGTGGCCCGCGCGGCGGTGCGATTGTCTGCAAGCAGGAATGGATCAAACAGATCAACTCGGCGGTCTTCCCGGGCATGCAAGGTGGACCCTTGATGCACGTAGTTGCGGCCAAGGCGGTCGCTTTCGCTGAGGCAGCGACTCCCGAGTTTCGCCAGTACCAGCGTGCCGTGGTAGCAAATGCCGCAGCGCTTGCCGAAGGTCTACAAGAGCGTGGCTATCGCCTGGTTTCAGGCGGCACCGACAATCACCTGATGCTGGTCGATTTGCGTGGGCCGAAAGGACCGGGCATTACCGGCGCGGTTGCAGAAGATGCGTTGCACGGGGGGGGGATCACGGTCAACAAGAACCTGATTCCCTTCGATCCCCAGAAGCCCATGTTGACTTCGGGCATTCGAATCGGCACGCCTGCGGTGACGACACGCGGGTTTACCGAAACGGATATGCGCGCGGTGGCTGTCTGGATGGACCGCTTGCTTCGCGCACCGGAAGATTCCAAAGTGCATGCCGAAGTGCGCGCGGAAACCGCAGATCTTTGCGCAACGCGCCCGATCTATCCGCACTTGCGCACGCCCACGGCGAGCTGGGAAGCCGACTAGGCGCCTTGGCTGCGGCCGCGTTCGCCACAGAGGCGAGCGGGGTCGAGCAGGTGGTCGATCTGATGCTCTTCGAGTTCGGTTTGCTCGAGCGCGAGTTCACGCAGACTGCGGCCAGTCCGCTGCGCTTCCTTGGCAAGCGCGGCGGCCGCCTCGTACCCGATCTTGGGCGCCAGCGCGGTTGCCAAGATGGGGTTGGAGGCGACTCGTGCACTGGCCTCCGGGCGAGGTTCGCAACCAGCCAAGCAGCGTTGATCCAAGGACTCACACGCTGCCGCTAAGTTTCCGCAGGCTTCCAGGACCAGAGCTCCGACCAGAGGCAGCATCGTGTTCAACTCAAACTGGCCTTGGCTATTGGCGAATCCGACGCTGGCATCGATGCCAAACACCTGCGTGCAAACCATCAGGACCGACTCGCAGATCACCGGATTTACTTTGGCCGGCATGATCGAACTGCCCGGTTGCACAGTTGGAATTCGCAATTCGTGCAAACCGTTTTGCGGCCCCGACGCCATCCAGCGGATGTCATTGGTGATCTTCGCGAGTGAGCTCGCGAGTCCGCGCATCGCGCCGCTGCACGCGGTCAAAGAATCGACGCTGCTCTGCGCTTGGAAGGGTCGCGCCGTCGGACGAAACTCGTGCTTTCCGACCGGGCGCAATGCGGCGCAGACCATGGTCGAGAATCCGGCTGGGGCGTTGACTCCGGTGCCGACTGCGGTGCCACCAAGCGCAAGTTGGCGTAGCTCGTCGAGGCAGGGCTCCAGTCGTTCAGCTGCGGCGTCGAGTTGCTGCGCATAGCCGCGGAAGGACTGTCCAAATCGGATCGGCATCGCATCCATCAAATGGGTGCGCCCGGTCTTCATCAAGCCGAAGTGTTCCTCGGCGAGCACATGACACAGCGCCGCAAGCCCACGTAGCGAGGGAAGGAGTTGATCGTGCAGCGCCCGCGCGGTGGCGATATGCAAGGCCGACGGGAAGACATCATTGCTCGACTGAGCCAAATTGACGTGATCGTTGGGGTGAACCCGACTGGCCCCCAGGGCGTCTCCCAAGATTTGGCCGGCACGATTGGCCAAGACCTCATTGACGTTCATATGGCTCGAGGTTCCACTGCCGGTCTGGAAGATGTCGACGGGGAACTGTTCATCCCATTCCCCGGCCTGAACTTCGCGCGCGGCCTGCTGAATGGCTTCGGCAATCTCGGTCGGGAGGCGGTCGGCTTCGGCGTGTGCTGCCGCAGCCGCGGCTTTGATCTCGGCCAAGGCGTAAATCACCGCAAGCGGAACGCGTCGGCCACTGATCGGGAAGTTCTCCATCGCACGCACGGTCTGCGCGCCAAACAGGGCTTCGGCGGGGATCTCGACCGGGCCTAGAGTGTCGGACTCGGTGCGGTAGCTGGGCATGCGCCGAGCTTAGTCGATCGCGCCGGCGTGCAAGGCATGGCGCAGCAGCTCTTGGAAATCTGCTTGTGCTCCGAGCGCTTCCCGCGCCAAGCCAGCCAAGCGTTGAGCCTCACGCGGGGGCGAGCCGAGGCCTTGCAAGACCTGCACCAATTCGTCGCTGCCGGACGGGCTAGTCGCCGCATTGGCAGGCGCGGCCAACTCACCGAGGTGGTCGCGCAGTTCGACGATCAAGCGTTCTGCCGTCTTCTTGCCGACCCCTTTGATGGCGGTCAGAGCCTTGAGGTCGCTGTCCAAGATGGTGCGCGCGAGGGCGTCGGGCGGCATCGCCGACAACAAACCAAGCGCGGAACTTGGGCCAATCCCATTGACCTGAAGCAGACGCCGAAACAGCGCCCGTTCGACGCTACTGGAAAAGCCAAACAGCGATTGAGCTGTCTCGGTGACATGAAAATGCACCAGCAGCTTGGCTTCGCTGGCAACCGCGAGACTGATTGCAGTTTGGCGAGAAATCAGCAGCTGATAGCCGACGGGGCCAGTGTCGAGGACCAGCCAGCCGTCGCCTAGCTCAACTACTTCGCCGCGCAGGAAGTCATACATGCGCGGCGAAGATCCTAGTTGCGCAATTCCTTGGCCTTACGCAAACGCAGGCCGAACTCTTCGAGCTTGTTTTGCAGCTCGTTCAGCGAGGTGATGCCAAAGTTTGGCATCGCCAGCAGGTCTTCCTCGGTGTAACGGAGGATGTCGCCCACGCGCTGCAAGTTCAATCGCTCGACCAAGGCGCGGTGACAACGCACCGACAGGCTCAGTGAGCTTATTTGCAGTTCCAGAGCCTCGCGTTGATCGTCGGTGACTTCGCCGAGCCACTCGAGATCGAGCTCAGCCCCGTCGGGACCGCCTTCGAACTCATCGGGCACGATGAAGCTGCCGTCTTCGCGACGCAGACCGAGGCGCAGACCCTTTTGGGTGAGCACGCGCTTGATCTCGTTGAGCGAAGTCTCGCCGAAGTTCTTGAACTCGAGCAGTTCGATCTCGCTGCGCGACACCAGGTCGCCGAGGGTCCGAATGTCCATGTTGGCCAGACAATTGCGGGCCCGGACAGACAACTCGAAGTCGCTGATCGGCGTGCGGAGGATCTGCATCAGCTTGTCCTCTTTGCGCTCGAGATCCTCGTCGTAATACATGTCGAGACTCTCGTGGGCATCTTTGAAGTAAAGACGCGCACGGGGGTTCGAGGGATCGCGACGCAGCACTGCACCAAAGCAACCACAGGCCTTTTCGAAGTCATTGCGATCTTCGTAAAGGATGCCAAGGTTGATTAGAACCGAGCTAGGAATCGGGCGCTGCTGCAGCAGCACTTCATACTCGGAAATGGCTTCGCGGTCCTGACCCATGAGGTCGAGACGGTAGGCCATACGGAATCGAGCTGCGATGTGGTTTTCGTCTTCAGCGAGCACCGCGCGGTAGCCAGCAATGGCACCGGGGTAATCGCCTTCGACTTCCGCTTCTACAGCTTCGAAGTAAAGGGCGTCGAGAGACCCGAGCTTGGCCTTCTTGCGCGCAGCGATGAAACCGTCAAAGTCGCGTGCAGCGACCATGGCTTCAAGTGCGGTGGAAGCCAAAACTTCGTCCGAAGCTGCGTGGGAGCCTTGGAGGGCTTCGGCAGCGGCGACGGACTGACCCAACTCGAGCAGCGATGAGCCGCGCAAGAAGGACGCCATTTCGTCCGTGCCATCCACGAACTGGAGAGCTTTGGTGTATTCGCCTGTCACCCAGGAACCCAGTGCAGCCAAACTCGCGTTGTTCGCCTGACGGGCTTCGGCAACTGCGCTACGGAACTTGTCCGCATTATGCGAGTCGGCGAGCACCGCGTGGCGAGCGGCAACGAGGGCACGAGGGGTAGCCGGGGGAGCGGCGAAAAAGGCAGCCGGGGAAATCGGCGGGGTTGCGACAGCTTCGGTCATGATGAGCCAGCACTCAGCCGGAAAAAC
>JBDQJC010000079.1:0-11848 GCA_040264055.1 Planctomycetota bacterium
CGACTCGCTGGCGACGCAGTCGGTCGAAAGAACATTCCGATTGCAAACCGACACCGTGCTGCGCGATGCCCAGCTTTGGCTGCTGAAGCAACAGCGCAAGGACGGCTCCTGGCCCACCGGCGAGAAAACCAATCAAGCCTCCGGGGAATTCACCTCGGTCGGTGTGACCGCACTCGCACTCCTTGCTCTCGAGACTCGCTCTCTGCAGATTCCCGAGCAAGACTGGAAGAATGCGATCAGCCGCGGCGTCGGATTCCTTGGCTCGTGCTGGGATGGCGAGCGCGGCCTGTTCATCCAAGGCGATTCCAGCTCGCGTACCCTTCCCGATCATGCGCTCGCCACGCGCGCTGTCCTCCGTTTCCGCGGTTACGGAAGCGGCTGGCATTGGGGCATCATCTACAGCCGTTCGGTTGAAACGCTGCTTCAAGCTCGCAATCCTTACGGCGGCTGGCGCTATGGCCTGGATCCGGATGGCGACAACGACAGCATGATGACCAGCTTGGTCATGCTCACCCTCGCCGAGAGCGCACGCCACGGCGAACCGATTCCGCCGCGCGCCATCGAGTGTGCGCAGTTGTTCTTGGATGAAATGACGGATGCCGGAACTGGTCGCGTCGGCTATCAAAAGAAGGGATCCGCCGACCCGCGCTTCCACGACCGCGCCGAGCTCTACCCCGTCCAGTACACCGAGCTGTGCACGGCGATCAGCACTTTGGCGCGCGTCGCGATGGGCCAAGATGTGCTCGAAAACGAGGCGAGCCTGCGCAGCTTGACGCTGATTGCTAGCAAGCCCCCGGTTTGGAAGCTGAGCAATGGATCCGTCGATTATTACTACTGGATGTACGGCGCCGAGGCGATGAATCTGATCGGTGGGCGCTTGGCAGAGCGCTGGCACGCCGCACTGCGCGAGGTGTTGACGAAGCACCAGAACTCGGCCGGCTTTTGGCCAGCGGTCGATGCTTGGTCGACGCCGGGCGCAAATGTGCATAGCACCGCATGCGCCTTGCTTGCCTTGACGGCGACCTACTAATCGTTCAACGGGATCCGCAGCACGCGCCCGGCCTCAATCTCGGGGACAAGGATGTACTTGTCCCCGTAACTCCAAGCGAAGTTGCCCGGCAAGACGAGGCCGTCGGCGACCACACGCGGTGCCGACTGTCCCCCGGCTTCTATGCCCTCAAGATCGAGCAGCTCGCGAAAAGCCAACACCTCGCCCGAAGCAAGGGAGCTCGCCAGTACAACTGCATCGATGCCGTATTCAATGCGGTCCCACTTACCCGGACCAATGCCAACGCGTTCTTGCAGCGCAAACCTGGCTGTGTCGATCAGCCAAATCTCCGTCGAGGAGAAGGGCGCGACAAAGAGCTCGCCATCGCGCCCGTAGGCCAAGCCATTCGCACCGGCAATGCGTGGATCGCGAAGAAAACCGATCACTTCTCCCGAGCGTAGATTGACTCGAAAGATGCCGCTCGGACCGCCAACTTCCTGCGCATTGCCGGCATCATCAAAAAGGAGCTTTGTGTCCGACAAATAAACGGTGTCGGATCGATCCCATGCCAGATCGTTCAAGGAAACTGCACCGGCGCTCGCAAGCGGAAGACTGACGAGCGGCGTGCCCGTTGGCAGTCGATAGAAGCGCAAAGTGTCCACATCGACGACTGCCAAACGATCGCCGATGATTGCCATACCTTTCGGCCCATGCAGCGCGGCCTGCTGTCCTTGCGACTGCACCCAGTCGTGCTGCACAGCGCCCGTCTTCAGATCGATGCGGCTGATGCGACCGTTGTAATCCTTTGCGGTTGGATTGCCCACCATATTTGAAACGTAAGCAACTCCTCGCGCATGATCCAAAAGCACGGTTTCCGGCAAATCGAAACCTGTCCAAACGCGCGCCGATCGATCGAGCTCCTGCTCCATCCAAGCCTCTGGCGCGGCAACACAAGCACTGCCGCAGCACAGCGCGAGTGCGGCAGCCAAGTTAAGAAATGGCTTCGCGCGCATCGCGTCGACAGGCGCTCGGAGGCTTGCCCAAAGTGCGGCGGAAAACCTCGGCCATCTGCCGTGCGCTCGAGAATCCGCTGCGCGTCGCAACTGCCTCGATCTTCAACTCGGTTTCGGCGAGAAGTTTCATCGCCGCGTCGACGCGCAGCCGGTGAATCTCAGAGAGGATCGTGCGGCCGAGCGCATCACGGAATCGCCGTTCCAGTTGCCGGCGTGACAGTCCCGCCGCTTGAGCCGTCTCGCCCACCCCCACCGATTCGGTGAAGTGATCTTGCAGAAACGCCAACGCGCGACGCACCGACGGATCACGCACAGCCCGCAGATCGGTCGATCGACGCGCAACCACATGGACCGGAGGAATCGCGATGACCGTTGGGGTGCGCGCGGCCGATGCTTCAGCCGGAGTGTTTGCCATCGCCTGTGCCAACAGGCCGGCCGCTTGGCGCCCGATCTCGCGCATCGGCAAAGCGATGCTCGACAGGGTCGGCCGCGTGATTTCGCACTCGAAGCGATCGTTGTCGACTCCAAGAATGGCGATCTCTTCGGGCACGCGCAATCCAAGCGTCGTGCAGGCCTCGGCAACATCTCGTGCGGGCACATCGTGACAGCAGAACACCGCAGCCGGCTTTGGAAGTGATAGCAGCCAAGCCGAAAGTTCCGCGTCGGCCGCAACCCAACTCGCACTGGCAGAACGCATCGGGAGGTAGTCAGCGTAACTCGAACTCACCTCAAATCCGGCGCGTCGCAAGCCGCGACGGAATCCCTCTTCGCGTTGCTGCGAGAAAGTTGCCCACGGGTTGCCGTAGAAGCCGAACTGGCGGAAGCCCAGCCCGAGCAAGTAGTCGGCCGCCATTTCGCCGACCGCAACTTGGTCCGCATCAACCACCGGCACGGCAAGGTCCGGCAAGGTCAACGTCGTATTCACAAAGGGTCCGCCCCATTCCTGCAGAGCGGAGGCCAATTTGTCATCGAACACATGGCCGAGCACGCCGTCCGGCTTCCATTCGCGCAGCGAATCCATCACCTCGACACTCGAGGGCGCATGGCGCAAATGCCAGCCGGCCCCCGAATCAGCCAACCACTCTTCTGCACCGGACAAGACGCCTCGGCAATATGCGAGGTCGCGTTGGAAGAGTAGTGCGACGCGTTGAGGGGCCATTTTGACGCATTCTAACTCATAAACAGCTTCTTTGCGCCGATTTCCCAATCTGGCCCCCTTGAGTGTTGGATTTCTAGGGGTGCTCGCTTCCCGCCACCTCATGAATCACGATGCTCTTTTCGATCACCGCATCGGCAATCGCGTCGCCGAAGGCGAGAAAGTGCGGTTCAGCAAAGTGGGCCTCGATGGCATCGCGATCCCGCCATTCCTCGTAGAACAAGAAACTGTTCGGATCGTGAGCGTCTTCGTGCAGCGCGTAGAACAGGCAGCCGGGCTCGGCCCGTGTTCCGGCAATGATCGCTTCACTCGCCGTCAAGAAGGCGGCGCGGTGTTCAGCGTGAATGCGCAAACGAGCGACGATGGCATGCATGCACGCAGTCTAGACCCGCGATTGGTCTCGATCGATGCGCGGGCGGACTAGAGCTTGAGCTCCCAACCCGTGCGTGGGTCGCGGGAGATCAAGCTCTGGGCTCGCTCGCTCGATGCCGTCAACTTGGGGCCATCCCATTGGAAAGCTTCGCCGGCACGATAGGCCACGCAGCCCAGCAATACGGTTTCCGAGAGTGCACCCGAGTACTCGAAGTTGCAACTCGTCGTCCCGCCGTTGCGGATCGCGTCCAGCCATTCCTTGTAGTGCCCCACCGAGTTGGGAATCGTCGCCGCAGGCGGAGTGAACTCCGTCCACTTGTCGGCGGGAAGCAGCACATAGCGACCGTAATCCGCGAGCAGCATTCCCTTCTCGCCGACAAACAAGGTGCCACCGCCAGTCCACTTCGGCAGCGCCAACTCCGCATCCTCGAATTGCTTCGGCAAACGCCCGCCGTCGTGCCAATGCAGTTTGACCGCTGGCCATTTGATGCCGCTCGCGCCCTCGCGCGCGGCAAAGTCCCAATGCGCACTCATCGACTCAGGCGCAGTTTCGAGATTGACCGGGGGACCCTCTGCCGAGACCGCAACCGGGTGTTTCAGCTCAAGGGCCCAGAACGGCAGATCGAGGTGATGACACCCCATATCCCCAAGCGTGCCATTCCCGAAATCCCAAAAACGCCGCCATTGCGCCGGGTGATAGAAGTCGTGATAAGGCCGGTAGGGCGCTGGCCCGAGCCACGAGTCGTGACTGAAGTTGGCCGGTTCCGGTTGGAACTCGGTCGGTCGCTTGCCGCCGCCCCAAGCCTTGCCCACCCAACAATGCGCTTCGGTGATCTTGCCCAGCACACCGCTTTGCACGATCTCGACGACCCGGCGGTAGTTGTTGCCCGCATGAATCTGCGTGCCCATTTGCGTGACGGCTTTCTTCGACTTGGCAAGCTCGGCGACTTGGCGAGCCTCGGCGACCGTCAAGGTCAGCGGTTTCTCGCAGTAGACATGCGAACCGGCCGCAAGCGCACGCAGCGTCGCAGCAGCATGGGTGTGATCCGCCGTGCTGACGACGACCGCGTCAAACTTCATCTCGCTCAGCATTTCGCGCAGATCAACGAAGCCGCGCGCTTCACCAAAGCGACTACTCGCCGCGTCGAGGTAGTTCTGGTCGACATCACAAAGCCCCGTGATGTTCTCGCCAGCAACTCCGTTGATATTCGCCGCGGCGCGATTCGCCGTGCCAACGATGCCGATTTCAAGCTTCTCCACCGACCAGCGTGTGCGTGCCCGCGCCGGGGAAGTGCCAAGGAAGAACCCGCCTGTCAGGGCACCGGTGGCGGCAAGAAACTGGCGACGCGTGGTTTTAACCATGCCTCGATCCTAACGCGGCTGCCACAAGCTGCGGGGCGCCCGTGAATCGCAGGGTTCCGGTCAGCCAGTTCGTCGCAAGCGCAGCCAGAGCCCGACGCCCAGCGCGAGCAGGCCGAGGGTGACCCACAGGAAGGCGAGCGGATTGTCTGCGCCCGGGATGCCGCCGACGTTGATGCCGAGCAGGCCGGTGACGAATCCGAGTGGCAAGAAAACACCCGCTACCACCGTGAAGAGGTAGGTGCGCCGGTTGGTTCGCTCTTCCTGCAAACCACTGACCTCTTCGGCAAGCAGCATGGTGCGATCGCGTTTCGCGTCCAGATCCTCTTGATGACGCAAGAATCGCTGCCGGGCCTCTTGAATCAATGAAGCGTGATCCGACTCAAAAATCGGCCCCGGCCAATCTTCTTCCAAGTCATCGAGCAAATCGACTTGGGGAAGAATGCCTCGACGCACCGCCAAG
Organism: Planctomycetota bacterium; assembly: GCA_040264055.1. Classification (GTDB taxonomy): domain Bacteria; phylum Planctomycetota; class UBA1135; order UBA1135; family UBA1135. The sequence goes on from JBDQJC010000079.1 coordinate 5,352, forward strand.
ACTCGGCGGCGCAGCACGAGGACAGCCCGACGCAAACGCGCGAGCTCGCGGTCGGAATGTTGTGACTCGTCGTCGTGACCGGCCAGCAGAGCATCTTCAAAGGCATCCAGTTCCACTTCGAACTCTTTCTCGAGCGGCGCTAGGTGAAACGCTAAACGCTTCGCGATGCCGAACAGCAAGCTGGGCCCGTCGCCCGGATCCACGCCAGCAGCGACACGATCGACCAAGTCTTGAATCGAGCGCGTTGCTCGTCGAGAAGCCGTCACGACCAGCGTCTTGCTACACCAGGCGCGCACGGCGATCAGGTTTTCCGGAACGCCCCCTGGGTTGAGGTCGGCGCCGCGGAAGGCCATGAAGATGCCTTCGCCATGCTCGAAGTAGCCAACCGGCGCACCCTCGGCGAGGAAGTTCGACTTGAGAAGTGCCCAATCCGGGATCAAGTCGTCCAGAAAACTGCCCAAGTCCGGATGGCCCAGGTTGAGGTCCAGCCATCGCCCCCCAGCGGGGAGAGAAACATCATGTCGGATCAAGCCTTCCTCGGACATGCCGCATCCTAACTCGCCGGAGACGCTGTCGGTATTCTGGCGGCATGGATCGACGCTCTTTCTTGCGCTCTATGCCCGCGGCGGCTGCCGCGGCTTCCCTTGGCGGAGCAACTGCTGCGGCAGCTTCTCTTCACGCTGCCGAGCAAGAACCAGAGATCGACCTCGCCTCAACAGCCCCATTCCAACTGGACTATGCTCCGCACGATGGCATGTTTCGCCAGAGCGCCGGGCCAGACCTCAAGGGAATCGATAGTTATTTGGCGCAGCTGGAGTGGGCGCACGCGCACGGATTCCGTTCCTGGGAAGACAACGGCATGGCGGGCCGTTCCATCGACGATCAGAACAAGATTGCCGCCAAGATGCAGCAACTCGGTATGCGCATGGGCGTCTTCGTCGCGAACTTTGGTACCGCTTTTCACCCTCAGACCTTCACAAGCGGAAAGAAGGATGCACTTGAGAGTTTCTTGGCCGACCTGAACAAGGCCGTCGAAGTCGCCAAGCGAGTCAACGCCAAATGGATGACGATCGTATTGGGCACACGCGACCATCGCCTGCCAGAGGGCTACCAACACGCGCATGCGATCGAGATGCTGCGGCGCGGCGCCGAAGTCTTTGAGCCGCACGGATTGACGATGGTCATGGAGCCGCTCAACCACATCAACCATCCAGACATGTACCTCAAGCACAGCGATCACGCCTACATGCTGTGCAAAGCGGTGCAGTCGCCGGCCGTGAAGATCCTGTTCGACATCTATCACCAAGCGGTCAGTGAAGGCGATCTTTGGCGCAACATTGACCGTTGCTGGGATGAAACGGCTTACTTCCAGATTGGGGACAACCCCGGACGCAAGGAGCCGTACACAGGCGAAGTGAATTACAACGAGTTGTTCCGCCGGATCCACGCCCGCGGCTTTGATGGAATTCTTGGCATGGAACACGGCAATTCACAAGGCGGCGTCGAAGGCGAAAGGAAGTTGCTGCGCGCGTATCGGCGTGCGGATCAGTTCTAGACGCGAGCCTACTGCGGATGGATAGACTGCTTGCGTTTGCAAGCAAAGAGGACATCGGATTGGTCCGGCTGGCTGTTAGCCTTCGCTTTTTTGGGGGCGACTGGGGCTGCGATTAAACTCGGGCCTTCGAGCAGCCGATTGGTCGGATTGCCTGGAGGGCATGGCCAACAAGCTGATATGCCGATCGACCCGCGTGGCCAAACTAGCTACGCCTGGCAAGACCCCTTCGCCGCGTTGCCCCCTGAACGGGATTTCGCGAGCGCCGCAGTACGCGAAACCTCCGCGCGCACTTCGGATCTCGCCTTGCGCGAAATCGTGCAGCGCGCCACGGCCAACGGCATCGCGCCTCAGAGCGATGTTGTGCCGCTGAGCGAAGTCTGGGTCATGCTCGCAGAATCTGGGCCCGAGCCCGAGCGCGTCGAAGACCGTCGTCGACACCGCGTGGCCTTGCACGAAGCCTTTGCACTGCACAAGGTTCTGCCGCTGCAGAGCGAACGCATCTTGCCGGTTTATCACCAGTGGGACCCGACTACCTCCTTTCTGCAAACTGACGATCAGCAAGAGCTCGTCGAGACGGGCAGCACCGATGAGTTGCCCTTGGTGCTCGAAGCCTTCCGCGGCAGCTTTCAAGGCACGCCAATCCTGATTACGGTCGCGTGGGTAGACGAGCTTGAAGTGCAGGGTCGCACCTTCCGCTTCGCCGATTCTCTCGCTGCAAGCTTGAAACGTGCGATCGCGAAGACGCCTGGCGCGCCGCGCATTCTGCTTGGCGAGCAAGCCGACCGGGCTCTGCGTACGGTCATTCTCGGCCCCAGTTCTTCCGGCAAACTACGCCAACTCGTCAAGGAACCTCCCTCGATGCGGTTGCGCTCACCGCTCCGCGTCGTCGAAGCTCTGGACCAAGCCCAGGGCAAGTCGGTTGATTTCTCGGACCGCGTGTGGCGAGCCGAGGCCGAGCTTCGTATCGAAGCCGCAATGCAGGAAATGTCGGCGCGTTGGTCGGCAACGCGTCTTCCGATGCTTCCATCGCGGTTCTTGGTGCCGTTGGCGCATTCGCCAGGCGAATACGGCGAGAAGGATCTCTGGCGCATCCTGCTCCTGCGCGAGGCGCTCACGGGCGCGCTTGCCAGCCGGTCGCTTTCCGCAGACGCCACACCCCTGCAGGACCGCAGCGGCGAGTTCCAGAGCGCGCTTTGGCGCCTCGCTCAGTCGGTTGGCCGCTTGCAAGCCCTCCGGGAATTCACGGTAAGTCGCTCGCTCCAGCCGAGCGCGATGGAAAGCGCGGTTGCCACCTGGACCAAGCAAGAGCTTGAGCAGGCCAAGCGCTCGCTTGCGATGGGGATCGACTCAGTCGAAAAACGCTTTCGGCCCCTGTCACGCGTGGCGCGCTACCCGCAGGGGTCGAGTGATAACACCCCGCTCGATGAACTTATGAATGCGAGCATGCGTCGATTACTGCTCGACGATGTGAGTTATTCCCATGAACATCATGTTTTCTCTCCGCGTGCCACCGCATTGCGCACGAGTTTCTTTCCATTCGGCGCACCGATCTATTCCGCCCTCGGAGCGGGTGCTCCCGATCAGCAGCGACAGCTCGCAATTGAGCTCTTCCACAATCTGCGGGAGAAATGGCTCAGGGGCCGCGGCCTCCCCCCCGACGCCCTTCACCATTACACACTGGAGGACCGAAAAGTCGTCGACAACCTCATTCAGGAGCTGCGCAATCGAGGGGTCGCATCGGCCGACGAAGTCCTTCTGATCGTGGAATGGGGCTCGTTCTACGCCACCAGCTTCGAGGAGCAGTTTCGCGAAGCGATCGCGGAAGAGTCGGGAGCCAGTGAAAGTTCCGGGCCGCCTCGACGCCCACTCACTAGTTTTTACTTCGGCGGAATCGATGGAGTTGGTGCTGACATCAACATCAAACCCGCCGATCCAGCGATGCGCAGCTTCCCGGCTGGGCGAACTCAGGGTGATTACCTTACGCGGCTCGCTCGAGCACTGGAACGCGCCGAGAAGCAAGGGCGCAAGATCAAAGCAGTCGGAGTGGTCGGCCGCGATGTCTATGACAAATTGATGGTCATGCAGGCGATTCGGCCAGTGCTCAATAACGCGATTGTGTTTACGACCGATGCCGACGCGCGACTCGGAGACCCTAGCCAAGCAGCCTGGACGCGCAACCTGCTGATCGCATCTTCGCACGGCCTCAGCCTGCCGAAGCGCATCCTGAACTTGGCCCATGAACACGTTGGCGAAGACCATGCCCATGGTCACGATGAATCTGGCCACGCCGGTTCGTCACCCGGGGAATTTGATCACCTGGAACCCGCACCGTTCCGGGACAGCTATCAAACTTCGACCTTCATCGCCGCGAGCGCTGCGCTGCAAGCGCCGATTCGCAATAACGAAGCGGAATGGATCGAAGCGAGTGAGCATCGCGCTGACTTGCTATTCGAAGTCGGCCATCACGGTCTGTTTGCGCTCAATCAACCCATCACATTGATGACGAGTCCTGCCCGCACGGCTGTGTTCGTCCTGGCCATCCTTCTCTCGATTGCCCTGCTCAGTACCGGGGCGATCCCGCCCTTGCGGCGCGCTCTCGATCCATCTCGCAAGCCTGGAGAATTGATCCTGCATACGGTCAATATCCGATTGCTGGCCTCCGCCACCGTGCTGATTGGGCTCTTGGTGCTCGATTCCATCGCACGCGATCAACTCAGCGACCCGTCCCCCGAACCGTATTCCTTTACCAGCGGGATTAGCTCTTGGCCGCGCTTGATGTGGCTGCATATTGCCTGCAGTTTCTCCTTCTTCCTGTTGCTCGGCATGATTGTGCGACAACGAGAATCGGTGCACTCCGAAATCAAGCTGCATCAGCATTGGAATACCACCGATCCCAACGACACTAGCTCGATGGCCCGCCCCAAGGGCGGGCAGCGCGACAGCTTGCAGTTACTCGAACAGTGGGTCGACAAAACGCGCGGCTACAAGGTCTTCCTCGTCTCCGGATTATGCGCTTTGGCGTACACGATTGCCTTCGCCAAGCTGGCCCCCACCTTTGAGTATCACCAGTTCTTCCGCAACGAACGCCTCGCCGGACTCAGCAGCAGCTTGCAGATCGCCTCGAACTTCTTGTTCGCTTGGATGTGCTTCTATTACCTGATCACGCTGTTCCGCTACCTGAAGCGCATGCGGGATTTCTTCACCGCGTCGGCGATCTTCCCACGGCGAGTCTTGAAGACCGCGCGCCGCGAGCACGGCTATCGCCATGCTTCCGATACAGCGGTCGATCAACTGCTCGACATTGAGATTGCCGCGCGCAGTTCTCATGTTGTCGGCAATCAGCTCCTCCACCCCTTCCTCTCCTTGGCGGCGGTCGTGCTGGGCCTTTCCTCGTATTTCGATGCGGCTAACTTTTCGATGTCCTGGATCGTGTTTCACGCGGTCCTGGTCGGCAGTTTGATCCTGGGTGCAACCCTGCTGCGCCAAACGCTCGAGGGTCTTCGATCGACGGCACTTGCGACCTGCCACCGGATGATTGCGCAAACCGAGAGTGCCGAGGCTGCCAAAGCCGATACCGAAATCCTGAATCACATCTCCGGGATCAACGAAGGCGCCTTTGCGCCATGGCATCATCGACCGGTCATGAAGGCACTGCTCTACCCCCTTGGCAGTGGCGGCCTTGCTCTGCTGTCGAGCGGGCTCGGCGGGTAATCCACATGCGTCGCACTCCCCACCTCTTCCGCGCGCTCGGCCTTGGCCTAGCGCTGAGCCTTCCCTTCGCCGCTTGCTCCGCTTCGCAGGCAAGCGACGACCTCGCCCTGACGGTTCTTAGCTACAACATTCACCACGGCGAAGGCACCGATGGTGTGTTTGATCTTGAGCGCATCGCCCAGGTCATTCTGGATTCCGGTGCGGACTTGGTTGCCTTGCAAGAAGTCGATGTCAAAACCGGGCGCTCCAACGGCGTCGATCAAGCCAGTGAGTTGGCCCGCCTCACCGGCATGACGGCCTACTTTGGCGAAGCGATTCCATTCAGCGGAGGTTCCTACGGCGACGCCGTGCTTTCGCGCCTTCCGGTTCGTTCGCACCAAAACTGGAAACTCCCTGCTGCACCGAATCATGAAGAGCGGGTTGCCGTTAGCGTGGTCGTTCAGCTGCCGAACGGTGAACCCGTGCGTTTCATCAGCACGCATCTGGATCACACCTCTGATCCCAGCGACCGGATCGCCCAGGCTAAGTCGCTGCTTCGTCAGGCATTCCCTCCCGATAAGAAGATGCCAGCCACACTGCTGCTTGGCGATATGAATGCTCAGCCTGGCAGCGAGCCGATGAGGATCTTCCTTGAGGTCTTTGCCTCGGCAGCTCCCGATGGCATTCCGAGCTTTCCCAGCGAGACGCCGGTGAAAGCGATCGATTGGGTGCTCTACACGCCTGTCGAGCGCTGGCAGGTTGTCGATATCCGCGTGCTCGATGAGCCCCATGCTTCGGATCACGCGCCTCTGCGTGCGGTATTGCGATGCGACTAGCTTGCCTCCTCTTGGCGATTCTGTGCTGCGCGACTGCGTCCGCCCAGGATCCTCGGGATGGCTATCCCGAGTTGCGGCAAGTCGAACAGCGCATCAGCGAGCTCGACCGCAGGCTTTAGTCTGTTTCGGCAAGCTCGGTCCCAGACGATCGTCTGGTTCGCGCCCTCAAGACTTCGCTGGCCGTTTGGCAAGACTGGCGCAGCCTGCTTGATGACTCCGAACCCAACCCTGACCCGGAAACTCGCGCAGCTGAACTCGAGAGACTGCACGACCGAGCGCTCGAGGCCCGGCTTGCGCTGAGTTCCAGCCGCAACGCCCCGCTACCGACTTGGATCGACCAGCTTCCCCTCGCCGGCGCGCAACGGCGGGTCGCCAGCGAGTTGCGCCCCGCCATGACGATCGCGTTCCAGGCGGCG
>JBDQJC010000080.1:0-11610 GCA_040264055.1 Planctomycetota bacterium
AGCGTCTCGAGAGCATTCTTGCCCTGCGCCGCGACCGTCAAGGCCGTGTTGATTTCATCGAAGCCAAGACTTCCACCGAGCTCACGACCCTTGTCGATGAGTGTTTCGATGGCTTGTTCTGTCTTCTTGTTCAGGATCGATTTTGACATTCTGAGAGATTCGCTCAGTTGATTTCGTCGAGTGGAGACCAGCGGCCTGGCCGAAGGAAACGTCGAAGTTCGTCGTCACTCGCCCCACTCGGGCGACGCACCTTGTCCCGATTCATCGGGAGCGCTTCCAGAGCACGTTCAAGTGCGAAGCGCGGATTTGCGATGCGTCGCAAGCGGAGAGCGTCGAGCCACCCTTGTGCGGGGTGCGATGCAAAGGCGACCAGGGCGTCGTCCAGAGCGCAGTCCTCCCCTTCATTGCGTCGGGAGAAACACCACTTCAAGACTTCGCTGGCCCAAGCGTCTTCTAACCTTTCAGCTTCGAGTTGCACTCGATAAGCAGGAAACAAAGACGGGTCGACGAGCAGCGGTTCGACAATTTCACGTTCGTTCAGGCGTAGGTTTTCCTCGGCGGGATCAAGATTCGAGTTTTGGGACGTAGGAGAGGGGCTACTTGCGACAGCGCGAACGTTCGACGGAGAGGCCGGACGCAGCAAACGCCGCAGAGCTTGTTCGGAGACCCCCAGCCGATCACAGATTCTCCGCAGCCAAGCCTCGGCAAGCACCGGATCGGTGGTCGCTTGTACCCATTGGGCAAGCTCCCGTGCTGCTTTCGATTTGACCTGCGGATCCCCTAGATCTGCATTCTGGGACCATGCGAACAAACGCCAGTCGATTATATCCCATGCTTTCTGCACTCGTTCGCGGAGTTCTTGGACCTCTCCCGAAGCCACAAGGTCTGCCGGGTCCGAATCTTCGGGCATATCGACCGCTCGAACCTCGAGTCCTTCCCGGACCAGGATCATCGCGGCCCGGAGAGCGGCCTGGCGGCCCGCCTTATCGCCATCGAGAAGCAGCGCGACCGGGCGCTTGGTGCGCCGCAGTCGGCGGGCATTATCTTCGGAAAAAGCCGTGCCCAGGGCCGCGACCGCGGTCGGCATACCGGCTTGATGGAGCATGATGACATCGAGATAGCCCTCGGTGAGCAGGATCGGCAGCTCTTCGTCCTCGCGCAGGCCCTGAGCCAATCGGTCGATTCCGTAGAGCAGCTTGCGCTTCGGAAAAAGCGGTCCTTCCGGGGAATTGACGTATTTCCCCCTGTTGTTCTCAGCCGCCCAGGAACCCGGCAAATAGCGACCGCCAAAGCCCACAGTGCGGTCGCCGGCCTCCACCACCGGGAACATCAAGCGCTCGCGGAAGCGGTCCACCCAGCTGCCGTCGCGTTGCGATTGCAGGGCCAGGCCAGCCTCGTCGAGCACCTCGGGGTCGTAACCGTGTTTGCGCAGCCGCGACACCAGCCATTCGTTCTCGTTCGGCGCCCAGCCGAGTTGGAAAAGCTCGATCATTTGCGGGTCGACCTTGCGATCGGCCAAGTAGGCCCGCGCCCCCGCTCCGGACGGCCCCAACAGAGCCTCGTGATAGAGCCGACGCGCACGTGCCAAAGCTTCACGCGCCTGCTGTCGGCGCTGACGCTCGCCTTTGTCTTCCTCGCTTTGGCCGCGCTTTTCGGGCAACTCGACCCCGGCTTGATCCGCAAGCAAGCGCAAGGCCTCGATGAAATCCAAGCCGTCGAGTTCGCGCAGGAAGGTGATGATGTCCCCGCCTTTCCCGCAGCCGAAGCACTTGAAGAAATTCTGGTCGGCCATGACCGAGAAAGACGGAGTCTTCTCAGCATGGAATGGGCAGAGCCCCCACAAGCGGTTGCCGCGACGGTTGAGTTGCACGCGCGCCCCGACGATTTGCTCGACGGGCAGGCGTTCTTTGATCGCCTCGATGGCTGCGGTGAGATCACTCATGGCTGCGGGACAACGCAGTTTGGCGGACGGGGCCGCGCTCGTCTAGACGCAATCCCCGTGCCGCGACAGAAGCTCGGCCGCGGCGAGCCAGGTCTCCGCAGGGATCTGCTCGGCCCGCGCGGTTTCGGCCACGCCAAGCGTGCGCAGTTGCTGTGCGGATTCCGGCCATTCCCGTTCCAGTAGGCCCAAGGCCCGCTTGCGGCGTTGGGCAAAGGCCGCGCGCAGCATGCGGCGCAGTGCGGCATCCACCGCAGCCGAGGGCGCCTGCTCGCGGGGTTCGAGATGCAGAAATGCGGAGTCAATCCGTGGCCGCGGCCAAAACACTTGGGCCGGCACGCGCCGCCCCATCCGCGCTTCAAAATGCGCGCCAAGGCGAATCGGCAATGGACCCGTATCGGTGCGGTTGGCGGCCTTTTCGGCCACTTCCTTCTGCAGCAGCAGACAGGCCCCGAGCATCGGACGGCCGATCAAACGAGCCAAGAATGGGCCACTGATCGCATAGGGAAGATTGGCGACCACGCGCGGCGCTGTTCCTTCCTTCCACCAGGCCTCAACCTCGGGGTGCAGGCGTTCTTCCGAAGCCAAGACATCAGCATGCAAGAGGCGAAGTCGGCCGTCCTGAACTGCGTCGGCAAACTGATCCTGTAGCAAACCGAACATTCCGGCGTCGATTTCGACCGCGAGCACGCTTGCTCCCGCGCGCAGCAGCTCGGTCGTCAACGCGCCGGCACCGGGGCCGACCTCCAACACCCGCTCGCCAGCTTGCACCCCGGCATCGCCAGGAATCGCCGCAAGCAAGGCTGGGTCGACCAGGAAATTCTGACCAAACATTTGCCGGGGGCTTAGACCATGCGCTTCCAGCAAGGCGCGGAGTTCACTCTGTTTCACGAGCGGCTGCCCTTCCCGGACAGGAATTCAGCGAAAGCGGTTTCCTCGGGATAGGCCTGACTCCAGCGACGCACCAGCTGCACGCGCAGCTCGGCGCCCCAAAGCGCAATGCAAGCAGCCATGGTCTTGCGCTCTTCAGCATCGGCAGCGCGCCAGCGTGGCAAGACCTGATCGTGCAGCCAAGGCAGCGCCTCAGCGAGCACGCGGAATCCGACATCGGAGGCTCGATCATTGGGGTCGGCCTCGCGCAGCGCCTCTTCGCGTGGCCCAGCGCGGTAGCTGGCAAACGAACCTCCCGCTTGCAAAGCGCGCCGCTCCGATCCCTCGGATGGATTCGCATCGTCAGCGAGCCATTCCCAGACATTGCCCTCAAAGTCGTAGCCACCTAGCCCGGTCCGACCGCTCTCGATGGCACCGACTGGCAGGCTGCGGCCGAGCCCAAGCTCCAGCGTGTTAGCGCGACCGCGCTCGCGCGAGACCGCCCCGCCCTCGACGCGCAGGTGGATCCACTCTTCGCGGGTCGGCAGCCGCATCCCACGCTCGGCTGCCCACGCGGCCGCTTCCGCGCGGGCCATGCCGACCGCGGGCAGCTCGGCATCTTGCGCCGATTGCGCAGTTCCAAACTCGACGCGCGTCGTTTCGTAGCGCGCAACCAAGAGCAAGGGGCCGCCGCTGCCTGGAGACGGAGCCAAAAACACCTGCGACAACGGTTCCGCTTCGGCGGTGCTCGATGCGCCATTGCCACAAGCCGTCAGCAGCACGGCGCTCAGCGCGCCCGCGCAAACTCGGCCGAGGCCCCCACGCCTCATCGCAACCCGGGTTCGAGCTCGGCGTCATTCGCGCCGGCATCGACCACAGGCGCGCCTTCTACCGGGGTCACCACCGGTCGACTGATCAAGATCTCGACCCGGCGATTGCGCGCGCGGTTTTGTTCCGAATCATTCGGCAATAGTGGCTGCAAGGAGCCCATTCCGCTCACGGTGAGGCTTTCCCGCGGCAGTCCAGCCTCGGCCAGTGCCTGCGCGACTACGAGTGCGCGCGTGCAGCTCAACTGCAGATTGCCCAGCGGAAAACGACCGGCTTGCTTTTGCACCGGCTCGTCGTCGGTATGGCCGAGGACTTGAATCTGGGCCCCGGCTTCCGCGAGCGGCAGCAAATCGGCCGCCAAATCGCTGAGCAAGGAAGCTCCGCCAGGGTCCAACTCGACCTGTCCGCTCAGAAACAAGATTTGGCCACTCAAGCGCAAGCCCGGCTGCCCGGCTGCGGTAAAGAACTCCAGTCCATCGCCGAGTTCCCGTGCGGCAAGTGCGGCCTCGACCGCTCGCATGGCGTCAGAGAGATCCAGGGACTCCAGATTTGGCTGGTAGACCCGCGCTTCGTAAAGCTCGAGTTCCAAGCGGTCGAGTTGCTCTTGCAGAACGACCACTTCTTCCGACTCCTGTTCGGCAACGAGCAACTGGGCCTCCACTTCGCGCATCTCCTTGAGCAAGAACTCACGCTCTTGCTCCAATTCAGCGCGCTGATCACGCTCATGCTTCAGCGCAGCCTCGGCGGTCAACAGGTCTTGCTCGACGCGCGCCTTGGCGTCTTCGGCCTGCAAAGCCAAACCTCGCAAACGCTCTGCTTCGGCGCGTGCCTCTTGCGTGCGCGCAGCTTGTTCCGCAAGGCGCAAGGCAAGAGCTTCTTCGACAGATGCCGTCGCTGGCCCAAGCTCGGCGACCGGATCGGTCGCCGAGGGTGTACGGGTCTCGTCCTCTTGCGCGACGGGCAAGATCTCAACCTCGCGGTCGGATCCCCCGAACTGACAAGAGCCCAAGACCACCAGCAAAGCTGGTGACCAGAAACGCAACATCACTGCGCCTACTCGGCGAACTTCTCGACGACGGCGTCGGTCAATCCGGTCGAACGCGCATCAAGCGCGGCGAACACAAAGGCGACTCCGTAAACAAGAACTGCAGTGGTCAGAATCGTCGCGAACAACATGCCGGTCGATTCTGCTTCGGTCTCGGGGGCTGGTGCAGCCGCCGCGGCGCGGCCAGCGCTCGCGCGACCCGACCCGCGCGCGGTGCGCGCAGCCGGAGCAGCCTCTTCTTCCATCTCGACTTCTTCGAGATCGAAGCCATCGTCAAGCAGCGTGTCCTCTTCGGAAAGCTGCGTGGTGACCATGCCATCGTCGCCATCAAAGCCGACTTCTTCGACCTCGAGGACTTCGCCAGCATCGGATTCATCGACGGCGCCAAGATCTTTGGCGACGCGGTCTACGTCTTCGGCCCGCAGGCGCATCTTCGAGCCATCACGGAAGGCACGAATCTCGCCGGCGGAAATCAGCCGTTTGAGATCGTCCTCGTCCAGGGAAAGCTTGTCGAGGGCCTTGTCGAAGGAAAAGAAGTCGCTGTCGCTCACGGTTATTCGATGGGTTCGCGCGGGGATCCGCGCTGGGGGGAAACCAGGGCTGCCAGGATACGCATTGCCTAGCCTGGACGCTAGTTTGGCTAATTGCCTTCCGGAGTCGGGACGCCGCGGCGTTCCAGGAGCTCCTGAAGTTCTTTGTAGGAGTAGTCCGACTCGTCGTTAAAGCCGTCCAATTGGGAGTCGAGTCCGACATTGCGTACCCCCACCAGGGAGACACGATGCGAATTCGAGGCCCCGCCACGCGCCTCATAGACCGCCAGACGCTCGGTGTGCTGGTCCAGGACGTAAAGCAGGGATACCCCAGTCTGATATTCCGCGGCGACGGCCACGTAACGCCGATCGCCATCGGCAGACTGAGCTTGCACGGGCGCGGGGACCATCCAGCGGCTGAGGACCGCGCCGAGCAAGGCGGCGAGGAGAAGAGACAGGGTCAGGCGGAATTCACGCATGGGAGCTTCGGATCTCCGGTCGGAGCAACAAGGATAGCGCGTGTTCGAGGTCCAGTACCCCATCCCATGCCCGTTCCGTGCCAACCAGGGCAAATGAGATCCCCTCCGCGCGAAGTTGAGCGAGAGCGTCGGCGAGGTCCAGATCGGGCGCAAGCAACGGCAAATCGACCGCGAGAGGTTCGACCGGGGTGCTCGACGCGCAGTGGACGAGCCGCGTCCCGAGCAAGAGGCCCGGCAGCTTGCCCTTCCGCTCCAGCAACGCCAGCGTGTCGGAAGTCTGAGCCAGGGCGACCCGAGCGTCAGGCAGCGGAATCCCAGCGTAAAGGACCGGCAAATCCGTTCGCAGCCAGGAACTCAGGCCCTTGCCCTCGGATTCCAAGGCGCGCAAGGCTGCCTGGAGAACGGGTGCCTCGTTGTGGCCCGCCCGTGTGCCTTCGAGCAACAAAGCCGCGAGGTGGCGGCGTCCCGCGACTGCGTCGGCATCCTCGCGCGCGAGCAGTCTTCCGAGCACGCCAATCAAGAAGGTCAGTGGCGCGAGGATGACGCGCAACAGAGCCAACAGCGGGGTCACGCGCAGCATGATCCCGAGCGGGTTGTGCAGCACAAACTGTTTCGGCCCGACTTCGCCTAGCACGAAGGTCACCGGGGTGAGCGCGATCGTCGCCACCAACTCGGGCTGGGGAACGGAAATCAAAGCCAAGAAGGCCACGCCCGCACTCACCGTGAGATAGTTCGCCACGTTGTTGCCGACCAGCAACATGGTCAAGAAAGCGTGGGGCGGTCGCGTGATCCGCACCAACAAGGCTGCGAGCCGTGAGCTCACTGCGGCGACGCGAAGCTTGAGCGGATTCAACGCGTAATACCCGGTCTCAGAGCCGGCGCAAACCGCGCTTCCGAGCAGGCCGATTGCAAGCAACAGGAGGGCCGCGATCATGTGCTTTCCTCCGTCGCGCTTTCGTCGTGCCAACAGAGCTCGAAGCGAACCGGACGCCCCCCTTCACAGCGCAACACCTTGAGGTCGTAACGCCCACCCGGTCCGACAAAGCCGAAGGCGTCGCCCGCGGTAAGCACGCGGCCTAAGCGCTCTTCCGCAAAGCCAAGCAGAGTTTCGGTGCGCGGATCTGCTTCGCCGGGATCGCCAAAGCGATCTTTGAAATCGTGCAAAGGCAAGTTGGTGTCGACGACGTAGCGGCCGGCATCGATTTCGAGAATCGCCGGCCCGAAACCCTTGCCCTGCGCCTGCGGCAAACGGTCGAGCAAGGTGTCCGCCCAACGGCCGCGCTCAATGATGCCCGTGCCATGTCCGTATTCATCGACCAAGAGCACAAAGGGCGCACCGCGCGCGCGCAGCAGGGGAACGCCGGCGGCGACAGGCGCCAGTTCCGGCAGGATGGGAACCGACTGCATCGCGTCGCCGACCAAGCGCCCGCGTGGCGAGCGAGCCAGGTCGAGAATGCCACAAACTTCGCCCTGGGCGTCCAGCACCGCGGCCCACGCGACTTGGCGGCGGTTCAACTCCAGAGTCGCCGCGCGCAGGGTCTCGTTGGCTTGAATCTGCACCACCTTGCGCAAGGGCCGACGAATCGCGCCGGCGCGTAAGGATCCTAGTTCCAAAACCTGCTGCAGGAGTCCGTGCGCCTCGGCATCCAGGATGCCCAACTCCGCGCTTTCGAGCATGCCACTGACTTCCGAAGAAGCAAGCGGCGGCACGCTCATCGCGGGCCGCGCCCAATGGTTGCCCAGCCAAGCTGCGGGTCGTTGAAAGAGCCGGTGCAAGAGCACGATCGGCGGCAGCAAGAGACTGCCCAGCACATCGGGGAAGCGGTGGGCGAGCACCTTGGGCAAGATCTCTCCGCCCACGATGATGACGAGGATTGCGCCCACTTCGACCCAAACAGCATCGCCGCCTTGCAGCTCGCGCGCCCAAGCCGTCGCCAGCGCGAAGTAGGAGAGGTTGAGCAGCAGGTTGCCAAACAGAATGATCGTCAGCGAGGCGACCGATTGATCGAGCAGAGGGCGCGCCCAAACCGGGACGCGTCGACGGCCCTGCGTGCCAAGCGTGAACAACGCGGTCTCTGCCCCCGAGAAGGTCGCCGACCCCGCGAGGATCAGCCCCATCGGCATGAGGTAATCGATCATGCGGACTCTCGCGCGATCGGAAGTTCGATGCGCACACAGAAGCCGCCTGTCTCGCGATTCCGTGCTTCCATGCGACCGCCTAGCTGCCGAATCGTGGCATGGGCCAGCGCCAAACCCAAGCCAGTGCCTTGCCCAACATCTTTGGTGGTGACAAACGGCTCAAACAAATGCGGAATCAATTCGTCGGCGACCCCCGGACCATCGTCGCGCACTTCCAAGGCGAGGCGCGTGTCGTCCAAGGCCTCGGCGCGAATCTCAATCGTGGATCCGCTGATTGCGAGCGCATCGCACGAGTTTTGGACGAGATTCAAAAGCACCGGAAACAGATCGCCCGGAGCCGCGGCAACCTGCAAGTCTTCGGGCTCTACCGTCACCGAGAAGCGGACCTTCTCCAAGCGGCCGGCCAAAAACGCCTGCGTGTCTTCGAGAACCGTGCGCAAGTCACAACTTCCTTCTTCGACGCGAGCCGGAGCCAGGCGCAGCAGCTTCTGCACGAGTTGTCGGATGCGTTCGAGGGCGTCCTGAATGAGGGCTCCGTAACGCTCGGCTTTCTCCCCCGCTGCCTCGTGCCGCACGACCTCCAAGCTATGCAGGGCACCCGCGAGCGGTGAGTTGATTTCGTGAGCCAAGCCCGCCGCCAAGGTGCCCATCGCCGCCAAACGATCTTGGCGCGCGGCGCGGCGCTCGGCCTCGGCGGCTGCCAGGGTCGCGCGTTTGACTTCGACTTCGAGCTCCGCTTGGAAGTTGGCGATTCGATCTCGCATCTCGCGAAACGAATCGACCAAACCATCAATTTCTGGCCCTAAGCCGGGGCCGGGAAGACTCATGTGCGCAAACTGATCGCCAAAGCCTTCGGCCGCAGCCGAAAGGCGCTCGACGGGGCGCACGACCGCGCGGCCCAAGAAGACATAGACCAGGCTGCCACTCAGCAGAGTCGCCGCAATCGCAGCTGCAACCACCAAACTCGGCACCGACACAACCGTCATGCTTTCGCGCAAACGCAGGTAGACGCCGCCCCAAATCCGACGCGGTTCGCGCGAGAACTTCTCTTGCACGATCAACGGCAAGCAAATGCCCTCGGCAATCATGATCGGCTCGAGTTCCTCGCTGGACTGCACCATGGCAGCAAGCACCGCGGAGGTCGGGAAATTCACGGGCCGGGTGCGCGAGCCGTTCGGGCTCAACAAAGCGCCGATCGGGACGAGGTCCTCGCCGATTCGCACGACGCGCGTGTCGACTAAGAACACATCGTCAAATTCGCTCCAGCCTTCCCAGCTGAGGATGTCAGCAATATCGTTCGAATCGCCCGATTCAAAGCGCTCGGCCAGCTGGCTGCTCAGCCGTTCCGCGTAGATGCGTTTGACGCTTTCCGAGCGCAGATCTTTCTGCACATCGTCGTTCGCGGTCCACCAGGCCAGTGCCCCGAGAACGACGGAATTGACCGCGAGCAGAACGAGCGTCAGCCGCAGCCTGAGCCGCATTAGGTGTTCTGACCGAACTGTTTGAGCAGCTCGAACAGCGGCAGGAACAGGGCCAAAGCAATCACGCCGACGATTCCCGCCATGCCCACAAGCATGATCGGCTCGAGCAGCTTGAGAGCCATGTCCAGCGCACGCTTGTAATTGGTTTCGTAGTTATCGCCGACCCGCAAACACATGCGATCGAGATCACCGGTCTCTTCTCCGACTTCCACCATCGACACGATGACATCATCGAAACACTCGGTTTGCTCAAGCGATGCGGCGATGCCTTCGCCCTCGCGCACCTCTTCTCGCACCTCGTCCATTGCCTCGCGGTAGATCTCAGAGGTCAGCGCGCCACGCACAATCTCAAAGGCGCGCAGGTGCGGCACACCCGATGCGACCAAGGTGCCAAAAGTCGTCGCGAAACGCGAGACCTGCGACATCTTGACCAAGCGCCCGACGATGGGCAGCTTGAGGTGCATGGCGTGATTCCAACGGCGGAAGCCGTAGGAGCGCATGTACGACATCTGGTAGATCACGATAAAGATGATCGGCAGACCGATGTAGAGGTACCAATAGGTCAGGACATTCTTACTGACATCAATCAGCGCTTGAGTCAGCCCTGGCAGCGTGAGCCCCATTTCTTGGAACAGCTCATCAAACTTCGGAATGACGAACAGCATCAATGCGGTGATCACACCAAAGGCGACCAGCACGATGACCAAGGGATAGGTCAGAGCACTCTTGGTGCGCTCGCGCAATTCTTGCGAGCGCTCTTGGAAATCCGCCAGTCGATTGAGCACGGTGTCCAAGACACCGCCTGCTTCGCCGGCCTTGACCATATTGATGTACAGCTCGTCGTAGACGTCCGGGTTATCGGCCATCGCCTCCGACAAAGGTTGGCCTTCTTCGACCATCTCGGCCGCGTCAATAATCGAATCACGAAAGCGCCCGGCAGGCCATTGATCCGAAAGGATGCGCAGGTTGCGAAGCACCGGCAAACCCGCTTCGGTGAGCGTTGCCAGCATGCGCGTGAATCGCACGATGTGCTTCAGCGAAACGCGTCGCCGCACGCGCCGTCCGGTATTTCCAGAAGATTCCGCCGCTCCACCGCGCGCGGTTGGACGAGATACGGGGGCGACTTTGCGCTGAATTCGGGCCATGTTCTGGGGGGGCCGGTTGGGTGGACGGCTAGTGGCTGTCGGTCTGCGTTTCGCGCAGGACCTCGTCAATCGTGGTCCGGCCCGTGGCAGCAAGTTCCAGGGCTCGCTCACGCAAGGTCTTCATCTTGCGCTCGCGGGCCAGTTCACGCAAAGCGATGGTGCTGGGATTCTTCAAGAACTGCTCACGGAGGCCATCGTCCATCGGCAAGATCTCATAGATCGCCGTGCGTCCGCTGTAACCCGTGAAATGGCAAGCATCGCAACCCTTTCCGCGGAAAAATGGGCTACCGGCTGACACACCCGCCTTTTTCAATTGGTCCTCGGTGGGTGCATAGGGCTCGCCGCACTCGCTGCAAATGGTGCGCAGCAGGCGTTGCGCGACAATCCCTTCGATGGTCGCCGCGAGCAGGAAGGGCTCGACACCGAGGTCGATCATGCGGGTAACCGTCGACGGGGCATCGTTGGTGTGCAAGGTCGACAGCACCAAGTGACCGGTCAAGGAGGCTTCGACCGCGATGCGCGCTGTCTCAGGGTCACGAATCTCCCCTACCAGGATGATGTCCGGGTCCTGGCGCAGCATGGTGCGCAGCACACGGGCGTAGTTCACACCGATGTCTTCGTTGACCGGAACCTGCACGATGCCTTCCAAGTCGTATTCGACCGGATCTTCTACGGTCAAGATCTTAGTCTGCGGCTCATTGACGCTGTTGAGCAGCGAATACAGCGTGGTGGTCTTGCCCGAACCCGTCGGGCCCGTCACCAAGACAATGCCGTGTGGCAAGCGAACGAAGCGCATCAGCGCCTCGACCTCGCTCTCGAGCAGACCCAGACCTGTCAGGTCCAAGCGCAAGGACTTGCGGTCCAAGACGCGCAGCACGGTGCTTTCCCCGCCCTGAATCGGCACGGTCGAAACACGGAAGTCGATCGGACGACCATCCACCACCATTTCGATGCGACCATCTTGTGGCAGGCGGGTTTCCGAGATGTCGAGATTGGCGAGCACCTTGATGCGAGAAATCAGCGCCGTGGCAAGGTGCGGCGGTGGCGGATCGACTTCGTAAAGCACCCCGTCAACCCGCATGCGAATCCGAAACTCGCCCTGATACGGTTCAAAGTGAATATCGGCCGCGCCATCGCGCACCGCGCGCGAGAGC
>JBDQJC010000081.1:0-11419 GCA_040264055.1 Planctomycetota bacterium
ATCCCTCAGGAAGCCGAGCGGGTCCGTTCCCCCCAAAAAAACACCCGAGTTGTCACTCATGTCCCAGTCCAACCGCGGAGCCGCCCAGGTCAGCCTGATGTGGGCCATTGCGCTACTTCTTGTCGCGCTCGTCTCTGTCTTCGTCGCTTACTCGACCTCGGGCAAGCTGAAAGAAGCTGAAGATGCCCTCGTCGCGAAAAACGGCGAACTCCAAGTCGCTCTTGACGCCGAGAAGGCCATGCGCCGTTCCGGCCTCGATGTCTCTCAGAAGGCAGGCTGGCAGCCTACTTCGACGGATCTTTCCGAGGTCAACTTGATGACCAATGCGATCCTGCAGTTGGGCACGGTGTTTCCAAACGCCGACCCAAACTCGGAGACCGTTGAAGCCATCCTGCCGACGGTGATCAGCGACTACCAAGCCGCCACGGCACGCATCGGTGATTTGCAAAGCCAGATCGCTCAACTGCGCGCGGACTTGGATGCTCGTCAGAACGAGAACACCACCGCCTTGGCCGGCAAGGATGCGACCATCAGCGATCTGCAAAGTGAGCTCGATGACACGCGGAACAGCTTGTCCGAGCAAATCGTCGACCTGGAGCGTCAGCGCGATGCGCTACGCGATCAGTACCGCGAGCTTGACGATCGTTTGACGCAGACCGAAGCCGAGAAGGACGCTGAAATCGCCGCAGTGCGCGTCGCCAGCACGACGATGAAGCAGCGCAATGACATCCTGTCGTCGCGTCTGAACAAAGTGCAGCGTCGTTCGGATGCCGCCGATGGCGCGATCCTGACCGCCAATGCGCGCATCAACAAGGCATGGATCGACCTCGGTCGCAAGAATCGTGTCGCTCCGGGCCTTCAGTTCGAGATTCTTGACCAAGTCACCGGTGCGCTGAAGGGCCGCCTAGAAGTGGCGTCGGTCGAAGATGCTCGCGCCGAGTGCTTGGTGCTCAGCGTCGCCGACAAGTACAACCCGATCGCCTCGGGTGACCCGATCCGGAACGCAGTCTTCGATCCAGACCGTCAGCCGGTTGCCGTGCTGCTCGGCAATGGCTTCGGCGCTTACAGCGCAGACGAAATGAAGATCAAGTTGGCGCAGGTCGGCATCTCGGTTTCCGATGATGTCACGGTCGAAACCGACTACCTGTTGTTGGGTACGCCGTTCTTCGACGAAGAAACAGGCGACATCGTTGCCTGGGAACAGCAAGATGCACACCGCGCCGCCCGCGGCCTGAGTGTCGAAATCGTTCCACGTCGCGATTGGCTCAGCTGGCTCGGCCTCTAGGTCGTACCGCTATCCAAGACAGGCCGTAGAATGAAGGTTCTACGGCCTGTTCTCTTTGGGGCCGAACTGTGACCGAAGACTCCACGCCGCCAGAAACCGAGTCGGAAGATTCCGATCGGATGACCTTCGGGGAACACCTCGACGAGCTGCGCACGCGCATGTTCCGCGCGATGTTGGTGATTGGCGTCATGTTCCTCGGCGGTTGGACCTTTCTGCAGGAACAGCTGATTTGGGTCTTCATGCGGCCGCACCGCAATGCGGTACAGGCGCTGGCTAAGCGCGAGCCGCCGATCCTCATGGAGCAGAAGCTGCAGGTGCTTGATGGACTCGAGCAGCTCTTCTTCACGCTCAAGGCGTCGCTGATGGTGTCGCTCTTGCTCGGTTTGCCCTTCCTGACCTACCAAATCTGGGCTTTCGTTTCGGCCGGCTTGCACGATGGCGAAAAGCGCGCAATCCGCCGCTACCTGCCTTGGTCCATGCTCCTGAGCCTGGGTGGGCTGGCCTTCTGCTACTTCATCTTCTTCCCGTTTGTGCTCGAGTACTTGTACTCGGGCCTCAATCAGGAGAACTTCGTCGCGGGGTATCAGCTGAGTCGCTACTTCGGGCAATACCTGATGTTCACCTTTGCGCTGGTCTTGGTGTTTCAGTTGCCCGTGCTCATGTCGGGACTGGGTGCGGCAGGATTGGTCGACGCGGCTTTCCTGCGCAGGTATCGCCGGCACTTCATTCTGGTGGCCTTTGTGATTGGCGCGATGCTGACCCCGCCGGAACCGATGAGCCAGTTCCTGATGGCCCTGCCGACTGTGGTGTTGTTCGAGATTGGCATCCTGTTAGTTGCTGCCCAAGGCAGGAAGAAGCGGGGCCAAGAGCAAGCCGAGAATGCCTAAGCTCAATGGGCATGGCACTTCCCGCCCCTGACGCTCTGATTCTCTCGATTGGCGAAGAGCTGCTTGATGGCAGGGTGCTCGATCGCAATGCGGGCTGGATGGCGGAGCGTCTGCGTTTGCTTGGCGTGCAAGTGCGCGAGATGCGCACGATCGGAGACGCGCCGGGCGCGTTGCACAAGCTCTTGCAGGATTTGGACGGTTCGGTCCCGCTAGTTCTCTGCTCTGGGGGCTTAGGGCCGACCGCGGACGACCGTGTGCGACTTGAACTTGCCGCAGTTGCGGCTCACCAAGGAGCGCCTGGTTATGAGGGGGCCGCGCGCGAGGCGAGCGCGGCAGCGCTTCTGGTCGAGATACCCGGGGCCGTGGTTGAGCTCGAGCGGATCTGGAGTCAGCAGCACGAAGATCCGGCACCGGGCTTCTTCTTGGACCAGGGTCGGATGCCTGCCGGAGCGTGCCCTTTGGCAAATCCATCGGGGACTGCGTGGGGGTTTGCGGTCGATCTGCCACGCGGAACGCGGGTGATTTGCCATCCCGGTCCACCGGTCGAATGCCAAGCCGCGTGGTTCGGCGGCGGTCGCGATCAAGTCGAGGACTTGCTTGGTGGCTCCGTCGAGTTGGCTTATGGCTTGTTTCATACGATGTCGATTCCCGAGTCGACGGTGGAGTCGAAAATGCGAGATCTGCTCGAGGCCGGGGGGAATCCGCGCATCGGAATTACCGCTCACGGCAAGCAAGTCACGCTTTCGGTGCTTGCGCGTCCCGAGTCGGGGCGTCGCGCGCAGCAGGTCCTCGATGACATGGGCCGGACTTTGCAGGAGCGACTAGGGGAATGGCTGTGGGGCACCGACCGACAAACTCAAGCCGAGGTCGTGGTGGAGGCCTTGCGCGCGGCAGGCCAGACTGTCGCAACTGCGGAATCGTGTACCGGAGGTGGTTTAGGTGCGGCGATTACCGCGGTTCCGGGTGCCAGCGATGTGTATCGCTATGGCTGGGTGTGCTATCACAATGAAGCCAAGCATCGTGAACTTGGAGTTCCTTTGGCCTTGATGGAAGGCCCTGGAGCGCCCGGCGCAGTCTCGCCCGAAGTGGCAGGTGCACTTGCCGAAGGAGCGCGGCGCGAGTCGGGCGCAGACTGGGGGATCGGGGTGACCGGAATCGCCGGGCCGGGTGGCGGAAGCGATGCCAAGCCGGTCGGTATGGTCTACCTAGGCTTGGCCGGTCCGCAGGGCACCTGCGTGACGCTCCGCCAACAATGGACGCGTGCGGGGAGGCAAGGCATTCAGATTGGCTCGGTGCGCGATGCGCTCGAAATGTTGCGACGCGCTTTACTGGACTTGCCTGCACTTCCAGAACGCCGGGCTTGACTGCTTGCGGGGAGTTCTCTGCTCCGTTAGAATCTCGGCCCATTACCCGATGGTGTAATCGGTAGCACAACAGGTTTTGGTCCTGTTAGTCGGGGTTCAAGTCCCTGTCGGGTAGCCAAGTCAAGATCGTCGTCCTTTGTCGGGCGGCGATCTTTTTTTGTGTTCTGCGCCGAACTCGGGGGCAGGGATCGAATCGTCCTTTCATACGAGATTCCGCCATCGAATGTTTGGCGGAAATCCCTGTTCTAGCTCAAAAGCGCAGGCTGATCCTCGCAAAATGAGACAATCTAGGGTCTAGGAAAGCGCGCTACTGCCCCCTAAGGGCAGTTTTTCGGGATGCCGAAATAGAAATGCCTCAGAATGAGCCGGTGCGTTGCCGATAGATCTCTGGTCGACGAGCCCCATTCGCCGGCCACCGTTTTCCGCTCTCGAGTTCTTCAAGCTTTGGTCTCATCCTCCAAGGCTGTTTCTCGACCGCGAGTCGACGGTCATTCGATTTGGAGAAGGGCCCCGGGCGGCCTCCATCTTATGGAGGTCGCTCGGGATCACCCGTTTCTGCGCTGGAACCAATAGGTGGTCGCGCGGTCCACGGATAGATCGTCCGCAAGCAGCTCATGCTGGGCGCCCGACTTGATCTCGATCAATTCGTAGCCCAAGTCAGCAATCACTTGCAAGATCTCAACTTCGGTAGGGCCGAGCGCAGGCTGCCAAGCTGCCTCGGTGATGCCGTAGACAATCTTCTTGTTGCTTTCCGTCGCTTGATTGCGGGTGGCGCCTGGTTGCAGAATCCCGGTGGCGGGGCGCCACGGCCGACCATTGCGGCGTTCGCCCGCGTCCCATAGGAAGCCCCAATTGCCCCAGGTTGATGATTCGCCGTTCACAACGACGATCAGCTTTGCAATCGAGCCGACGCCAGAGCTTGCCCGCCGCTGGGCAAATAGCATCGAGCTAGCGAAGACCAGAGTGAGGATGAGAAGAGCGAGTGTCCATCGAACGCGCATGTTCCCATCCTAGAAGGTGGCCCCCTTGAGTGTGGGACGCCTCGCGTATCTGCTGAGGAAGAGCGGAGATAGGTGGGAATTCCCATCTGGGCTCGGTCAGTTGAGAAAATTGCGGCAATTCGTCTGGGGCAAGGGGCTTAGGGCAGTTTCCAACACTCAAGGGGGCCAGATTCCGGTGCGGCTTTACTCGTCGCGAGCCTTGCGCAAATCCTTCGCCAAGTAGTCGCGAGGATTTCTTGTTAACGCGGGCCGGTCTGCGGCAAAGAGCCTGCATGCACGCCCTGCTCACGATTTCCCTCGCCGCGCTTAGTTTGAGCGCGGCCCACCGTTTCGACGATACCGCGCCCAAGTCGGCCGCATTGCGGGCCGAAGCGACGGCGCCGGCTGAATCGCTTCGGCTTGGGCCTCCGGCGATCTGTCTGCCCCTCGAGGTCCGCGGTAAAACGCTGCGCTGGGGGGAAGGCCCGTTGACCCCGCCGAAGGACTATCCGCTCGACAAGCTTCGCAAGAATCTGATGGCCTTACTTGAGTCGGAGGACACCTTGACGCGCATGGAGAACCTGCGCCGGGCGGCCATTCTTCTGGGTCCATTGCACCGAGGCGTCGATTCTGCGCTGCAAGCGCGCGTGCGGATCGACCTTCTATCGAGCCTGCGTAACCGTGCACTCACGGCCATGCTGGATGAGAAGCAAGCGAGCCATGCGGCGCATTGCGTGTTTGACCTCGGCTACTTGCAAGCAGCTTTGACCCAGGTCGATGGGCGCGGCAGTTCGGCCGCCTCGAGCCCGGACTTTGGCGACGGCGCCGCCGAGCTTCGCTACGTGGGCAAGGCCCTGCCAAAGAGCGGTGCAGTTGCGCTGGGGCTCTCGCTGGGGTTGTTCGATCTGCGCGGAGGCAGAGCTGAGCTCGCGCAGTTCCTGCACTGCGCCAAGCTGGCAGCTTCGGATGTCGTGTTGCAGAAGAATCTGAAGACCGCCGCGCACCACTTTCTCGCGAAAGCAGACTACGATGAGTTGGTCCGTTCCATGGCGAACTGATTTGACTGACGCAAGTCTTCCTTCCAAACCCGCAGCCCCCGTGTCGACCGCGCGGGGGCTCGCAGGCCCTCGCGCTTCCGAGCAAAGCTGCGCGAGCTTGCCGGAACTGGTACGGCTTTCGAAGGAGGGAGACCGGGATGCTTTTGCGCAGGTCTACGAACAATGCGCGCCGGCGGTGCATGCCTTGCTGCGCGCTTCGCTTCCGCAGCAACAATGCGAGGACTTGCACCAGGAAGTGTTCGTCGCCGCATGGTCGAAACTCGATCGATTCGATTTGGGTCAGCCATTCACGCCGTGGGTTTACGGAATCGCACGCAACATGCTGCGGCAGCGATTCCGCGAGCTCGCTCGGCAGCGCACCAGATCGATGGCCTTGGACGAGATTCCGGCGTCGACCGCTTCCGGCCTGGGCGCGTCCAGCGGAGCGGATGGCCATGCAAGCAAGCTGCGAGCCGAACGCGCGCTTCACCACCTCCAGACCCTCCCGGATGCCGAGCGAGAGATTCTTGGTCTCCGCATCATCGAAGGCCTCGGCGCGCAAGCGATCGCCGAGCTCATCCAATCGACCCCCGGGAGCGTGCGTGTGCGGGTGCACCGCGCGCTGCAGCGCTTGCGTCGACTTTGCCAAGAGGAACAAGAATGAAGCATGAGCACATGACCGAAGATCTGCAGCCGGACGAGTTCGACGCTTCGCTCCACGCATTCGCCGACGAGCTGCACGAGGAACTGCAGTCCGAAGCTTGGCAGGGTTGGGATGGCGAGCCTCCTGAACTACCCGATCGAAAGCCACAGTCTGAATGGCGGCGGCTTGGGCTGGCAGCTGCTCTGCTGCTGGCGTTGGCGCTTGGAGTGATGCAACCTTGGAAGACGCAAGAGTTGCCGAGCTATCTCGCCATGTTACAGCTCGAATCGCAGGGGGAAGCCTCTGCGCCATCGATGCGCAGGTTGCGCCAAGGCGAACAGATCGAAACCGGCCCCGGGCAAACCGCGCGCATCGAAGTCGCGGAGCTTGGACATCTCACCCTCGACGCGAATAGCCGGCTCAGCGTCGGCGACTCCAGCGAGATTGATGGGGAGCACTACCTGCAGTTGGAGCGCGGTGCGGTCACGGCTTCGATCTTCGCCAGCCCGCGTATTTTTCAGCTTGGTACCCCGGGAGGGATTGCAGTCGATTTAGGCTGCGTCTACCGGGCGGAAATCGATGCGGACGGCCAAACGCGGATCCGGGTGATTGCCGGAGCGGTCTCGTTGGAGGCGATGGGAGCCCAGGTCTACGTCCCGCAAGGCGCATCGGTTTGGGCGCGCCCAGGCAAAGGTCCGGGGATTCCGATTGACGACGAAACCGACCCGGAGGTCCGGCGCATCCTGCGCGCACTCGATGCCGGCGGGGCACTCGGCCTCGAAAGCGAAGACTTCCAACGCTTGTTCGAGCGGGCGCGGCCGGCGGACTCTTTGAGCATTTGGCATCTTATGAGTCGCGCACAAGGGGGAGACCGCTTCACCTATGCCAAACTACTGGACCGTTTGGTGCCGATGCCCGAGGGCTTTGAGCCCGACGAATGTGTGCGCGCAGGCAGCGAAGGCTTCACCGCGTGGCGCGCACTTCAGCCCTGGGGCTAAACCGAACCGAGCAAGCCGGTGCCGTCGCCCAGGCTGTCGACGCGCACGCCGAGGCCGTCGAGCAAGCGCAAGTGCAGATTGTTCATCGGCGTATTGCGCGCGTACTTCACATGACGCCCAGGCTTCAACCGGCCCGAGCCCTTGCCGATCAATAGAACGGGCAAATCATCGTGGTTGTGCCGGTTGCCATCGCTGATACCCGAGCCATACACCATTTGCACATCGTCCATCAGGGTGCGGCCACCATCCTTGGTTTCCAAGAGTTGGCCAACAAAGTGCGCGAGCTGCTCGACGTGGAAGCGATTGATCTTGCGAATCTGCGCGATCTTGTCTTCGGCGCTCTTGTGGTGCGAGATCTCGTGGTGCCCATCGCGAATGTCGAGCATCGGGTAAGACCGGTTCGAACCTTCGTTGGCCATCAAGAAGCTCAGGACGCGAGTGCGATCGGTGCGTAGCGCCAGGATCGAAAGGTCGCCCATCAGGCGTAGGTATTCGCCAAAGTCGCGGGGCACGCCTTCGGGGCGCGCGCTTTCCGGGACTTCGGTGACGATCTCTTGTTCTGCGTTCTCGATGCGTCGCTCAAGTTCGCGCACACCGCTCAAATACTCGTCGAGTTTCAAGCGATCATCTTCGGCAAGATCGCGATTCAAGCGCTTGGCATCGTCTTCGACATAATCCAGCACACTGCGTCGTCGCGCCAATCGTTCTGCCCGCGCCTTGCCATCTTCGCCGCTCGCTCCGCCTCGGAACAGTCGCTCAAAAACCAAGCGAGGATTGGTTTCCTTGAGCGCGGGAGTGGTCTCGTTTTGCCACGAGAGGTTGCTGCTGTAGGCGCAGCTGTAGCCAGAGTCACATTGCCCCGCGTTGCCGCCTTTCTCGCAGCCAATGACCAGCGAAGGGAAAGCGGTCTGCTGGCCGATGGCTTCCGCTGCAATTTGATCGGCCGAAGGGCCGAGTCGAATCTGCCCGTCAGTCTTGAGTGGCTGCACTCCGGTCAAGAAGGCTGCGGCGGCTCGGGCGTGATCGCCGGGGCCATCGCCGTTGGCGCGCGCCTTGTCTTGCGTCAGGCCGGTCAGAATCGAGAAGTGCTCGCGATACTCAGCCATCGGCTCGAGGATCCACGGCACTTCATAGTCACGCCCTTCGCTGGACGGCGTCCAGTCTGGCATGTGCACACCATTGGGCACGTAGAAGTAGATGAGACGCGATCGACTCGGCGCGAGCGGGTTGCGGCCCGCGGGGCTCATGCCCGGCAAACTTGCCATCCAGGGCAAAGCCATGCAGGCGCCCATTCCACGCAGGAAGTGTCGGCGGCTGAGGGATTCGTTCATGGTTCAGTGCGGCGGAGACGGAAAGCCGGAGACTCCACAATACCGTGCAGAATGCCGCGCAGGGTAGGTTGATCGGGCCTCAGACCCGCGAGCACGCCTTGAATCGTGGCTCGGTCGCTGCGTTCGAGGCCGCGTCCGAGCGCATAAATCAGCAACCGTTCACTGAGTGTGCGCACGAAGGCAGGGTCATCACGCAACAAGGCGCGCAATTCGGTCGCGCCGGCAAAAGAACTGCCGTCGGGTAGCACGCCACTGCTATCAATCGCGCCGCCTTGGTCTTGCTCTCGCCAGTTGCCGATCGGACCAAAGTTTTCGAGTCCGAGGCCGAGTGGATCCATCGCGTCATGACAGACCGCGCAATCCGGCCGAGCGCGATGCTCTGCGAGTTGTTCACGCAAAGAGCTTGCGCTGACCAATTTGCTTTCATCGAGGGAACCCGCGTCCGCTGGGGGAGGAGGTGGCGGTGCCCCAAGCAGATTCTCAAGAATCCATTTGCCGCGCTTCACCGGCGAAGTGCGCGCCGGGTTGGAAGTGATCGTGAGGACCGAAGCATGTCCCAATAAGCCCGCGCGTTGATCCGAAGCCAAACTGACCCGGCGGTGCTCCGCGCCCTGCACTTCCTCAATACCGTAGTGCTCGGCAAGTTCCTGGTTAAGGAAGGTGAAGTCGGCGTCAAGCAGTTCACGGACGTCACGATCCTCGCGCAAGACCGCTTCAAACAGCAAGTACGACTCGAGCTTCATCGCCTCGCGCAACGCCAGATTCCATTCCGGGAAGCGCTCGGTATCGATCGCGATGCGATCGAGATTGCGAAGCTGCAGCCACTGGCCAGCAAAGTTGCGGACGAAGGAGCGTGACGCCGGGGTTTGCAGCAAACGATCGACTTCCGCGCAGAGCACCTCGGTCGCCGTGGCATCGGAACTGCCTGCGGTGAGATGGCCGGCGGCAGCGCGCGCGCGCAGGATTGCATCGGGTGGTGCGCTCGTCAGGAAATAAGCGAGCCGCGTCGCCAATTCCCAGTCGTCGAGGGCGCGCACCTGTTCGCGCAGTGGTCGTTCGCCGGCAAAAGACGAGAAAATCGCCTGTTCTCGCTCGGCGTCAAGCAGAGCTTCATCGGCTTCAAAACGGAACAGGAAGCGCGGTGTGACAAGGACGGTGACGAGCGCTTGGTGAAGCTGAGCCGCGAGCCCGCTGTCCTTGGGCAAACTTTTTTCGAGACGCTTGACCTCCGCTCGGCTGACCGGCCGCCGCCAAGCACGCTCCATCAGGTCGCTGAGGATCGATTCGAGCCGTTTTTTGCCAAGCGACTCGGGGTGCCGGCCGAGCAGGTCGGCTTGGAAGGCGGTTGGCTGCGGTGGATCGCTTGGACCAGCGATGGAAATGCTCTGCACGAAGAGGTTGCGGTCGCCTTCGTCCTTGACGTAGTAGTCGTTGACGAAGCCCGCGCTGAGTTGCAGCTTTCCGGCTTCTAGGGGCACGCTTGCTGTGAACTTGCCGGGTGCTTCGCGCGTTTCCTCGACCACGAAGTTCTCGACGATGCGCCGATTGATCGAAAGCGCCATCTTGCAGGGTTCCGGGCCTGCTTGTTGGCCATAGGCCTCGATCGTGACCGTATAGGTGCCTGGATGGCGCAGGTGCAGGTTGGCTGAGGTGGCGCTGCGGGTGTACAGGCCGCGGGCTGCGCCGTTGCGGTCGTTGCCGCCTTCAAGATCTGAAGCGCCAAAGTGACGGGGTGCGGCATCGGCGTCCTGCCAGCGCACGACGGCTTGGTCGGCGACTTGCTCGGCGGCCTGCAGGTATTTCTCGAACAAGGCATCGGGCAGGCTGAGCGAAGCACCAATGTGATCGAAGCCAAAGCCAACCGCGTCGGCGGGGAAGAACTCTTCCGCTGCAAACTCGACGCCGGTCAGTGCGCGCACGGTGTTGGCGTATTCGCGCGCATTCAAGCGACGCAAGACCGGTCGCCCCGGATCCAGGGGTCGGAATCGCAAATCGACCGGGCCATGCGCCTCGTCAATCCAGGCCAAGAAGGACTCGACCTCGGCGCCACCCGGGCGCGGGCGACTGCGCGGTGGCATCTCGCCGTCGAGGACGCGTTCGCGCAGATAATCCCAGTCGTCGAAAGCCGCGCGTGCGGTCGCTTCGTCCAAATGCGCGCTGAGGTCGAAGCCTTCTTCCGCTTCTGGGCCTTCGTGACACTCGAGGCAATGCTTCTTCAGAAACGGCACGACATCCCGCTCAAAATCCGGCCCAGTGGGACGGAGAATCAGAGGGATGATGGCGGCACTTGTGAGTGCGGCCAAAGCGCGGAGATGAGACCAGCGCGGCACCCCCTCATCCTAGCCGGGTCAGCGGCTAAACTGCGCAGGTGCGTTGCCCCGATTGTCCAGACGAACTTGCCATCCTCGAAGTCGAGGAAGTCGAGTTGGATGTGTGCATCTCTGGTCACGGCTCGTGGTTCGACGCACAAGAGCTGGGGCTGTTGTTTGCCGCCGCAGAGCTCACCATCGACCTCGAAGCGGAGTTGCTGCAAACGCCGGGCAAGCGCGGAAAACGGCGCTGTCCGCGCTGCAGTCGATTTATGCACGAAGTGACGCTCGGGGGCAAGGGGCCGGTCCTTGATCGCTGCCCACGCGGTCATGGTCTTTGGTTGGATCCAGGAGAGCTTCACGCTCTGGCAAGCGCACAGCTAAGTCCCGAACATCCGGCTTTGCGGCGCGTACAGGACTATTTGCGCAAGTTCTTCCCCGCGGAAGCTTCGCTTGCTGAGGGCAAATCATGATTTGGATTCCGGTCATTCTTGGGGTTCTCGTGTTGGGTTTGATCCTGGTCTACAACGGCCTGGTGCGCGCCCGCAACGAGGTCGAAAACGGTTGGGCTCAGATTGATGTGCA
>JBDQJC010000082.1:0-11352 GCA_040264055.1 Planctomycetota bacterium
AAGGGTTGGATTCACCACGACCGCTTGTGGTAGAAAGAGGGTCGAAACGGGGCACACCACAACCCCTAGGATTTTGCGCTGTCCCTACTGCAAGGCCGATAACGGTCGCGTCATTGACTCACGCTCTTCGGCCGACGGGTTTTCCATTCGTCGTCGTCGCGAGTGTTTGGATTGTGGCCGCCGCTTCACCACATACGAACGCATGGAAGAAACTCCCTTGCGTGTCGTCAAGAAAGATGGCTCGCGCGTGCCCTTTGATCGCAACCAAATCTTGCGCGGCTTGTTGAAGGCCTGTGAAAAGCGTCCGGTCTCGCTCGAAGGCTTGGAAGAAATTACCAGCCGCATCGAACGCAGCCTGACCGAAATGTTCGACCGCGAAGTGGGGTCGAAGTACATCGGTCAACTCGTCATGGATGAGCTCAAAGGACTTGATCAAGTTGCCTATGTGCGCTTTGCATCGGTCTACCGCGAGTTCAAAGATGTTCAGCAGTTTATTGAAGAGCTGCGCCCTTTCCTCGATCGCACCGCACATGGCACGCCTGGTCAATCGGGTCCGTAAACGCGACGGCTCGGAAGAGTCCTTCGACGGACCACGCTTAGCAGATGCTTTGCGTGCGGCGGTCGAAGATGCCTTGCCCGATGACGGCTGGGCGGAACAAATGGTCGAATCCATTCGCGTGCAGCTTGGGCCGCGCGAGCAGTCGGTGGAAACCACCGAGATCGCGCGCACGGCGGTCAAGGTCTTGCGCAGCTGTGGTCTGGAAGAAGCTGCGCTGGCGTTTCGCAGCTTTCGACGCGCCGTCGAACGGGCGGTCGCCAAATTGCGCGTACATACTCGTCAAGGACGCGATGCGCGCACGCGCCCTTGGGATCGCAGTCGCCTCGCGCTTTCTCTGGTGCGCGACCGCTACCTTGAAATCGCAACCGCACGACGCATTTCGGCGCTAACCGAACGGCGCTTGGTCATGGCGGACTTGAGCCATGTGACCGGTCGCTTGGTTGCTGCGCTTGCCGACAATGAATGTCGCGCTTTGGGTTTGCGTTCCGATCCACTCGCGACCGAATTCGTCGGCGTCGAACGACGCGAACTCCGCGCATGGCTTGGCGGCGATTGTCTGCCGAGTTTGTTTGGCGCACCTCGGGTCGGACCGGAAGGTCAAGATCCACGTCCTGCCCTCGGCGAAGAATTGCTGGCCCGCTTTGCGGTCGAAGAAGTCTTGTCTGGCCCGCAGTCGGAAGGCCTCGCCTTAGGCATGTTTGCCTTGCCTTCGCTCGGCGATTGGTTGCGGCCTGCACGGGTGCTCTTGCGCCGCGATGCGGAAGAGGATGAACAGGCTTTCTGGACGCGCGTGCGCGAGGAACAAAGTACCGCGCGCGAGTTACAGGTCTTTGTGCCGCAGGGTGCCGACTGGAGCACGACCAGCCTCGAGGCTCCGCGATGGTTGGAGGCTCCGACCACGCGTCTACGCTTGACGACCAGCGACGCGAATCTCGCCGCGCGCTGGGCACGATCGGGGTTTTGGGTGCAGTTGCCGGCTTCGCGCTTCGCACAAGCCAGCTCCGAGCTGCAAGCAGAGTTGGTCGAGTCGGGGCGCGTCGTCCTTGCTTGGTCGCCTCCGCGCCGTCTGCCACCGATCGAAGAGCGTCGTCGGGAAGCTCTGCAAGGCTATGCGGTCGTCAATCTCGCGCGAGCAGCGCTCGAAGCGGGATCGTGGCATGGCCCCGAGTTCCAACAGGAGCTTGAGGAGGCGGTCGAACTCGCCTGTCGTTCCTTGCTTGCGCTGACGCGTCGAGCCGGGGGTCCCGAGCATCCGCGCGTCTGTCTGCTACCGGGCGGGCTTGCGACCGCGATGCAGACGCTCTTCCCTGGCGAAAACCTCGCAGGAGATCGCGTGCGCCGCGCGGTCCTGACCGTGCGCAGCTTGTTTGAACGCTGTGCCGCCGATGCGGGGCTTCGCCTCGAGCACGGCGCCCCTCCGCATCCCGGACCGACCGGCATGCGCCTCGCCGAACTCGACGGCTTGCCGCCTGAGAAGGCTTACGCTTGTGATTGGAGCTTGCGCACCCCGGAAGGGCTGCCCGTTCCCGCCGCTTTTGACGCTGCGCCTTGGCTGGAGTTCCCCGTCGCGGCAGCTTCGAAAGACCGTAGCTGGCTCCGTCATATCCCGAATTCTTCGGACCTCGCTGGTTCCTAAAGCACCTCCCTGCATGTACCTCAAACGGATTGAACTCGAGGGCTTTAAGTCCTTCGCCGACCGCACGGTCGTTCCGGTGCAACGTGGCCTGACCGGCATCGTTGGCCCGAATGGTTGTGGCAAGTCAAATGTGGTCGATGCTCTGCTTTGGGTCTTGGGCGAACGTTCGGCCAAGGCATTGCGAGCCGATGCGATGGAGGATGTGATTTTTAAGGGCGCCGAAGGCCGCGCTGCGGCTCCGTATGCGATGGTCGAGATCGTCTTGGGCGACGATCAGGGCCAGGTGGTCGAAGCCGGCGGTGAGGTCGCGGTCGGTCGCCGTCTGTTCAAGACGGGCGAATCCGAGTTCTTGCTCAACGGTCGCAAGGTACGCCGCAAGGACGTCAAGGATCTGCTGATGGATACCGGGCTGGGGGTGCGCGGTTATATGGTTTTGGCGCAAGGCAAGATCGATGCAGTGCTTGCAGCGAACCCGGCTGAACGGCGCAGTGTCTTTGAAGAGGCTGCCGGCATCTCGCGCTACAAAGAGCGCAAGAAGGAAACCGAACGCAAGCTCTCGAACGTCGCGCTGGACCTATCGCGCGTCGACGATGTCCTCGAAGAAGTTCAGAAAGCGGTTCGTTCCTTGCGCTATCAAGCCGGCAAGGCCAAGCGATTCTTGGAGATGCGCGATCGCTACCGCGAACTGCGCGTGCGCGTCGGACTGGCTGAGCAGCAGGACTTTGCTGAACAAGAAGCCAAGCTGCGCGAAGAAGCCGATGCGCTTGCAGCGATGCTGGAAGCCTTGCGCGGCGAGCGCGCCGATGCGGAGCAGCGTCTTGAGAAACTTGGTGCAGAAGAAGATGCGCTGCGCGGCCGACACGATGCCTTGCGCGCCGAAGCTTCCGAGAACAAGGAACGCGTCGCTGGATTGGAAGAACGCGTGCACGGCCTGGAGACCCGCGCTGGCGAAGCCGATCAGCGTCGCGAGCGTGACCTTGCACGTTTGCAAGAGCTCGTCAGTACCGGGGAAGAACGCGCCGCTGATGAGCAGGATCTGAGCCAGGAGTATCAACGCTTGGTGCAAGCGCGGGACGCTGCCGAGATCTGCCTCGCCGAAGCCGAGGGAGTCTTCTCGGCAACACGCGAACGAGCCCGCGCGGTCCGCGAGGAAATGGAAGGCATGCGCAAAGGCGTGCTGGATTCCTTGGCGGAGCGGACCCGCTTCCACAATCAACTGGCACAGGCCACGCGCGATCGTTCCGAGGCTGAAGGTGGATCCAAAGCTCGTGAACGCCGTTTGGCCGAGCTGGACGAGGACGGCAAGCAGCTCGATTGGGATCACGAAGCTGCCGAACAGAAAGCCCAGCTCGCCCGGCAAGAAGTCGTTGCGATGGAAGGCCAAGTTCTGAAGCTGGTCGAAGAACAAGAGCACTTGCGTGGCGAGGCCAAAGGCCATGCCGAAGCTGCCGGTGAGGCGCGGCGTCGCGCTGCCGCCTCGCAAGCTCGGCTCGAGGCACTGATCGAAGTCGACGGGGACGGCCAGGGCCTTCCACAGCAGGTGCGTGAGGCGCTCGCAGGCAAGATTGCCGGGGTGCAAGGCTTGGTGCTTGAGGATGTCGCCGTCGCGGCACCTTGGGACCGCTTGCTGGAGGACATGCTCGGACGTCTGCAGCACGCACTTTGGGCGGAAGATCGCAGCCAGCTCAGCGAACTCAGCGGAGCGGCCTTTGACCTGTTCTTCCCAGGCGGCCAAGTGACGCCCTTGGCAGCAATCCCTGGCGCGACTCCCTTGCGCGATCGCCTGCAAGGCGAACCGGCGCGCTTGGATGCCTTGTGTGCACGCTTGGGAGCGGTCTACACCGTCGAGACTGCCCAGGAAGCGCGCACGTTCGCGGGCCAATACGCCGATGCGCTGTTCCTTTCGGCCGACGGCGAGTTACACGGCGGCGCCTTTGCGCGCACCGGGATGTTGGCTGATGGATCGGCCGGCATGTTGGCGCGTCGCAACGCGCGCGACGAGGCTTCGCGATTGCTCGAGGCTGCGGAAGGCGACTATCGTCGTTCCGCCGCACGCGAAGAAGAGTTGAATGCGCGCTTGGCCGAGATTTCGACCACGCTTGCCGATGCCGAGGCCTCGCAACGGGAAGCGCAAGCGGAACGTGCTCGCATTGAAGCGCGCTTGCAAGAGAGTTTGGATCGGCGTCGTCGCGCCAAAGAAGAGCGCGATGCGCTTGAGCGCGAGCTGCGTTCCTTGCAGGCTGCGGTCGAGCAAGCCACCGCTGCCGAGACCGAGGCCACCCGCCAACGCGACGAAGCCGAAGAGCGGCGTCTGAAGTGGAATGCTCAGCTCGAAGAGATGCAGGAGGTGGAGCAGACCGAAACCGGGGCCTTCGATGTCGCGAGCCAGCGTTTGCAAGAAGCGCGGATTGAAGCAAATCGACTGCGCCAAGCGGTCGAACACCTGGATTCCCGCTTGGGCGAGAACCGCAAACGCGGTCAGCGCGAGAGCGAGGAAGTCAGCAAGCTGCGCAATGAGTTGGATGAACTGGCTCGTCGCGCCGAGGAGTTGCGGGCCGAAGCAGAGCAAGCGCGCACCGAGCGCACCGAGTTGCTCGCCAAACAGGCTGATTTGACCGAACGCGTCGGCGAAGCCCATGCCCAGCTCAGCCGCGCAAGCGAAGCGGTGAGTTTGGAGCGCTCTCAGCGCAGCGGCGAGTCGGATCGACTCGACGCCTTGATGGAGAAGCGTCAGACGCTCGCACTCGATGTGCAGCGGGCGCAAATGGCAGCACAGAGCCTGCTGCAAGGTTTGCTCGAAGAGTTTGGGCAGAGCCTCGAGGATCTTGCCCAAGGGCTTGCCATCGACCCGCGGGCTCCGCTCGTGCAAGCGCAGGAAGCCAAGTCGGGCGAGCAGGCTTCGGCGCCGGTGCTCTTGGAGCTGCCGCCCTTGCAGGAAGAGCTGGGCGAACTCAAGCGCAAGATCGAGGCGATCGGTGCGGTCAACCTGGACGCGGTCGCTGAGTTGGAAGAGCGCGAAGAACGCGAAAACTTCCTGGTTCGCGAACGGGACGATTTGACTGCCGCGCGCGCCAATCTGCAGGAGACCCTGCAAGAGCTCGATGGCAAGTGCCGCGAACGCTTCCTGGAGACCTTCCAGGCCGTGCAAGGCAACTTCGAGCACATCTTCCGTCGCCTCTTCCGAGGCGGACGCGCGACGCTCGAACTCTCCGAGAACGAAGACCCGCTCGAGGCGGGCATCGACATCAACGTGCGGCCACCCGGAAAGGAGCTGCGTTCGATCAACCTGCTGTCTGGCGGCGAGCGC
The DNA here is from genome assembly GCA_040264055.1 of Planctomycetota bacterium. Classification (GTDB taxonomy): domain Bacteria; phylum Planctomycetota; class UBA1135; order UBA1135; family UBA1135. The sequence goes on from JBDQJC010000082.1 coordinate 5,503, forward strand.
ACGATGACTGCGCTGGCCTTGCTGCTCTCGGTGTTCCAATCACGTCCGAGTCCCTTCTGCTTGCTCGATGAAGTCGATGCGGCATTGGACGATTCCAACGTCGAGCGCTTCATCGATGCGGTCCGTGACTTCACCGGCGATACGCAGTTCGTCGTCGTAACTCACAACCGCATCACCATGTCGCGTTGTGAGCGCTTGTTCGGCGTCACGATGCGTAAGCGCGGTGTCTCGATGGTTGTCTCGGTCGAGCTTTCCGAGATTCCGGAAGCTCCGGGCGAGCGCATGGAGTTGACCGGCGACGCGATTGCTACCCCGGATCGCGCCGACCTCGCCAGCGAAACGCCCGCCTCAAACTAGCGCTCGGCGCGCTGCCGCTTGCCTTCGATCGCGTCTCGCAGTCGTTATGACCAGAGACGGCAGCCAAGGAGTCGAGAGTTCGCAAAGCAAGAGTCCGAGCCGCTTGTCGCCAACGAGGTCGAGAAGCCGAAGGGGAAGGACTTCACTCTGCCTGCCTTCATCCATCAGCCGTTGAGCCGAATGCAGACGGCAGAAAGTCGAGTTGTCGTGTTCATCCCAGGGCACTGGGTAGAACGGTTTTTCGCCTCAAACGAAACCACGCTGATGCCGGGTCATGGGCGGACCTGACCCGGAGTCAGCGCGGGTTGTCGGCTGAGCGCAAGAGAAACCGCGGTGGTGGACGAGCCGAGCTCTTCGGGGTCGCCCCGGATGCAGTCGCGGGCGCGCTGAGAGCCACTCATGCTGATCCTGTACGGGCCAAGGGAATGGACGATCAACTCAAGGTCTGCCCCAGTGCCATCTTCATGATGGCATGCAACTACTCCTCTTCGTCCGCAGCCTTGTTGCGGGAGGACGTCTTGGTCTTCAGGTAGGAGTGACCGGAGTCCACCAGGAAGCGGTTGCGCAGGCAGGAGCGGCCGAGCAGCATCGGAAATGTCATGCTGGTTCGTTTTGCCAAAGAGACTTCGGCAATCCAGCTCAGGCCACGGGCTTCGACCCGCGTGGCAATGACAAAGCGTTCTTCGACGGCGCCGTTCGAACTGCGGATGTTGCGCCGTTCGACGAGACGAGCCTCGGCTGCGGTGTGAACTCGCGCCTTGCCCTTGCCGCTATCGACTTGAAAGCTCACCCAAGTCTCTCCATTGCGTTCGAAGACGCGCACATGAGTCGCATGCAAGGAGGAGGTCCGGGCCCCGGTATCCACCTTGGCTTGCACGCTCCGTAAGCCGAACTCAGGGAAATCGATCAGGGCTCGCCAGCCGATGATCACCAGTTCTTTCTCTCCACGCGCGCGACGGCGTACGGTGACGCGCTGACGCTTCTTGAGTTTTGGCCTCAGCTTCTTCTTCGGTTTCTTTTTCAACTTGGGATCAAAGGCTTCTTTCATCCAGGTCGAACTCTAGCGAGCTTCTTGCGCTGCAAACTCGACTCCAGGCAAAGCTGCGAGAACGAGTCTGCCGACGATACCGAGGCTGTCGGCGCTGCACTTGTCGAGGGTGTCATCGGACGTATGCCAATAACGATTGCTTGCATTATCGAAGCGGAAGTCAATCAGATCAATCGCCGGGATGCGTTTGGCCAGGAAGGGCCGGTGATCATCCTTAATCTCTTTCTCGCCGACGATGTAGCGATCGTAGCCAAGCTGAGTGGCGGTCGAGCGGAAGACTTCTTTCAACCAAGGCGAGGACATCTGTTCCAACTCGAGGCCAAGATTCTTGTCGCCGACCATATCGAGCAAGATCAGTCCAAGAACATCTTTGTCCTTTCCTTCATCAACCAAGCGCTGAGCAAGATGGCGGCTGCCAAAGGTCGAGTTGGTCAGGTCATCCCAGCGCACTGGGTAGAAAGGCTCTTCGCCATCGAACCAAACCAAGGTGATGCCCGCGCCCTCGCGCGGTGTTCCAGGGGTGCCCGCTAGTTGGCGGCCGAGTTCCATGAGGACAGCCGTCGAGGAACCGGCATCGTTGGCGCCGACAAACTTGGGGCGATCGAAGGTGTCGTAATGGCTAGCCAACCAAATGTCCTTGCCACTGGTGCCCGGCCAGCGCGCAATCAAGTTGGTGCCGGTCACCGTGCCTTTGCGATTGGCACCCTCGGGCGGGGTCGCTTCAAAGACATCCTCTTCGAACTCCCATCCTAGTTTGCCGAGTTCGCCACGAATGTATTCCCGGGTGCGCTGAGCGCCTTCGGTGCCAATTCGGCGGCGGCCAATCGTCTCGACCAGATAGGTCAAGTCTTGCCAAGCGCGGTTCTGGTCAAAACCAATCGTCGCGGCGGGCGGTACCGGTGCCGGGCCGGTGCCCGTGCCGCCACACGAAGGGGCGGACTGGCATGCGACCAGCAAGAGCAGGATGGCGCTACAGCGGAGAGGGATGAGCTTCATGGGACTAGTCAACCGAAGCGGCCTGCGGTGTCGGGCGGCAAGTGCGGAACAACAGGTAGCCTACTCCGACGAAGGCGGCGAGCGAGATCCAGTCGAAGGCGCCGCTGCCGAGCGTCTCGGCGCTGACCCAAGGGAAGAGCGGCGTTTCAGTGGGCGGGCTGGCCATCGTCGTGGACATAATCCACAATGCGCCGATCGAGGCGAGCCCAATCAGGGCCTCGCCGGCGATCAGTCCGGATGCAGCAAGAACGCCCAGCTCGGCTTGGCGTTTCCCGACTTTCTTTTCGGTGATCCAGCGCACAAGGCCGCCTGAGAACACCGCCGCGGACATGCCGAAGGGCAGGTACAGGCCGACAGCGAAGGGCAGGCTCGGCGCGCCGAGGAGTTCGACCACGATGGCCACGAACATGCCGATGAAGATCAAGGTCCAAGGCAGGTTGCCTTCGAAGATGCCTTCGACGATGGCCTTCATGATGTTGGCCTGGGGAGCTTCAAACTCGGGGTTGATCGCTTGAGCAACGCCTTCTGCGACCGGGCCGGCGATGTTGAGCACCTGGCCACCTTCGACCGGCTTCATCAGGATGAAGGGGAAGATTGCCGCGAGCGCGATCGCTGTCGTGACCGTTCCAATCAGCTCGCCAATCTGTTGTCGTCTGGGTGTGGCGCCGAGCAGGAAGCCGGTCTTCAAGTCTTGCGAAGTATCGCCCGCCATACAGGCCGCGATACAAACCACAGCGCCGACGCTGATGGTCTGGGCCATGCCCGCGACCCCGGCTGCTCCGTGCGACAGCAGGATCAAAGCGGTGCCAAGCAAGGTGGTGATCGTCATGCCCGAGACCGGGTTCGACGAGGCACCAACCAAACCGACGATCTGCGAGGAAACCGCAACAAAGATGCCGGAGAACAGCAGGACGGCCATCGCACCCCAGACGGAATCGACGACGCCAAAGGCCCACATCGCGCCGGCGCAAGCCAAGCCGATCGCCACGGCAATGCCGTACGGCAAATCGACATTGGTACGCGGCTTCTCGCCGGGAGCATGCTTTTCGCTCAGTTCGCGACGATGCTTGAGCGAGGTGCGCATCGAAGCAACGAAGCGCGCCAAGGTCTTAAACAGCGAAATCAGGCCGCCGGCGGTGACCGCGCCAGCACCGATATAACGGATGTAATCGCCGCGCACGCCATCCGGCGTGAGTTCTTCCAGGGCGGTGCCCGAGGGCGGGATCGTGCCGCTGACGAAGTCGCCGGCAAAGACCAAGAGTGGCACCAGCACGAGCACGCCGAGTGCCGCTCCCGCGAGCATCATGCCGCCAACGCGAATTCCCAGAATGTAGCCCACGCCCAACAGGCTGGGTGTGGTCGTCAGCGAGAGGTTGGTCGCGTAGGCTCCAGCGCTGCCTTTGCCGACCATAAAGTGGAGCGGCCAGGTGATTCCTTCTTTGATGACGCCAAAGAACTTCAGGCCTAAGCCAAACAGTGCGCCAACTCCGAGGCCGGCAAAGACCTTGCTTGCGGCCGAGCCGCCGGATTCACCCGCCTTCAACACTTCGGCACAGGCGGTGCCTTCCGGGTAGGGCAAGTTCTCGTGTTCCTGCACGATCAAGAAGCGCCGCAACGGAATCATGAACAGCACACCCAAGGTGCCGCCCAACAGCGTCGTCAGCAGCAGCATGCCGAAGTCTGGGTTGCGTCCCCAGAGATACAGCGCGGGCATCGTGAAGATCAGACCCGCCGCCAGACTCTCGCCGGCCGAGCCGACGGTTTGCGCCATGTTGTTCTCGAGAATCTTGCGATCGCCGCGAGCAGCGCGCAGGATGGCCATCGAGACCACGGCGACCGGAATCGAAGCAGAGACCGTCAAGCCGACCTTCAAGCCGACGTAGGCGTTTGCTGCGGCGAACAATGCGCCGAGCAGCGCGCCAATCACGACAGCGCGAACGGTGAGCTCTGGAAGTTCCTCTTCCGGCGAGATATGCGGGCGGAATTCGTCGGCCATGAACGTAGATCCTAGGCTCGCAAAGGGGTTCAGGCGAGAGAACCCGAGCGGTTTCGGCTGCAAGGCCCAAGAAGAGGGGGTACTCTTCCCGGCGTGAAGTTGTCCGTCGTCATTCCTGTCTACAACGAGGAAACGACCCTGCGGGATATCCTGCAGCGCGTCCGTGATACCCCGTTTGACAAAGAGATCATCTTGGTGGATGACTGCTCCTTGGACGGCACTCGCGCCATCCTGAAGGAGCTCGAGAAAGCGGAAGATCTCAAAATCTTCTATCACGAGGTCAACCAGGGCAAAGGTGCGGCGCTTCGCACCGGTTTCCAGCATGCCACCGGCGATGTGGTCCTGATTCAGGATGCTGACCTGGAATATGACCCGGGTGAGTACCCGATTCTGCTTGAGCCGATTGAAATGGGCTTGGCAGATGTGGTTTATGGCAGTCGCTTCAAGGGCGCGCGCATGACGCGTGTGCACTTGTATTGGCACCAGATGGCCAACGGCTTCCTGACCTGGTTGTCGAACATGATGACGAACCTGAACTTGAGCGACATGGAGACCTGCTACAAGGTCTTCAAACGCGAGGTTCTCGAGGGCATGGAACTGAAGTCCAACCGCTTTGGATTCGAACCCGAAATCACCGCGAAGATCGCGCGCAAGCGCTTGGATGGCAAGCGGGTGCGGGTCTATGAAGTCCCGATTAGCTACTACGGACGCGACTACGCGGACGGCAAGAAGATCGGCTGGAAAGACGGCGTGGCCGCGATCTGGCACATCTTGCGGTACAACTTGTTCTCGTAGTGCGACGGCAGTTCGGCGCTCGGCTCGCAGGACTAGTTGCGCACCGGTCGGGCGGATGGCCCGGCAAAGACGACGCCCCGCGGCGGCGCGATTCTCGGTTCCAGATCGCTACGCCCGGCGGCGTCGAGTGCCTCGCGCGCCGCGGCCTCGGCGAGCCGAGGGCGATTGTTGTGCTGCGATAGATGCGCGAGCGTGAGTTGGCGCAGACTCGCGGGGCAAGCCATGCGCAAGACCGACGCCGACTCCGCGTTGGAGAGGTGGCCAAGCCCGCCGGAAATCCGCGCTTTCAACTGGGGCGGGTAGGGGCCGTTTCTGAGCATCTCCGGGTCGTAGTTGAATTCCAGAACTAGGCTCTCGATGCCCTCCAGGACACCGTTCATCAGCACCTCTGGACGCCCGAGATCGGAAAAATAGGCAGCGCGCTGACCGTCTTCGGTTTCAAAGACAAAGCCGTGGGTCGGCTCTGCGTCATGCGGGAGGAGAATCGGCGTGATCTTCAGTGGACCAATCTGAAAAGCCCGGTCGGCTTGGTAGGGGCGTAACTCGACTTGGCGACGGGCAATCTCGCTCGCACGCAACTGCGGGCGTTGGTCGACGACTTCGGGGTGGGCAAAGAGGGGGGCTTTGGCGCGCGCGGCCACGGCCACCACATTCGCAC
>JBDQJC010000083.1:0-11323 GCA_040264055.1 Planctomycetota bacterium
ACTACAACCACAACGCCGAGACTTACCTGTGGGTGGGGCGCGCCCTAGGTGAAGCGATGGTCGAGCTTTTGCGACCGCGAGCGAACGAAGATGCGACAGATTCGAAGGGCTGACCCGCCGCGCGCAACTCGGTGCTTGCATTGCGAGCAGCGTCGCGCGAGCCCATGCTAGGATTCGGGCCCGCTTGGGACGCGCCATGGAACACGCTCACTTCTCTCTCGTTGGTCGCGCTGCTGTGGTTACCGGCGGCGCGCGTGGAATCGGTCTTGCGATCGCTCACCGGCTCGCTGCAGCAGGGGCCAAGGTCGCGATTGCTGACCTGGACCTTGATGCCGCCGAGCAAGCTGCCCAAGAGTTGCGAGCTGCCGGGGCCACCGCGATCGCTTGCGGTTTCGATGTCACTGACGTGGAGCAGGTCGAGCAAATGACCCGACGCGTCGTCGACGAACTCGGCAGCTATGACATCTTGGTCTGCTCGGCCGGCATTGTCGGGCGCAACGCCTTCGCCTGGGAGACTTCAGCGGAAGAATGGCGTCAGGTGCTTGATGTGAATCTGACGGGTGTTTGGCTATGCAATCGCGCCGCGCTGGGCCCGATGCGCGAATCCGATTACGGTCGAATCATCAACATTGCTTCGATTGCTGGCAAAGAAGGCAACCCCAAACTCGGACCTTACTCGGCATCCAAAGCGGGCGTGATTGGTATGACCAAATCGCTTGCCAAGGAAGTCGCTGAGACGGGCATCCGCATCAGCTCGGTCGCTCCGGCGGTGATTCACACGCCGATGCTCGACCAAGTCAATCAGGAGACCATCGACTACATGGTTTCCAAGATCCCGGTAGGCCGGACCGGTCTGCCCGAAGAAGTTGCCGCTTTGGTGCATTACCTCGCCAGCGAGGAATCCAGTTTCACCACCGGCGCATGCTTCGATATTTCTGGCGGTCGCGCGACTTACTAGGCGCTTGGCGACCCTTCCCCACGACGCAAGACAGGAATCCACAACATGAAACGCATCTCCATTGGCTCTTGGGCTTACACGATTGGTCCCTACGCGGACAAGCCGGTTGATTTTGACACGGTTTGCTCCAAGCTTTCCGCGCTCGGCTTTGACGGCATGGAACTCGGTGGCTTCCCGCCGCATCCCAACCCGGATGACCTGCCGAGAAAAGAGCAGCGCCAAGAGATTGTCGCGCAGATGAAAGGCCACGGTCTTGCCTTCAGTGGTCTTGCCGCCAACCTGTGGGCCGAGCACCTGATCGATACCGACGATCCCGCGCCGTACATCGCCGAGTTCACCAAGAACTGTGAGTTTGCGCGCGATCTGGGAATTGCCGGGATCCGCGTCGACACGGTGCAACCGCCGACCATTTTTGATCAAGTCGATCCGAGTACCGCCTTCAAGCGGGCTTCCGGCACCTTCAAAGCCTGCAATGAGATCGCCAAGGACCACGGTCTCTACATGACCTGGGAGTTCGAGCCAGGATTCGCTTTCAACAAGACTTCCGACATCCTGCGCATGCTGGACGCAGTCGACGACAGCAACTTCGGCGTGCTGTACGACACCAGTCATGGGCATATGGTCGCCGAGGTTGGCGCGCGTCACCCGGGTGAAAAGGAAGTGCTTGCAGGAGGCCAGATTGAACTCATTCAGAAGCTCAGCGGCCGCATCAATCACATCCACCTGATCGATTCGGACAACACGTGTCACAAGGACGACAAGGGAGAGGATGAGACTTCAATGCACCTGCCATTTGGCAAGGGCGTGGTTGACTTTGACGCGGTGATCCCGCACCTTGCCAGCATCGATTTGGGCCACGATTGGTGGACGGTCGACCTGTGCTTCTGGCCAGATGCCTGGGAGGCCACCGAGTCTTGCAAGGCTTTCATGGACCAAGTTAACGAGCGTTACTTCGCTGCATCGGCATCATGAGCAAGCCACTCCGGATTGGCATGATCGGCTATGGCTTCATGGGCAAGGCGCACAGCAATGCCTACCAGAAGCTCGCACACTTCTTTCCCGAATTGCAGTATCGCCCCAAGTTGCAGGTGCTCTGCGGTCGAGACGAGGCTCAGGCGAAAAAGTTCGCCGAGACTTGGGGCTACGCGGCAGTCGAGACCGATTGGCGCAAAGTGGTCGAGCGCGACGACGTCGATGTGATTGATATCGGCACGCCGAATCACACCCACATCGAGATCGCCGTTGCCGCTGCGAAGGCCGGCAAGTGGGTGCTTTGCGAAAAACCGCTGGCGATGGATGCTGCCGAAGCCGAGCAGATGACCGCGGTGATCGAAGCGGCTGGGGTGCCGAACATGGTCTGGTTCAACTACCGCCGGGTGCCAGCAATCGCCTTGGCGCGCCAGTTGGTAAGCGAGCAGCGTATCGGTCGGCCTTTTCACTACCGTGCGACCTATCTACAAGATTGGACGATCGCGGAAGATGTGCCGCAGGGTGGCGCGGCTCTTTGGCGCCTGGATTCGAAAGTGGCGGGTTCGGGGGTCACCGGCGATCTGCTCGCACATTCGATTGACACCGCGATGTGGCTGAATGGTCCGATCACGAGTGTGGTGGCTGACACCGAGACCTTCGTCAAAGAGCGCATGCACCAAGAATCGGGCAAGGTCGAAGCGGTCGGGATCGACGATGCCTGCATGTTCTTGGCGCGCTTTGCAAATGGTTCCATGGGTACCTTCGAATCGACCCGCTACGCCCGAGGACGCAAAAATTTCAATACCTTTGAATTGAATGGTGCCGACGGTTCGGTGGCCTTCGACCTCGAGGACCCGCAGTACTTGGACTTCTTTGAGCACACGCGACCGGCTACTGGAGACAAGGTCGAGGATCACCTCACCGGCTGGCGCAAGATCCACGTGACGAACTTTGAGCACCCGTACATGGATCGTTGGTGGGTGCCTGGCTGCACGGTTGGCTATGAACACACCTTCATTCACGCCCTAGCGGATTTCCTCGCCAACGTCGAATCGGGCAAGTCCGCGCAGCCGAATTTCCGAGATGCGCTGCAAACGCAGCGTGTTTGCGACGCGGTCTTGAAATCAGCCCGGACCCGCAGTTGGGTCGAGACGGGAGTCGATGCGATGCAGGGTGCCGCCGGTTTGGACTCGTGAGCGAGATCGAGCGCAGAGAACTGGGAAAGACCGGCTGCCAGCTATCGGTCATCGGTTTCGGTGCCGCGACTCTGGGGGGCGAGTACGGGGAAAGTGATTTGCTCGAAGGCCGCCGTGCGGTTCACGCTGCGATTGACGCGGGCATCAACTTCTTCGATGTTGCGCCCTTCTATGGTCGCACGCTCGCCGAAGAGCGGCTTGGCCAGGCACTGGTGGGCAAGCGCGACCAGGTCTTCCTTTCTAGTAAGTGCGCTCGCTTCTGCTTAGAGGATTTTGACTTCAGCGCGGCCCGCGTGGCGAGCTCGGTCGAAGAATCGCTGCGCCGCTTGCAAACGGACTACCTCGATCTGCTGATCGTGCACGACATCGAGTTTGGGGAAGAGAAGCAGGTCGTTGAAGAGGCGATTCCAGCGGCTCTCGCTTTGAAGCGACAAGGCAAAGTCAAACATGTCGGAATCTCTGGCTTGCCGGTGCGCTATCTGCGCAAGGTGGCCGAGCAAACCGAGCTCGATGCCATCCTTTCCTATGCACATTATTCGCTGCTCAATACCGAGCTGGACGATGTGCTGGCGAGCTTCTGTGCGGAACGCCAAATGGGGTTGATCAATGCCTCGCCTTTGGCTCTTGGCCTGTTGACGGAAGGCGGGCCGCAGCCCTGGCATCGCGCCGATCCGGAAGTGCTCGCCATCGGCCCGCGCGTTGCTGCTCTGTGTCGCGAGCACGGCAAAGATATTGCCCAGGTAGCACTGCGATTCTCGCTCGACTTTGACGGCGTCAGTTCGACTCTCGTCGGCATGAACAATGTGCGCGAAGTCGAGGCCAATCTCGCGGTTCTGCAGCAGCAGTCCGACCCCGCCCTGCTAGCGAAGATCCGAGCGCTTGTCGCACCGGTCTACAATCGCAGTTGGAAAGAGGGCCGGCCCGAGAACAACGTTTAGGAAAGTCCCAGGAAGTACTGGGCCGTCTCGACAAAGCGAGCGAAGCGCTTGCCTTCGGTCCACCCGGAATGATCTGCAGCGGCAAAACGCGGGACCAAGCGGCGCAGGTCGTCCAGGAAGCGATCGTTCGGGTCAAAGGCCTCGGTATCGACGCACCGCACCTTGCTCAGAGCGCGCACCGCTCGTTCGGGCAAGTCGCCGGCCTCGATCGCCGTCAGAAACTGATCGGTGCGCGACTCGGGAACGCTGAGGTGCGCATAGGGGACTTCGCCTGCATCAATCGCCTCGATCAACTGTTCGGTGATGTCATCCCATTGCGAGCGTTCGACGAGACCAAATAAGTGCGCAAGGTCGGGTACCGGGAAGACCCGTCGCGTTCCGAGAGCCTGATTGCTTGCATCGGCCAAGCGTCGCGCTTTGGCAAGCGTGTTGACATGCTGTTGTTCGACCCGAATGAGCGGCTCGACACCAAATTCCGTCACACCGGGCACGGCGCGCAAAGCGGCTTGCACGTTTTCGACAAAGGGGGGCAGGATGTCTCGCTCGAAGTCCGCCGTGCGAGATCCAGCGGGCCATTCTTGGGCCACGCAAAACACTTGATGCATGCCAAGTTCCACAGCCTGTTCCAGACAACGAATCAGGGCTGCTGTGGATGTCGTCGTGATCGAGGCATCGCAAAGTTCGATCCCCGAGACGATGCCCCGCTGTCGAGTGAATCCAAGTTCCCGCACGCCCGCGCAGAGTTCCGCGCAGTCTTGTGCCGCATCTGGATTCAGGGCAAAGGTAAAGGCTTGATAATCGCCGGCCGAGTCTGCGGCGCGCAGCTGTTCGGCCTCCGACAGATAGACCAGCCTTCCGTCGGCGCGGCTCGTGGGGTCAAAACTCGCGCTGACAGCGACATGGCCAAGGGTGTTTGTCATGAGAAAGGCAAGCCGGAAGGGGCGCAATCCGTGAGGGCCACTCTAGCGCTCGCTTTCCAAGAATGGCACCGACCGCTCGACTAGGATGCAGGCATGAAGCGCATTCTTGCTTGCCTTGCACTTGTCGTCTGTAGTGGAAGCTGTGCCATGACTCCGCACGCCGAGCTCGAAAGGATGCTCGTCGAGTTCCCGTGTGACGCGGAGACGCGCGACGAGTTCATCCAGGAGCTCAACCTGATTCTGGTCGATACGCGGGCCTTTGATGGCTGTATCGAGGCGACGGTTTGGACCCATGAAACGGAGCCAGGCAAGGTCTGGATTTACGAAGAATGGGAATCGCGTGATGACCAAGCCGCCTACTTGCAGTGGCGAACGGAGACGGGCAACACGGGCCACCTGGGTCCCTACATCACCGGAGAAGTTCGCTTCCTCTGGTTGAATCAACACTAGGTCGAACCGTTCAGGGTAGGTCGTCGAGCAAGTGGCCAGCCTTGGTTAGTGCGTTGATCGCACTCGGCAGATCCTGCTCGCGCACGAAGAGGTAATCCGTGTCGAAGCTCGAAATCGCGAAGACACTCAGCCCGGCCTCTGCGAGTTGCCGGGTAAGTTCGGCCAAGATGCCGACCAGCGAAAAATCTAACGGACCGCGCACCCGCAGGCCTGCAAGCGGGCCCCATTGCTGTTCGGATGCGAGCGAAAGCGCGGCCGAACAAAGCACCGAGAGCTCTTCCGAGGTTCGGCTGATGTGGAAAGTGTCCGCAGTCAGTACCTCCGAGGGGAGCGGCGCCTTGGCAGCGAAGCGATGCACGGCGTAGCGGCCGGGCAGGACAGATAGCGGCAGGGACTTCACGATTTTTTACAAAAAAATGCGACCAAGAGAGAGGGGGACTTGTCGTAAAAGAAGAGAGAGCAAGCTTCCACCAGGGGGGGCTTGCGTCCAAGTCTCAGTAGAAACAATCGATGAAACACTTCCTAATTGTTCTTCTCTTGGCCTGGGCAGCTCCGATCGCGGCGGCCCAGAGCGCTTTCCTTGGCGTCGAGCTCGACCCCGATAGCGAACTTGGGGCACGAGTCGTGGGGGTGCAACAACCCTCGGCCGCCTCGTTGATGGGGATTCAGGTCGAAGACCTCATCGTTGGGATCAATGATGCACGCATGGATTCCAGCGCGAGTCTGATCGCTGGCATGCAGGAGTTCTTCCCCGGCGAGCTGGTCACCGTGCATCTCGTGCGCGGGATCGAAGAGATTGCGCTTCCCGGAATCCTGGGGCGTTGGCCTGGCTCAGCGAAACAGGCACCGGCCTCCCCGAATCCGCAAGAGATGCCACTCCAGCTTGAGTTCCCGTTCCTGTCCGACGGCATTTGGGATTGGAATCAAGGAATCGAATTCACGCCCAATTGGCCAGGCGGCATGCTCGAAAACGGATTCCCCGAGAACTTCGTGCCAGGGCCGATTTGGTCCGGGGAACGCCCCGATTGGATGGGTAAAGACTGGGGGGCCGAGTTGCAGCTTGATTGGCAGCCCAAGATCCAACTCGACTGGCAATTCCAACCGCCCGCCTTTCCGCAGCTCGACCCGATTCCATGGGCCGTGGATGTGGAGACCCAGCGCTCGGTCAAACTGCGCTACCCGGCGAGCACTCCTGAGGAAGAGCGCGAGGCCCTCATCGAGGCGGCGATCGAGGAGTACGGAGCCGAGGTGGAAGTCCGCTTCGAGGGCGAAGGCCGCTCGATTTCCATTCAACAGACCCAGCGCAGTGGCTCGGCATTGCCGGGAGTGCCGACTCCACCCACGCCACCGGTCCCGCCGAAATTGGATCCAGACGACGAGATCTAAGGGTCGTCGCTAGACTGACGGGGCATCGAGCACGGGTTCGATGCCCCGTTTGCATGTCCACTTGGTACGCCTACTTGCTGCGATCGCAGTCGGCTCCCCGCACCTATGTGGGGGTCAGCACCGACCCGGATCGCCGCTTGCGTCAGCATAATGGCGAGCTGGTGCGAGGTGCGCGCAGCACGCGGGCCGGCCGGCCATGGAAACTCGCAGCCTTGCGCGGTCCTTTCGACGATCGAAGTGAAGCACAGCGCCAAGAAGCTGCTTGGAAGCGGTTGACTCATGCCGAACGGCTCGCTTCTTGTCACGCAAACGTAGACGCAACGAATCCACCAAGTCCCACGACATGAACTGGCGCCCACTCCTCCTCGGCGGATCTGCACTTGCAGTCGGCCTCTTGTTTCCGCGCTGCCACGCACCTGCTGGCCCGCTACCGGACGGTCCTCTGCTCGGCCTCGGTGAGCACACCTACATTTGGCAAAGTGATTGGTTGCAGTGGCCGGGCGGTGGCGATCTTGGCAATACCCACGGCGGCTTCGCCTTCGATCGTGCCGGACGAATTCTATTCAGCACCGATTCCGAGCACGCGATTGTGGTCGCGGATCCGAGCGGCCAGGTCCTTGAAACCTGGGGCCCCGAATTGCGCGGTGGGGTGCACAGCATCTGCTTGGCCGAGGTAAATGGCGAAGAAGAGCTCTTTCTGCCGCACCACGCGGGAGGCAAGGTCTATCGTTACTCAATCGATGGTCAGAAGATTGCGGAGTATGGCCCACCAACGGAATCGGGACATTACGAAGATCCATCCCGGTTTCACCCGACCTCGGTAGCGGTGCGACCCGACGGAAGTTTCTTCGTCGCGGATGGCTATGGGCTGAGTTTGATTCACGCCTATGACGCCTCGGGCGTTTACCAAACGACGATCGGCAGCCGTGGCACCGAGCCGGGTCAATTCCAGACTCCACACGGCATCTACTGGGACGAGCAGGATCAGGTTCTGGTCGTGGCCGACCGCGAGAATCATCGCGTGCAGTTCCTCACGGCCGAGGGCGAATTACTCCGCGTGCTGGACGGTATGTTCCGTCGACCCTGTTCGGTCCAGCGCCGCGATGACGATTACGTCGTTGCGGATTTGGCGGGTCGCGTGACCATCGTTTCGACCGACGGCCAGCGCGTCTTCCAAATCGGCGATCAGCCCGAGCCGGGCCGGCGAGCCAAGAACGGCGTGCCGCGTGAGCAATGGCAAGACGGGGTGTTCTTGTCGCCCCACGGCGCCGGTTGGGATCATGATGGCAACCTCTACGTCCAGGATTGGAACTTCCTGGGTCGCGTCAGCCGCTTGGTCCGGGTGCGCTAGCCTCTTGATTCGCCGTCTGCCTCGCGCTTTCCAGATCACTTGCGCGCTTCTCAGCCTGACGTTGGGGGCGGCGCTCCCCGCACAGGAACTGGAACGCGGAACGACCGGCCGTCTGTCCTGGGAAGCGCCCCCCGGCTTCGCGCCGCTCGCGAAGCGATTGACGGGCGAAGCCGAAGAGATGCTGACCGACGCGCATCGCTGGCTGGGCCTGTCCTGCGGCGCGGGCGCGGTAAAGGACCCGCAAGCAGGCCGTTTGTACTGGCTAAGAGACCGCGATGAGCTGGCTGCCCGCTTGGGCCGAGAATCGGTGCCAGATTGGTATGCCGCCGTCGCGCAGCCACTGCGCGGCGACATCTACTTGGCGGTTGAAGCCGCGGGAGGGGAGTCGCGATTGCGCTCGACTCTGCGCCACGAAATCGTGCACCACGCGATGGGTGCCTTGCCGCCCGGTGTCTTTCGGCGCATTCCCGCCTGGTTCCACGAAGGTCTTGCCGAGGCCTTTAGTGGCGAGATCTACCTCGGCGATGTCGGCGTGTCGCTGGCGTGGCGCGCCAACAATGGCGCGTTGAGTTCGCTCCGGCGCTATGCGGAAGGATTTCCCGATGATCCGATTCGCGCAGCCGAGGGCTATGCACTTGGCGACGCCTTTGTTCGGCGGCTGATTCGAGTGCACGGGCAACCGGTCATCGGAGAAATTATCGAGCGCATGCGGCTCGGCGATAATCTCGACCAAGCCCTGTTGGCAACGACCAAGAAGTCGCTGGTCGAAAACGAACTCGCCTTGACCGAGGAACTGCGCAGTTTGCGGTCGCTGCTTGCCGCGAGCGCCCCGCATGTGGTCACGGTGCTGCTGGTGCTGGCGGCATTGTTGATTCCCTTTGCCTTGCGGCGTCGCGCGCGGCGCCGGCGAGCCATGGAGGCCAAATGGCAGTTGCAGGAAGAGCAGGCGCTCGAGGGAGAGGATCAGCGACTTGCCGATCATGCCGAGGCCATGCGCTCCTGGATGGTTCGTGAGCGTGCCACGCCGGAAACGCCGCCAGACGACGGGCGCTCCTAGCCAAACTCGAAAACGCAGCGAAGCCGCAAGATGCCGCAGCGAATCCGTAGAATCGCAGCATGGCAGAAACCGCGTCCCCAGCCGTCGCCCCTCCGGTCGAGAAGTTCCGCAAGGATTACCAACCTCATCCGTTTGCGGTTGATGCCATCGAGCTCGATTTCGACCTGCGCGATGAGCTCACCACTGTCGTGACGACGATGAAGCTGCGTCGCGTCGGGGATGCAGCCGCCGCGCTCGAGCTGGACGGCGAGGACCTCGAAACACTCTCGATTGAAATCGACGGGCGACGCCTGGAGGCAAGCGAGTTTCGGATCGAAAGCGAGCGTCTCTATCTGCCTTCGGTGCCCGATTCTTTTGAGTTGCGCACGACCGTGCGGATTCAGCCCGAGAAGAATCTGCAACTGTCCGGGCTCTACCGAACCCAAGGAGTCTATTGCACACAATGCGAGGCCGAGGGCTTCCGTCGGATTACTTGGTCGATTGACCGACCCGACGTCATGACGGTTTATCGCGTGCGCATGGAAGCGGATTTATCCAGCTGCCCGGTGCTGCTTTCCAATGGCAACTTAGTGGATTCCGGTTCCGCCGCGGATGGCCGCCACTTTGCGGTTTGGGAGGACCCGTTTAAGAAACCAAGCTACCTCTTCGCCTTGGTCGCGGGCGATCTCGGTCGGCTGCAAGACAGTTTTGTTACCCAGTCGGGACGCAAGGTCGATCTGTACGTCTACTCGGAGCATCGCAATGTCGATCGATTGCGACACGCGATGGACTCCTTGCAGCACTCGATGCGTTGGGACGAGCAAGTATTCGGGCTCGAATACGACCTCGACATCTACAACATCGTCGCTGTCGAGGATTTCAACATGGGCGCGATGGAGAACAAGAGCCTGAACGTCTTCAACACGGCGTATGTGCTGGCGCGCCCCGATACCGCAACAGACAACGACTTTGAAGGGATCGAAGGCGTCATCGCGCACGAGTACTTCCACAACTGGACCGGCAATCGTGTGACCTGCCAAGATTGGTTCCAGTTGACCTTGAAAGAGGGGCTGACCGTCTATCGCGATCAACGCTTTTCCGCCGACATGGGATCCGCAGCGGTGCGCCGCATTGAAGCGGTGCGCGGTCTGCGCGCGGGGCAGTTCGCCGAGGACGCGGGCCCGATGGCGCACCCGATTCGCCCGGATTCGTACATCGCGATGGACAACTTCTACACCGCGACGGTGTACATGAAGGGTGCCGAGGTCGTACGCATGTACGAGGCACTGTTGGGTCGCGACGGCTTCCGCAAGGGCATGGATCTTTACTTCGAGCGCCACGATGGCCAGGCAGTCACTTGCGATGACTTCCGAGCTGCGATGGCTGACGCGAACCAGGTCGATTTGGATCAGTTCGAACGCTGGTATCTGCAGGCGGGCACGCCGGTCGTGCACGCGCGTGGCGATTGGGATGCCTCGGCGCAGCGCTACACGCTCACGCTGCGCCAAGACTGTCCGGCGACGCCCGGTCAGCCGAACAAGGAGCCCTTCCACGTTCCGGTTGCGACGGGTCTCGTTTCTCGCTCGGGTCAGGAACTCGCTCCGACTCGCACCTTGGAGTTACGTGAAGCCGAGCAGAGTTTCGTGTTCGAGGGAATCGCCGAATCACCGGTCGCTTCGGTGCTGCGCGGTTTTTCAGCGCCAGTGCGGCTGAAGATGGATCGATCGGATCAAGACCTCGCCGTGCTGCTCGCCCATGATTCCGATTTTTTCTGTCGTTGGGAAGCGGGGCAAGAACTCGCCGAGCGCGTTCTGCTCGCTCAACTCGACGCAGTTGCCGGGGGCGCGGATGTCGAGCTACCGGAGCATCTTGCTGCGGCTCTGCGCGGTGTCCTGGCGCTGCGCGATGAAGATGCCTCGTTGCAAGCGTATGCACTGGCTTTGCCCGGAGAGGCCGCGCTTGCCAACCAGCTCGATCAAGCTGACCCCCTTGCGATCTTGGCCACACGCCAAGGCATGCGGAAAAAGATCGGGCTGGCCCTCGAGTCGGAGTTCCGTGCGCGCTATGACGAGCTCGCGCCGCAGGGACCGTATCTTTTCCAGCCTGATGAGGTGGGGCG
>JBDQJC010000084.1:0-11168 GCA_040264055.1 Planctomycetota bacterium
ACTCTCGATTCATTTGGGAAGTCGACTTGAGCAGCGGCCGCATCCTGAGCGAGCCGGCCGAGCTCGAGAATTAGCCGTCCTCGGCGCTCTTGCTGCTCGAGTCGTCTGCCTCGGGCCATTGCACTTGCATCACCATGCGCTTTTCGGTGTCGGGCGACGCAGGTGGCTCTCCTTCGGCAGCAGCGACGAGGACTTTCAAGATGGGTTTCCGCGTGGCACGCTCAAGCATCCAAAGCTGAAACGCCTCGCGTGGCGCGTGAAAGACATCGATTTCCCCGGGGCGGGTGCGATACCCGAGCGGCAGGTCCGGGATTTCGTTCCCCGCAGCATCGCGGATTGACATCCCCGCAAAGCGACCGTCTTCGACCGCTTCAGGAGGCGTGACTTGCAAGCGCACGACGCGGCCGCGATCTAGCTCAACGCGCCGGCTGATCTCGCTGCCAGGCACCAGGACATCACCAATTGGAATGATCTTGCTGCGATAGCCATCGCGATCGACCTCAAGCGTGACATCGGGACCCGGGGCAAACTCGACCGTGCCTTCGCCATTCCAAAGGTTGGCCCAGGCAAAGCCGTTCGGTTCACTGTGTACCTGTGCCCGGCCCTCTCCGGCGATCAATGCGCCGGTGCGAGCGTCAGCAATCTGCACGCGCATCCGACACATGGCGAGCATTTCAACGCGCAAATCTTCTTGGCCCGGTGAAACAAGCAGGCTGGGATCCTTCAGCGCAACGTTGTAGAAACTCAATCGATACTGCCCGGGTGGCACGCCTTCAAAGCGAAATGCCCCGGTTTGGCTGGTGGTGGTGGCGCTCGCCCAGGCAAAGGGTCGCCGTGTGTCGGCCTCGGTTGGAAAGCTGCCATCCAAATGGTGAAGCCGCGCTTGCACCGGCCTGCCATCCCAGGGTCGGCCGTCTGTCTGCACTAAAGTGCCGGCGATGAGCGCATCACCCGTATGTTCGATCAAGATCTCATGCTCCGGGCCCGGTGCGAGCCCAGAGGAAAAGCGGATATCACCTCGATTGGGGGCCGGTGTGGGCGACCATTCGAAGGGGGTATGAACCGGGATCTCGAAGCGACAGATCCCTTCGGAATCGGTGCGTCCGATGTGATCGGGTTTCGCCCAATAGGATCGGACCGACCCACCAAATGAATACGCGGCAGTGCGCGCTGTATAGACCAGGGGAGCATCGGCAGAGCTTCCCAGCCAAAGGCGCAGATCGAGATCGGCGACCGGCTTGCCAGCGACATCGATCGCGCGGAAGCGAAGCGATGTGGTCGTCGGCTCAAGTTCGATGCGCCAGGGTTGTTCCCCCAGAACCTGCGTGTCGAACCAATCGTCGCGATCATTGAAGTACAAATGAACGCGGTTCGGGAGGGATTCGCCCTGTACCCAAGGCAGCGTCAGCCGCGCCGCGCCGCGAGCATCAGTGCGGGCTTCGGCGAGGATCTCGATGCCGGAGTACGCGCCGAGATTCATCGAGCCGCGCGGTTCGTCTTCGTCGTCGGCAAAATAGGGCATGCTGACGCCAAGTCGGACATGCTCCTGTGCGGCGGGCATACCCCGTCGGGTCAGTACCAATTCGACGCTTTGCGTTTCGGCCGGGATCAGCGGCACTGAGAGCAGCCCGGTTGGAGGCATCGCGGACCATTCAAAATAGGTCGGGACATAGCCATCGGCCGCGACCTTCAGACCGCAATACCCCGACACGGCCGCGTGCTCGTCGATGCGCCAAGAAAGCAGCCCATCCGGTGCGTCATGCGGGACTTCGCTCATGACGCCTTCGCTGGCAAAGCTAAACCATTCTGCGTCGAACAAGCGTCGTTTGGACTCACTGTCATGGGCGATCAATTCGAGTGCGCTCGGCGTGCCTTGAAACTCGACGAGCAACTCATCGCTTTCCCCTCGACTCAGCACCAAGGGATCGGGTGCGTTCAACCAGCCAAAGATGGTGCCAAAGGTATCGAGGTACAGGCGCGTATCGGCCTTGCCAGCGAGCCGCGCGCGGCCTTCGGCGTCGGTGCGGGCGTAACCGAAAACCCCTGGGCCGGACAACTCAACGCCTAGGTTTGCGCGCGGGGTCACACCATCGGTTTCGACAACACGAAAGTTCAACCAGGTGTCCGCGGCAAGCGCGGAGAGGCGCACTTCAGCTAGCGGGCTTGCCGGAGCGGGAACTGCGTGAACCTGGGGCAGCCAGGCTGCATCGCGAATCACCAGTCCGGCGCCCGGCTCTTCAGGCCAGTTCCCGTCTGGGTCGAAAGCCAACGCGAAGCGGCCGTGTGCATCGGTGACCGGGAGATCGTGCTCGCTGGTATTCCACGGCACGGTCCAGCCGACCCGAACTCCCGGAACAGCATCGCCCGATTCATTGACGACAACTCCGACCCAGCCGAACTCAACTTCATGAGTGAACGCTGCGGTTTCTTCTCGAGCCACGCGGCCGCCCGCGTGAATCGGATCGGCCTGCCTTCGCTCGGCAGCATCCGCTTCCTGTTGCGCTTGCTCCGCCGCAGCAGCCGCGCGCGCTTTCTGTTCCGCTTGCTGCGCGAGCGCTTCTTGCAACTGAACTTGAGTCTCGCCCAAACCGAACACGAGAACTCCGCTACCGATGAGAAGGACGGCGAGGAAGGGCAGTGCCCAGCCTGGCAACCCGTCGGAGGAGCGATGCGGCATCGATTCATGCTAGACGGTGATGCCCCCATGGTCACACGCTCTGCCTAGAATGGTCATATGCTGAACTTGCTCCTGCTTGGATTCCTGCTGCCCGCGCAGGCGCCGGCAGAGCAAGAGCCCGAGCGCATTGATTTTCAGCGCCAAGTGAGGCCGATTCTTTCGGACCGTTGCTTCACTTGTCACGGTCCCGACGAAACGGCGCGTGAAGCGGATTTGCGACTCGATTTGCGGTCGGGGGCACTTGCCGACTTGGGCGGTTATGCGGCGATCGCGCCGGGCGATCTGGAAGAGTCCGAACTGATCTATCGGATCACCGCGCACGATGCCGACGAGCGCATGCCTCCGGCTGACTCGGACCTCAGCCTGAGCGAGGAAGAAATTGAGGTCTTGCGCGCCTGGGTCGCGCAGGGAGCGGAATACACCGCGCACTGGTCATTCGTGCCGCCGTCGGCCAGCACACCACGGCCCGACCCGAGCGGATGGGCGCAAGACCCTCTTGACCTCTTCGTCTTGGAGTCGATGCAAGCCGCTGGCCTGCAGCCGGTCGCGCCAGCATCGGATGCCATCTGGCTGCGTCGCGTTAGCTTTGCGTTGACGGGCTTACCGCCCAGCGCCGAGATGCAGGATCGATTCCCCGCGGAACTGAGCCGCGCAGAAGTGGTCGATCAATTGCTCGCCTCACCGGACTTCGGCGAGCACATGGCGGCGCAATGGATGGACGTCGCGCGCTATGCCGACACCTACGGGTATCAGAGCGATGTCACGCGTGCGGTTTGGCCCTACCGCGATTGGGTGATTCAGGCGTACAACGACAACCTTCCGTACGACGATTTCTTGCGTTGGCAGTTAGCCGGTGACTTGCTCGACGAGCCGACCCGCGAGCAGATGGTGGCGACGGCCTTTCAGCGTTTGCATCGACAAACCAATGAAGGTGGCTCGGTCGAAGAGGAATTTCGGGTCGAGTATGTCAGTGATCGTGTGCATACCACGGGCATGGCCTTTCTTGGGCTGACCTTTGAGTGCGCACGATGCCACGACCACCGTTACGACCCGATCTCGCAGCGTGAGTACTACCAGATGGCGGATTACTTCGATGACATCGAAGAGAGCGGCCTGTACTCCCACTTCACGAGTTCCACGCCGACCCCGGCCTACGAGCTGCCAAGTGAAGCGCAATCGATCGCGCTCGCGGATGCCGAGGCCGCCGTGCTTCAGGCCGAAGCGCATCTGCGCGAAGCTTCGTCGGTGCGACGCAACCTTGCCGAGGCGGTACCGGATGAGGACGAAGTCGTTCGCTTCCACTTTGACGAATGGGTGGAAGGTGAATCGCTGGGCATCGGAAAAGAAGGCGCGGCTGTCAAACCGGAAGGTGAGTACGAGCTCGTCGCCGGACGAAGCGGCCAAGGTGTGCGTTTGTCTGGCGATGCTGGACTGCGCTTTCGTGGGGTCGGTCATTGGCGCCGCTCCGACCCCTTCACGGTCGGCATGGCTTTGCAACTCGATACCAAAATCGAACGATCGATCTTGCTGCACCGCTCTCGGGCTTGGCACGATGCTGCGAGTGCCGGTTGGCAACTGCTGATCGAAGACGGCCACCTGATCGCAGCATTGGTGCACTTTTGGCCCGGGGACATGATTGCGATCCGCAGCGCGGATCCCCTGCCGATCGGCTCCTGGTTTGAAGCGAGCCTTCGTTACGACGGATCCTCGCAAGCCGCCGGCATGCAACTCTCGATCGACGGAGAGCCCATCGAAGTCGAGGTGATGCAAGACAGTTTGTCGCGCTCGATTACGATCGGCGGCCCGGGCGACGTGAGTTTTGGCGCGCGCTTCCGCGACAAAGGTTTCAGTCAAGGCGTGCTTGACGATGTCAGCTTTGTCAGTGGCTGGCCGGGCGCGGCCCACGACCCCGCGATCGAAAGCGCGCGTACCGCCTTGCAGCGAGCCCGAAGCAAGCGCGATGAGTTGCGTGACAAGATCCCGCAACTCATGGTGATGTCCGAGCGCGAGGAGCCGCGCGCGGCGCGCCTCTTGGTGCGCGGCGCTTACGACGCTCCCGCTGAAGCGGTCGGGCGCGCGGTACCTGCAGCGCTGCGGCGCGGCGCGGCGGGGGACTCTCTGCGTGGCGCCGAGGCAGCTTCCCCGCAAGATCGTTTGGAGATGGCGGACTGGATGCTCGCCGCCGATCACCCCTTGACCGCGCGCGTCGAAGTTGACCGACTTTGGCGCAGTGTTTTTGGCAAGGGATTGGTGCGCACTCCGGAAAACTGGGGAAGCCAAGGCGAGTCGCCGACCCACCCGGAGCTGCTTGATCAGTTGGCCCTCGATTTCATTGCCTCGGGCTGGGATCGCAAGGCGATGTTGCGCCGATTGGTTCTGTCTTCGACTTTTGCGGGTGACAGCGAGCTGCTTGCCGACGGTGCCGCGCAAGTCGATCCGGAGAACCGCCTCTGGAGCTCCGGGCCGCGCCGCCGTTTGAGCGCCGAAATGTTGCGCGATGCAGCCTTGATGCACTCCGGTTTGCTGGTGCGCAAGATTGGCGGGCCCAGCGTCAAGCCCTATCAGCCAGCTGGCCTGTGGCTCGAGAAATCGGGCAGCGCCTACCAGCCAAGCACCGGCGAAGGCTTGTATCGACGCAGCCTGTACACCTTCTGGAAACGGACTTCGCCGCCGCCTTCGATGATGATTTTCGACGCAGCCAAGCGCGATGTTTGCGTGGTGCGTCGGCAAGAAACCAACACCCCGTTGCAAGCGCTGGTGCTGTGGAATGATCCCCAGCTCATCGAGGCTTCCCGGGTCTTGGCCGGTCGCATCTTGAGCCGGCAGCTTCCCGTACAAGATGCGCTTGCGGGCCTCTACCACGAGCTGACTTCAAGGCAGGATGAATCAGCGGTTCAACTCTTGCTCGCTCTCTATCAGAGTGAGCTCGCGCACTTCCAGGCGGATGCCGAATCCGCGGCGGCATTGCTGTCGGTGGGCGAAGCGCCGCAACAAGCAGCACTCGACTCGGCGCAGCACGCCGCGCTGACCGTGGTTTGCTCCACTCTTCTTTCCTCTGAACTCGTGGTGACCTTGCGATGAAAGACCCCAAGCTGGATGCCCTAGCCCGCCGAGAGTTTTTGCGCCGCAGCAGCCTCGGTTTGGGAGCCGCAGCTCTGGGTGGCTTGCTTCCCGGCCATCTGCAGGCTCGCAGTTTGTTGGCGCGCGCCGCGCAAGAGCCCGCTGCGCCAGCCGGCGCCGTTGACCTCGCCGGAGGGTTGCATCATCCAGCCAAGGCGAAGCGCATCGTTTACCTATTCCAGTCGGGGGGGCCGTCGCAACTCGAGTCTTTTGATTACAAGCCGCTGTTGAATGAGCGCAACGGGGAGCAACTTCCGGACTCGGTCCGCCAAGGCCAACGCTTGACTGGGATGTCCGGCAACCAGACTTCGCTGCCGCTGGCGGGCGCCCAGTTCAAGTTTGCCCAGCATGGCGAGAGTGGCGCGTGGGTTAGCGAGCTCCTGCCGCATACGGCCAAAATCGTCGACAAACTCTGCATCGTGCGTTCGATGCATACCGAGGCGATCAACCACGACCCAGCTATCACCTTCTTCTTGACCGGTTCGCAGATCGCTGGTCGACCGTCGATGGGGGCCTGGTTGTCCTACGGCTTGGGTTCGATGAATCAGGATCTGCCAAGCTTTGTCGTTCTGGTGACCAAGGGCAAGGGCGGGCAGCCGCTGTACGCGCGATTGTGGGGGGCGGGTTTTCTGCCTTCGCGTTATCAAGGTGTGCAGTTGCGCGCCGGAGAGGATCCGGTGCTGTATTTGCAGGACGCCCCGGGCATCGACCGGGAACGACGCCGTCGCATGCTGGACGTACAGGCCGAACTCGCGCGCGGTGCGGCCGGCGAGTCGAGTCAATCCGAGGTGGAATCGCGGATGGCCCAGGCCGAGTTGGCGTACCGCATGCAACGCAGCGTG
Source organism: Planctomycetota bacterium (assembly GCA_040264055.1). Lineage (GTDB taxonomy): Bacteria > Planctomycetota > UBA1135 > UBA1135 > UBA1135. Next base: position 6,640 of record JBDQJC010000084.1, read on the forward strand.
CCCGAGGTTTCCGACTTCAGCGATGAGCCGGCCGAGACCTTCGAACTCTATGGCGAAGCGGCCCGCACGCCTGGAAGTTACGCGGCCAATGCTTTGCTTGCGCGGCGTCTGCTCGAGCGCGGGGTGCGTTTTGTGCAGCTCTTCCACCAGGGCTGGGACCAGCACGGCGGCCTTCCGGGCGGCATGCGCACGCAATGCGGCGAGACCGACCAGGCCTCGGCTGCCTTGGTCGTCGATTTGGAGCGGCGTGGCTTGCTCGACGACACCCTTGTGGTCTGGGGCGGCGAGTTTGGGCGCACCAACTATTCCCAGGGTGCACTTTCGGCGACCAACTACGGGCGCGATCACCACCCGCGCTGTTTTTCGATGTGGATGGCCGGCGGCGGCGTGCGCCCCGGCACCGTCTACGGCGAGACCGACCCCTTCGGCTACAACATCGTGCGCGATCCGGTGCATGTGCATGATTTGCAGGCAACCCTGCTGCACCAGCTTGGAATCGACCACGAGCGGCTGACCTGGAAATATCAGGGGCGGCGTTTCCGTCTGACCGACGTCAGCGGCGAAGTCGTGAAGCCGCTGCTTACTTAGCCATGCGTGACAGTCTGCAAGAGCTGCGTGATTTGGTGCTGCGTTTTCGCGACGAACGCGACTGGGCTCAGTTCCATCAGCTCAAGGATCTGGTCGCGGGATTGCAGATCGAGGCCGCCGAGTTGGCCGAGCTGTTCCTATGGAAAACCCCGGACCAGCTTGCTTTGAAATTGCAGGACGAAGAGTTCCGGGAACGTCTTGCTGATGAGCTTGCGGACGTGCAAACTTTCCTGCTCTATCTCGCACACGCTTCCGAAATCGACCTGGACACGGCGGTGCGCGCGAAGATCAAGAAGAACGCTCAGAAATACCCGGTCGAGAAGGCTCGGGGTTCGGCCAAGAAGTACGACCAGCTGTAACCTTCTTGCTCGTTTCGCGTCTTCTAGGAGAAGGGAATGAAACGAGTCGTACTGTCAAATCTCCGGGGCACCGCCTCGATCGCTCGTTACGGCGAGGCACCCGACCTGTTGCCGGGCGCGCGGGTCGGCGGGGTCGTCATTGAAGCCAAGTTGGGCACCGGCTGGGAAGGCTCGGTCTACCGGGTGCGGGGTCTCGGTACCCGGCAGCGCCGGGTCTTGAAGTGTTATCGGCGTCGCCCCGGTCTGAAGCCGGCGATCGCATCGCGGGTGAAGTACCTGCGCAAACTAAGGGGATGTACCGCGGTTCCCAACCTGGAGAGTCAGGTCCGGCTGATCCAAGGCCGGCGGGAATGGCCGGCGCTCTTATTGCAGTATGCGCCCGGTGTCTGCCTGAGCGAGCTGCATGCCCGGCGGCCGTCCGGGCGCCTCCCTCTGGCCGAGGCACGGCCCATCATGCTCGCCATTCTACGTGCCTTGGACCGCCTGCATACGCGTGGCTCGTATCACGGCGACCTTCATGAAGGCAATGTCCTCATCGCCCCTTGCGGTCGCGGGATACGCGCTCACCTAGTTGATCCCTACCCACAAGCGGGTGCGGTCTGTTCACTTCAGGCAGCCGACCTTGTGGAATCTGTCCGTGTTTTCGGCCGCCTGCTCGGGGGTGGGGCCAGCTATTCCAGCCATCCGCGCTGGGTCCGCGAGGTCCTACGAGGCTCGCAAGCTCGACGCATTCTGGATCGCTTCGCCAGCGTGACAGATTTGCTCCAATTTGTTCAAAAAGGTGCTGCGGCAGTCCGTCGGTCGAGCGCTTGACGGGCTGCTAATCTGTCGGCCATGTTGAAGGCACGCCACCTCCTCTTGGCAGGTTTCGCACTCGTTTCGAGTTGCGGGGATTCCGAGTCCACCGAAACGGTCCTCAAGTTCTCCGCCATCCCGGATGATAATGCGACCGAGCTTCAACAGAAGTTCGACAAAGTCGCGGATTACTTGGCAGAAAAGATGGGGGTCCCGGTCGAGTATGTTCCCACTGCGGACTACGGCGCCTCCGTGCAAGCCTTCAAGAATGGCGACATTCAACTCGCTTGGTTTGGTGGCCTGACGGGCGTGCAAGCACGCGCGGCGGTCGAGGGCGCACGCGCGATCGCACAAGGCAAGGTCGATCCGGTCTACAAGTCGTACTTCATCGCGCACAAGGATTCTGGCCTCGAGCCAAGTGAGTCCTTCCCGGAAGGCCTGGCAGGCAAAAGCTTCACCTTCGGTAGCGAACGAAGCACTTCCGGTCGCCTGATGCCCGAGCACTTCATTCGCCAGAACACAGGCAAGTCGCCAGCCGAGTTCCTTGGCAGCGAAATGAGCTTCTCCGGAAGTCACGATACAACGGCTGAGCTGGTTCAAGCAGGCACCTTCGATGCCGGTGTTTTGAGCTACAAGACCTACGACAAGATGGTCGCCGCCGGCAGCATCGACCCGGAAGTCTGCCGCATCATCTGGACCACTCCGACCTACGTGGACTACAACTGGACGGCGCATCCAGCGCTCGACAAGACATTTGGCGCAGGCACCATGGATCGCCTGCAGAAAGCCTTAATTGAAATGTCCGACCCCGAGCTGCTCGATGCGGTCATGCGCTCCGAAGGCCTGATCACCGCTCAGAACAGCGACTTCGAGCCTGTTGCCAAGCTGGCACGGGAACTCGGTTTCCTGCAATAGACCAACTCCTTGCATGGTCCGGCCGGCGGTTCGCTGGCCGGACTCTATTTTTTTGGCTACCTCCGCGCGCTTCGCCGTTGACCAGGTTTCGCTCGACCTGGGCGGTCAGCCCGTTTTGCGCGAAGTCAGTCTTCGATTTGACGCCGAGCAATCGGTCGCGATTGTCGGGCCCAGCGGCGCGGGCAAGACCAGCTTGCTGCGCCTGATGTCCGGGGCAATCTTCCCCGACGTGGGCAGCGTGCAACTGGATGGCGTCAGTTTTGCCGACTCGGCCCAAAATGGCGCGGCACTGCGCCGAATGCGGGCTCAGGTCGGCTTCGTTCACCAAGATTTCGCGCTGGTTCCCAACCTTCGCGTCTTGCAGAACGTGGTATCCGGTGGATTCTCGCGTCGAGGCTTTTGGGGTGCTCTGCGTGACTTGGTGGCACCCCGTCGTGCGCTGCAGGAAGAGGTCTTTCAGCTTCTGGAGCACCTCGGGATCGGCGACAAGATGTTTCAGCGAGTCGACACCCTCTCCGGTGGTCAACAGCAGCGCGTAGCACTCGCCCGGGCGCTGTTTCAGAAGCCTCGCGCCTTGCTTGCCGATGAGCCGGTTTCCTCGGTCGATCCGACGCGGGCGCGCGCCTTGCTCGAGCTATTGCACCGGGTCGCCGCTGAACGGCAGCTCCCTTTGGTCGTGAGCCTGCACGACGCCGAACTCGCTCGAGAACTCTTCGCGCGCGTGATTGGCTTACGCGAGGGCCGTGTCGTCTTCGATCTTCCGGCATCGGAAGTCGATCAAGATCGTCTGCAAGCCCTGTACCTGCTGCCGTCCTCCGAGTCATGAGGCAAGGCCTTGTTCTGATCGCGCTCTTGGTCGTGGGCCTTGCCGGCTACCTCGCGCTCGGGCTCGAGCTCGGAGGATTGATCCCGAATCGTGGCGGCTTTGGTCTGCTCGGCGATTTTTTAGGCGCTGCGCTGCGCCCGGCTTTCCAATACGAAGCCGCGGATGGGCCACGCGATTGGCTGCCGTTCTACCAACAGCTGCTCGAAGGCCTTTGGCGTACGGTTGTTTTTGCCGCCGCCGCGATCGGCCTTTCGATCGTCGTTGGCCTCCCGCTTGCGATCTTGGCCTCGTCCTTGGTGCCGCTCTGGGTGCGTATTCCGTGCCGTGCATTAATTGCCGGCATGCGATCCGTGCACGAGTTGCTGTGGGCGGTGGTGCTGCTCGCCGCAGTCGGGTTGAACTCGGCGGGGGCGGTCTTGGCACTGACCATCCCGTATGCGGGCACGCTTGCCAAGATCTTCAGCGAGATGCTCGATGAAGCCCCGCGCGAGGCCTTCCGGGCGGTACGCCTTTCCGGTAGCACGCGACTTCAGGCATTCATGGGGGCGCTGCTACCTCGCGCTGCCCCCGACATGGCGGCCTACGCTTTTTATCGCTTTGAATGCGCGCTGCGCAGCGCTGCGGTTCTCGGTTTCTTTGGCTATCCGACGATCGGCTACTACTTGAAGCTGGCCTTCGAAAGCCTGCACTTCCGCGAGGTCTGGACTTGGCTCTACCTCATGATCGCGATGGTTCTCGTGCTGGAAGCCTGGAGTAGCGCACTGCGCAAGAGGTTCGTCGCATGAGCTGGTCCGAACATCCAGCCGAGCGGCAAAGCGAACGGCAAAGCGAACGCTTGTCCGAGCTCCGCAGCACCCGCCCGCGCAGCCGTTTCTTGCGCTTCAGTGTCGGACTGATGGCGGCGCTCATGATCGGCGTTTGGTTCACCGGCGAGATTGCCGTCGACGAGTTGTTTTCAGACCGTCGTGCCGACAACCTCGAGCGCTTCTTGCAAACGGAAGCCAAACCGGCACCGCTTCGTGACAGTACTTCCGAACCGAGCCTGG
>JBDQJC010000085.1:0-11133 GCA_040264055.1 Planctomycetota bacterium
AGCAAAAAGTGGTGGAGAGCGCGCATCTCTGCGGCTCATCCTAGCCGCCGCGACAAGAAAAAAACGGGACGGCCCGAAGGCCGCCCCGTTCGTGCGAGGGCGGTGCGCCCACGCCGTTGCGCTTATTGCACGTTGACCATCAGAGCGTTCGAGTCGGTCAGGAAACCTTCCGAATCGAATCCGGCGATTTCCAGGTAGACCGAGGCACCAGCCGCGCCAGCCGGAATGGGTACCGCCAGCGAGCCATTGCCTTCTGCGTCAAACGCACCGTTCGCTGCAATCGTAAACGGGTTGCCGACGTCGAAGCTGTGGCCGCGGAAGATGCGACCGTTGAGGTTCGGGCTGTAGATCGCGTACCACGTACCGCTGGACGGGCCATTGCGGAAGTTGTAGTTGGCTGTGGTGCCAGCGTTCGGTGCTTCGTCTCCCGACAACACAATGGTGTCAGTCGAGCCCGAAGCAGCCAAGGCGTAAAGCATGACGTCGTCAATGTTCCAGCCGCCAAACTCGGTGCCGCCATCGGTGGCAAGTTCCCAGCGCATGACCAGCGCGGGGTTGCCGTCGGCAAAGGCGGAAACGTCGTAGTCGACGATCTGCCAGTCGGTGTCGATGGTGTCCACGTTGTTGTCGTTCGTCCAAACGAGGCTGCCGCCGACACGCAAACGAGCCTTGTCGTACTGGCCACTCTCCACGGTGAGCGAACGCGCGAAGCGTAGACGCAGGTCGCTGTAGTTGGAGGCGTCAATGGTCGGGGCGATCAAACGAATGTTGACGTTCGATTGGTACAAACCGTTCCATCCCGAGTTGCCGACATCGTTGCCCCAGATGAGGTTCCCGCTGTAGGCCGAGGAGGGGTCGCCCGCTTTGCCTTTCGGTGAATCGTGCTGCCAATCGTTGTGGTCGTTGGAGGTGCCGCCACCGTACTCGTTGGTCCAACCGTCATTGCCGGCGGCCTCGAAGTCCGTGAAGTAAGCCACGCGACGTAAGCCAACCAGGAAGTTGACGTCCGACTTCTTCGGGAAGCGGTCGGTGTTCCCCAAGTCGTCTTCGGCTTCCAGCCAGTAAGTGATCTGGGCCGGAGAGGCTTGGGCAGGGATTGCGCCGACATAGTTGCCGCCGCCTGCTAAGCCCATCGCAAAGACCTGCTCTGCACCACCGTCCACGATGTAGTGGAGCGTCGCCGATGCGATCGAGCTACCGAACTGCGGGGCCATATTGGCCGTGACCACGTATTGGTTGGACTCGTTCTGGGTGTCCTTGAGTTCATCGTGAGTGATCAAGATGTAATCCAAGTCAACGCCCGGGAAGCCCTGAGCGCGGAAGCCCGCGTCGATCTCGTCGAAGTTCGGCGTGCCGTTGCCGATATTGCCATCGTCGTCATCCAAGACCAGCAAGTGGTCTTCGATGATCGGGCCAATGCTGCCATCGTTATAGGCATTGAACCAAGCAACCACGAGCGCGTCTGCGACCATGTCGCCGGCAGCATTGCCGAGGCTGGTGTTCAGGTTATCGCGAACCTTCCACATTGCGCCCATCAGCACTTCACCATCTGCGTGCACCTGGCCGTAGCAACCCGAACCACACCACTGACGGGTGTTGTTCCCGGTGCGGATGTTGCAGTTGGTGCCACAGAAGTTCTGGCCAACAATCGGCGTGTCGTAGAGGTACATGGCCCAAATGTCTGCCGCGCCTTCCCCGAAGCCGTCGCCGCCGTTGCCGCTGTTGTACAGCACGTTCATCCAGTGGCCTTCTTCGTGCGCCGAGACGGTGGTGTACGCCGTGTTCACGCAACCGCCACCCGAAGAGTAGAAGTTGATCGAGTTGCCGTTAAAGAAGGCGTTACAGGTCGAACCAATGTTGACGTTGGCGGTCATTTGGAAATCGACCGTGTCGTCCGACGGGTCGACCGAAACCAGCCACTCGCGCATGTCGACCACGCTATTGAAAACGTTCGCGTGAGCCGTGGAGGACTCGGTGCGTTGGTCGTTCATGAGCGCGGTGTCAAAAACACCCGGCGTGAAGCTTTGGGTGTAGCTGTAGGTCGTGCCGCTTGAGTTGACCAAGCGCACGTAGGCACCGCGGTACTCAAAGGTCAGGTCCAGAGGGCCCGTGCCGCCGTACGGCAAGGTGAAGTCGCCATTGATATCGGTCTGCACGCTGCCGGCAGAGCTGTTGACACGCAGATAGCGCATCGGCCCGACGACTTCTGGGTTCGAGTTGGTGTCGGGCAGCACCCCTGGGGTCAACCAGGAATCAACGTGGCCAACGAAGTCGACTGGCTGAGCAGCGAATTCCTCGGCGTGGGCGGCGTGGTCGTGATCATGCTCGGCGTGATCATGGTCGAAACCACACTCATGGACGAGTTGGTCCTCGCCCAAGACCACAGGGTTCGCGCTGTCAGCAGAGACATAAATGCGGCGACCCGAAGGGAGCTGGGCATCTTCATTCCAGACTTCCATCGACCAAGCCAAACGCGGCTCGGCGTACTTGCCAGACAGGTCTGGGTAAATGATCAGCTCGGGCTGCGTCACGCGACGCACGGGGAGGCCGGTCACTTCCGAGAAGTAATGCTTGGCTTCCCGGTCGGCGCGATCATCGCTGATAGCCGGCTGGGTGTTCATGTCTTCCACGCCCGGGTAGGCCTGGCTATCGAGGCCGATCAGCGTGCCATCGGTCAGGAAAAGGACATCGACAAAGCCGCGGTAGACCGGGACTCCGTTGTGGACCTGGCGGAAGTTGACCGCAACCTTGTCGCGAATGCCGCCACGCGACAGTGGCAGATACTTGACGCGATCCAGTTGCAGAGTCTGCGGCGCAATCCGGAACAGGCTGCTGGTGTGGTCCAGCCCATCCAATGCCAGATCGGCGAAGTCGCCTTCGGTGGTCGGCTCGTAGGCGGGGGCCAAGCTGCCGCCGAATAGGAATCGGCCGGCGCGGGTTTCTGGGCGTTCGCGCAGAATCCAGTTGCCTTCATTTTCTTGCTTCCAGTCCTGGAAGTCGAAGACGGTTGTCTGGAGTTGGCCTGAGTCCTGGCTTTCCGGAGTGAATTGCGATGTCGCTAGCGGAGCAAGACCAGTGGCCAGCCCAGCGACGAGGAGAGTTCGTCTCATGAGTTTCGAAGGAGATCGGGGGATCTAGAGGGGGAAGGGGGCAGTGCTGCTACACCTCATGGATGTCTTAGTTACGGTACCCCCCCCCTCGATTTCGGCGGTTTTTGATCTTATGGAAGGGCTGAAAAAGGCGTCACGCTCGTATCAAGCGAGCGTTCTTTTTGGACCGATCAGAACCCGGGGCCGCACAGCTATCCTGTGTGCGTTCAATTCTCATCACTGAGCCATGAATCAGTACCTGAAGCTTGTTTTCTCGGCCGCCGCGCTGGCCATCACCCTTCCAGCTTGCTCGGACAAAGAAGCCGAACCAAATCAAGGTTCGAGCGGCTCCGGCGGCTCGACCCATGGGGCTGGTGCTCCGACAGATAGCGGCATGCCAGGTTTGATCTTGGCCAAGTCGCTTTTTGGCGAGGGCACCCTGCCTTCGACCATGGTTCTGATGCGACCGACCGACGAGACGGGTAGCTCCTGGACCGAAGAGATCATCACGGCGAGCGCCGGAAATGTTCGTCTTGGGCTGGGCACCTTGGCTGACGGCACGGCTGTCGTTTGCGAAGTCAAAGAAACTGCCAATAGCACCTCGGATCTGCGCCTTTACGAAGCCACAAGTGGCGCCATGGCCTTCGCGCCGGATGACACAAACTGGTCGCTGACGCCGGTGGAAGGCGAAGTGAGCTGGACGATGACTGGCTCTGGCGAGACCGAAACCATCTCGACCAAGGAATACGAAATGCGCGGTGGCAACGTCTTCCACAAGGCGATGTGGTGGGAACCCGCTTTTAGCGAGCCGGGCATCCTGACGATTAGCGCAAACATGTCATTCATGCAGATCTGGCGTCGCAATGGCAGCAAGTGGACGCCCGAAACGATCTGGAGTCAGGTTGTCGGTGGCCGCGAACAGCGCTTCCGCGATGTGGAAGTCGGTGATGTCGATGGTGATGGCCAAGATGAACTGGTCGTCGTGACTCACGACAACGGCGCGATCTACGTGCTGGAGCAGACCGAGGGTGGCTTGGTTCCAACCGAGGTCCATCGCTGGGAAGAGCGCATCTTTGCTCACGAAGTCGAAATCGGCGACGTTGACGGCGACGGCAAGCCCGAGTTCTTCACCACGCCTTCCGAGCCGAACCGTTCGGATGGCAAGGAACAGGCTGGCTGGATCGATATGTACCGTCACAGCGAAGAGAATGGCTACGAGCGAGTCAACGTTGCGGAACTCACCGACCGCCACGCCAAAGAGATCATGGCTGCCGATTACGATGGCGATGGCAAAGTCGAGCTTTACGCAGCATTGGAAGCCGAAGGAACCTTGGACAAGGTCAACGCGGTGCGACGCTGGGTTTGGGACGGCTCGGCCATGGTCGAAGATGCGACCATTGAGATCGACGGCAAAGCTTGCCGTTTCTTGGTGCTTGCCGACACGACCGGTGACGGTGTCAACGAGATTATCGCTGCGACCAAGAAGGCCGGTATCTTCCGCATTCAGCAAGAAGAAGGCGAATGGGTCACGAAGAAGATCGTCATGAGCTACATGTCGGGCGGCTTCGAGCACACCACCTACGCGCTCGACTGGGATGGCGATGGCGCGGACGAGCTGTTCGTGGCTTCCGATGCTCAGAAGAAGCTGAACATGTTCCGCTTCAATAGCGTCTCCGGAAGCTACAAGCCGAGTGGAATCGCTTCCTGGAAGGACAGCGACTACATGGTTTGGAACATCATGCCTCTGCCGGTCGGGAAGTAATGCGGCCGCGCGGTCGCAAACAGCATGGTCGACCGCTGGGAGAAATCCGGTTCGAAGCCTTTACACGATTACGGCTTCTTGCGCCTGCGGCGTGACAGCTACAGTCACCCCGATCTGGAAGGCGAACGTGACTTTCTCGTCATTGATGTTCGCAATTGGGTCAATGTGATTGCGGTCACGCCGCATGGTAGCCTGGTCTTGATTCGACAGTTTCGTTATGGCGTGGGGGACATCCGCTGGGAAGTCCCGGCCGGGGTGATCGAGCCACGCGAGTCCGCGCGCGACGCTGCGGTGCGCGAGTTGCGCGAAGAAACTGGCTACGCCGGGAGCGAGCCCGAGTTGATCTGCGAGGTGGAGCCGAATCCGGCGATTCAGTCCAATCGCTGCACCTCCTACTTGATTCGCGACGCGGAGCGGCTGCACGACACCGAACTCGACGAGAACGAAGTGATCGAAGTCGTCTTAAAGACCCCGGACCAGGTTCGCGCGATGATTTTGGGCGGCGAATTCCCGCACGCCTTGTTGCAGCTTCCCTTGCTGCACTACCTATCTGACTTTCGCAGCACCACCTGAGCCGGCGGCGGCCAGCTGAGGTCGATGGGCTCGTCTCCGCGCACCACCAGTTGCATGCGGTTCAGGCTGCTCGGGAGTAGTTGGTTGACGAAGCCATCCGGGCTCACTTTCAGCCAATTGTTCTCGCCGTCTGGCGTGAGGCATTGCATGCGAAACTCCTTGCCGACGAGCTCGCCGTTCTCGGCGACGATTTGAGTGCTCCAAGAGCGCAGCTGCTGACGCAAGTCGACGTTCTGGACTTGCGCAGGCCGGAAGTCGGAATCACCCTCGCCTTCAATCAAAATGGGGGCAGAGCGCCAGACCTCGCGACCATTGCACTCGAGGCTGACCCAAGAATCCGCGGCCGGTCTCAGGTAATCGACGGAGAAGTTGCCGCCTGGGAAGAGTTCCTTGGCGCGGCCGCCGGGCATGCGGATTTCCATGTCCAGCCACGGGGTCGCATCGGGCAGGATCACGCGACCACGCAGCGTAATGCCCTTGACCATGATCAGTTCGAGACCGGTCGTTCCCACCGGCACGACTTCCTCGACGCCCAAGTGTCCGAAGCCGCCGGCCGACACGATGACCTCGCCTGCTTCGGGAAGCGTGGCGCGCACGGTAAAGCTGCCGTCTCGCTCGGGCTGCCCCTGCCAAAGGCGCGTGCGGTCTTGCCAATTCGCTTCCGAAGTCGTCACGTGAATGACCGCGGCGCCACGCGATCCCTCGCGCGTGACGCAGCGCCCGGAAACGATCAGCGGGTGCTGCAAGAGGCGCATGGTGAGTTCGCCCATTTCGTGCACCGCGCCCGGCGCGAGTTCATGCGGGACGGCAAAGCTGACCTGCACGGCGCCTTCCTCGTCGACCCGGGGCAGGCTGCTTGAACGCGCATCCGCGGCGAGCACGAAGGCCCAGCGGCGATCAAAGCGCTGGGTGTACTCATTGACATAGAACTCCAAGTCGACCCAACCGTCGGCGCCGACGTCGAAGTTCTTGACCCACTTCGTCTCCGGTTTGGTATCCGGTTCAGGTTGAGCGGGAGTGGGTCGTGTGACCAGGCTCTGGTAGAGCGCGATGCGCGCCCCGGTCATTGGCTCGCCACTTTCATCGACCAAACGGGCGCGTAGCCGCGGCACCAGTTCGCCAAAACGAATCTCGCGTTCCACGATGGGCGGGTCGCCCGCGCGAGGGCCCGGCCGCGTCGCCCAACCCGCGGCGTAGAGTCCCCGCGCGTCCCAGCAACTCAACTGCAAATCCAAATCAAAGGCTGCGACCAAATAGGCATGGTCGCCTTCCACGCGCAGTCCTTCGGAGCGCCGCGGACGCCATTGTTCCGAATCGCTTGTCGCACCAGCCGGTGCCCAGCGCGCAGCGAGCTCGACAGGAAAGTCCACTGGGCCGCCGTCCGCTAAGGTAGCGCGGACCTTGACCAAGCGAATTTCTGGAAGCCGGAGTATGGTCTCGCTTGATTTGGCATCGTCGAGCAGTCGGCGCACGCGCACTCGATCCAGCGATGCAAAGCTCGCGTCGATCATGAGTTCGGGATTCGGCGGAAAGGCAGCGACGCGCTTGCGATAGACGTGATCCAAGACCACGGCGGCATAGCCTTCGGCGTCGCTCCAAGCATTTCCCAAGCGGATCGCTGACTGTCGGCCTGGGATCTGCATGCCGATCGCCACGGCCACATGCTCGACCGGATCGCCCGCTGGGTCGAGAACGCGAACCAATGCAGCGCCCTCGGGGGCCAGGCGCACTTCCTCGCGTTGCTCGCTCGGCTGCTGCTCGATCTCCTCTGCGATGGGGCTGTTCTCGACCTCCGCATCGGCGTTTGGTTGCGCCACCGCAGCGGCCTTTTCCTCGTTCATCGACGCATCGAGAAGACCAAACCGGGGCTCGGTTTCCGGTTGGAAGACGAACCAGGCTGCGATCCCGCACAAGGCGAGAACAAGGATCGCGACCCAGGCAGCAGATCCGTTTTGGCGCATCGCAGGATGATAACCCGCTAAGCTGTCGCGCAAGATGGCGATGAAAGCATCCGTCCTGAACCGCAAACTCCACCGCTGGGGCTCGATTCTCACGGCATTGCCGCTGCTGGTGATCATTGTTACGGGCATCATCCTGCAGCTGAAGAAAGATTGGAGCTGGGTACAACCGGCGACCGCCAAGTCGGGCGACCCAGCGCTGGAAATCAGTTTCGACCGGATTCTGGAAGTCGCAACGACGGTCGATCAGGCGCAGATTTCGAGCTGGGAAGACGTCGATCGACTCGATGTGCGTCCCGACAAAGGCGTGGTGAAGGTGCGCGCCAACAGCCGCTGGGAGGTGCAAATCGACACGAAATCGGGCGAAGTCCTGCAGGTCGATTTTCGTCGCAGCGATTTGCTTGAGTCTCTCCACGACGGGAGCTGGTTCGGCGATCCGGTCAAGTTGTGGATCTTCCTGCCGACTGCAATCATCCTCCTGGGCTTGTGGGTGACCGGGATTTACCTCTGGTTGCTTCCGCACTTGATGAAACGCCGCAAACGCAAATCGGTCGGTTAGGCTAGGTGTTCAGTTCCGTACGGAGCGACCCTATGCGTCAGCAGCATTCCTTCCCCCTTGGGCGAACCTTCGCCGCCTGGGCCGTGACTGGCCTGCTTTGTCTTCACCTTGCCGCGCCAGCCTCGGCGCAACGCGGCATGCGATCGGAAGTGATCGGCAACTTTGATTGGCCGATCCAAGTCACCGCCCCGCAGGGTGACCGAGATCGTCTTTTCGTCGTCGAACAGAATGGCTACGTGCGCGTGATCGAAAACGGCGTGATCTTGGGAACGCCCTACTTGGATATCAGCACGCGCACCAATCGGGTATCGGAGCAAGGGCTGTTGGGCATTGCTTTCCACCCGGACTATGCGCAAAACGGTTGGGTCTTCATTCACTACACAAACCTAAACGGCAATACGCGGCTTGATCGCTACACCGTCGATGCGAATGATCCCAATGTGATTGACGACACGACACGCGTCAACTTGCTCAAAGTCAATCAGCCCTATACCAATCACAACGGGGGCGCTCCGGCCTTTGGCGCTGATGGATATCTCTACTTGGGATTAGGCGATGGGGGATCAGGTGGCGATCCTGGTAATCGTTCGCAAGACGGCCAGACCTTGCTGGGCAAGATGCTGCGGCTCGACGTGGCGAGCGCGCCCTATGCGATTCCCGCTGACAACCCGTTTGTTGGCGACCCCAATGTGCTGGATGAGATTTGGGCGATCGGATTGCGTAACCCCTGGAAGTTCAGTTTTGACCGTGTTACCGGTGATCTGTGGATCGGCGATGTTGGTCAGGAGAATTGGGAAGAGGTCAACTTCGAAGCGGCGGGCGACGGCGGTCTGAACTATGGATGGCGGATCATGGAAGGCTCGCATTGCTTTAATCCCTCGAGTGGCTGTAATCAAACCGGGTTGGTGCTTCCGATTCATGAATACAGTCACGGTGGCAGCCCCTTCCGCTGTTCCATTACCGGCGGCTTCGTCTATCGCGGCGAAGCGATGGCAACGATGCACGGCCGCTACTTCTACGCGGACTACTGCTCGGGGCAGATTTGGTCCTTCCGACGCGATGCAAATGGCCAGGTCATTGACTTCGCGGAACACACCTCCGAGCTAGGCATTGCGGGCTCGCTTGCGAGCTTTGGCGAAGACGCTTCCGGCGAACTCTATGTTTGCTCGCTTTTGGATGGCGATGTCTATCGCATCATTCCGGACGGCTTGCGTTTGCAGACCGAGCCGCTCGTGGCCGGCACGACTTCGGTCGTCCAGCTTTCGGAGGCGGTGCCGAACTCGCAGGCATTCCTGACCTTCTCCTGGGTCGGGCTCGGAGCGACGCAGGTCCCGGAACTCGGCGTGGTTTCGGATCTGCATTTGCCCAAGCTATTTGCGAGACTTGCCACCGACGCAAACGGAAATAGCGACACGGTCGCGTTTGTGCCGACCTCCTTGGCGGCAACGACGATCTGGGCGCAGGCTCTGACGGCAGGGTCCGTGAGTCACGTGCTCGTGAAGACGGTGCAGTAGAGATTTGAGAGTGAATTCTCGCTGAATTTTCAGCGGGGATTGCCGGATTGGACCCTCAAGTACGGAATCCTAGGTTATCCTTGAACCTAAACCTCATTCGGCCTCGATGAAATGCTACCTGCTCTCCTTAACTCCCCCATGCGGTGGTGCATTGTCACTGCAGCCCTGTCTCTAGTCGTTGGCGCGCAGCCAGCTTTTTCAGCGCAGCGCGCGCTTGAACTTGAACAGACTGGCGGTTACTTCCCCAAAGCCCTCCAGATGCTGGTTGCCCCGGATGGTTCAGGGAGAAAGTTCGTCGTTCAGCGAGAAGGTCTTGTCCGGATCATCGACGAGACCGGGTCGACTTTGCCGACGCCGTATATGGATCTGACCGCGCAGACCATCGCGACAGTGGAACAAGGCCTGTTGTCCTTAGCCTTCCACCCGGATTATGCGCAGAATGGATGGGTCTATGCGCATTACACAAACCTGAACGGAAACACGCGGGTTGACCGCTTCATTGTCGACGCGAATGATCCCAATCAGGTTGATCCTGCGTCGCAATCCCCAGTTCTGCAGATCGTCCAGCCTCGAGCTTGGCACAACGGTGGATCGATTGCGTTTGGGCCAGACGGGTACCTGTATCTGGGTTTTGGAGACAGTGGGCCATCCTGGAATTCACAAGATGGGTTGACTTTGCTCGGCAAGATCTTGCGCTTGGATGTCTCCGTGCATCCCTATCAAATTCCGAGCTCCAACCCCTTTGTTGGGAATCCTGCGGTACTTGATGAGATTTGGGCCATGGGGGTTCGCAACCCGTGGCAGTTTAGTTTCGACCGGGAAACCGGCGATCTATGGATTGCGGATGTCGGCGATACAGCTTTCGAGGAAGTGAACTTTGAAGCTGCTGGTTCTCCAGGTGGCTTGAACTACGGCTGGCCGATCATGCAGGGTCCAGAATGTCACGACCCGCAAACCGGATGCAATCAGACGGGCTTGGAACTCCCGTTTTACAGCTACGACTATGGTGGGACTCCGTTCCGCTGTGCGATTTCGGGTGGCACTGTTTATCGCGGAGAAGCCATGGCAACCATGCATGGCCGCTACTTCTTTGGCGATTTCTGTTCGGGCCAGGTTTGGTCCTTGCGACGCGACGCCGCTGGCCAAGTGGTGGATTTAGTCGATCACAGCGCTGAGTTTGGAAGCGTCGGAACGATTGTCAGCTTCGGTCAAGACGAGGAGGGTGAGATCTATGTCGTCTCGATGGGAGGCAAGATCTACAAGCTCATTCCAGCTGGCCTCAACCTGGCGGTTGGAAACGCGGTTGCTGGTTCGACGGTGCCGATCGCGGTCACCGCTGGTGCGCCGAATAAGCGCGCGTTCGTGATCTATTCCGGGCGTGGACTCGGCCAAACGGTCGTTCCTGAACTGGGGGTCATCCTTGACCTCAAGAGCCCGCAGCTGGGTGCAGCGACCTCGATGGACTCGGCGGGCAATCTGAACCTCACCGCGAATGTGCCCCCCTTCCTTTCCGGCATTCGGATGTGGGTGCAAGCCGCACAGAAGGGAGTGGTCAGTAACGTGGTGACTCAAGTCGTCGAATAGGTGGGAGTCGCCGCTCCGCGCGGTGTCTTCTCGGCTGGTGCGGGCTCGGTGGATTGGACCGAGCTCGTGATCACTTGCGAGCATGCTAGCGACC
>JBDQJC010000086.1:0-10621 GCA_040264055.1 Planctomycetota bacterium
ATGCCGTCCGACCACGTGGGTTCCGGGCTGAAGCTCGACGACCTTCCCGGCCTCGGAACCGCTGTTGATTTCGATGCGAACCATGTGGGGGGAAACGGAAGCCGTCCCATCCCAGCCGTAGCTGGGTGCGAGCAGTCTAGGGGGCCTTCGCGCAGTGGGCAAACCTTGCCCTGGGTGTCTTCTCTAGGAATCTGTTCCGCGTCAGTAACCTGGGAGCCCGGTGCGATTCTTCTTCCTGGACGCGGCCCCGAACAACTTTGAGGGAAACTGGACCCCGCCGCGGGAACTTCAACAGCATTTGAAGGCCCTCCGCTTCGGGCCAGATGATGAGTTTCTGCTGGTTTTGCCGGACGGAAGTGCCCTCTTGGCACGCCAAGCGAGTCGCACGGAACTTGTGCTTCTGGGGTGGACGCAACTCCCCCAGCTCGATTTGATGCCGATCACGCTGGCGACGGCCTGGCCGAAGGGCAAACGAGCCGAAGACTTGGTCGTGCGGGCTTGCGAAGCCGGAGTGGATTGCATCCAGCCGGTGGTCTTTGAGCGCAGCATTTCTGGGCGAGAAGCCCTCTCGAGCAAGCAAATGGAGAGACTCCGGCGCGTCGCGCGGGAGGTCTGCCAGCAAGTAGGACGCCCACGGATCCCGGAGATTCGCCCGGAACCGATCGGCTTCAGCGTTGCCCGCGACGCGGCACCGAAGGCGCAAGCAATTTGCCTGCGGCCGGGTTCCAGGCCATTGCAACTGCAGCTGACAGGAGCCCCTACCCAAGGAGTGCTTTTGCTCGTCGGGCCGGAAGGCGGCACCAGCCCCAAGGAAGAAGCTGCCCTGGCTGAGCAGCAATGGGCCTTTGCGGCCCTTCTACCCACGATTCTGCGCATCGAGGCGGCCGGCCCACTGGGCGCGGCCTTGTGCCAGGCCTGGTATCGCCAGCGCGAGAGCTGATTGTGGCGGCCCAAGTGGCCGCAAAGAACCCGAAAGTCCCCTGCGACCGGTTTGGAAAAGGCCAAGCTGAATACTTGGGCCTGAGCACCACCTCCACGGCGCGCAAACCCGACGCCATCCAGACCGCGAACGGTCCTTCTGACACCGGTTACAACGCGGTCCATCCCAGAACGACGCCAAGATTCCCGAGACTTTTTGATCATTCTCGTGAAACGGTCGTTTGAATCCAGCCCCGTTCGCGGAAGGAAACATGACTTCCAGCCCCCAGAACCACGTGATCGAGCAAGGGAATCCCGACCAGACGCCCCACCCTTTCTAACCGGCGCGTGGTCGCGCGGTCGTCTGCGGAGGGCTCGGGGTCGCCGCTGGGATGGTTGTGCGCCACGATCAGTGAGGCGGCCGAATGAACCAGGGCGGGCTGAAATACCTCGCGCGGGTGGACCAAACTGGCAGTCAAGGTGCCAAGGCTGACCCGATACAGGTGCAAGAGGCCCCCCTGGGCATCGAGCGCGAAGGCCCAGAAGGCTTCACTGCGGAGCCGCGCGGCCTCGGCAAAGAGCACACGAGCGACATCGCTCGGGTCGAGCAAACGCTGCCGGGGAACCGCCGGCCCCGCGAGACAACGGCGGCCGAGCTCGAGTGCGCTCGCAAGTCGCTGTGCCGCCTGTGCCCCGATGCCCTCGCGACTGCGCAAGTCTGCGGCGGTATCGGAAGCGCGCGGCAGGCATTGCGGCGGCGCACCACGACAACCCTGGAGCAACTGCTGCAGCAGCACGGCATCGCTGCAAAGCCCAAGATCGACCTCAACCTTCGTCCCCATACACGGAAGACGCAGAACGCTGTCAAAGGTGACAGTCAGTCTTAGGGATTCTCAAGCAAGCTCGCGCGATGCTTTGCTTCGACTTCTGCGTAAGGCAACCCAAACGACGCACGGAATGCGTCTTCGAAACCGCCGAACTCCAAGCCTCGTACGAGCTGAGCCAAAGAGTCGCTGCCGTACTGGTCGACCATCCAACCGGCCATCGAAAGCGAATAGGCGTAGGCGCCCTGCACTTCGGTTCGGTTTGTCCATCGCGTCCAATCACTCGACAAACGGGTGCGGCTTGGAATCGATCCTGGTTGATCGCGTAAGGCGGTGCGTGCCCGATCGACCGACATGCCTTCCACGTATTGCGCGAGGCCTTCGTGCAACCAAGTCGGCACTGCCGGGCCGATGCGGTGCAATGCCGCGTGCGTGTACTCGTGACGGAAAGTCGCACGCAAGCGTTCCGACTGCCGCGTGTAGTCGGTCAGCGGAATCCGAATGCGGCCGTCATAGAGCCCGTCCGACCAGTTTGGCGCGGCCTCAAAATACTCGGCTGGTGGCAAAAGCAACACTAGCACGCGATCGGCGGGCGCGAGGCCCAGCAGCGCGTTGACGGTGTCTGAAGCTTGCTCAAGATCGAGCAGCAAGTCTTCCAAATGAGGTCGAATCGCGGTGTTCTCAGCCGGATACATCGCTTCGAAGCGAGTCGACTGCACGCGCAAATAGGTCGCAAGGCGATCGCGTTCGGCACGATAGAAAGCCAAGCGCTCGCGAATCGCTTGCTCGTTCGGCTCGATCTCAATGGCGCTCTCCAAGTGCGCGACTGCCTGATCTAACTCGCCGCGCAGGAAGGCGATCTCGCCGGCCAAGCGCAGCGCAGGAATCGACTCAGGAAACTCGCCGAGCGTTGCTGTTAAGACGTTGGAAGCTTGACCACGCCGCCCGGTGCGTAAATAGGCATAGGCAAGCATCGAACCGTTCTCGCCGCCGTCGCGGTGCAGCTTCGCCGCTTCTTCCAAGTGAATCAACGCTTCCTTGACACGACCGCTGCGAAGTTCTGAATCGCCCCATTGTGCGAGCGCACGCGAAAGGTTCAGCAGCAGGATCTCGTTGCCCGGCTCCAGCTCAAGTGCCGCCCGGAAATCACGCTCGGCGTCCGCAAAGTTTTTCGCACGCAGGCTCACCAATGCGGCGCGGTTGAGCCGCAGGAGTTCGTCAAGATCAGCAGCGTCTGCCACCACGATGGCGGACTCGAGTGGAGCAAGCTCGGGCCCCGAAGCTCGGCCCTTCGGAATCGCATCTTCCACGCGGACTCGGGTGCGATCGACCAGCGGTGCATCGGCCGCTTCCTGATCGGAACCGAGGCGGTTCCAGATCAGAAGTGCAGCGACCACGGCCACGACAACCGGGGCGGCGACACGCATGGCGTGACGGAGATCAGACATCGAAAACGGAGAGCGAAAGCTCGGACGCGTGCCAGGCAGCGACCCGGTCAGGGAGAATCACGGTCCAATCGGCTTTCGACCAAGGGTACCCGCAATTCTCGGCTAGGGACTGAATCTGACGCTCGAGCTGAAACCCTCTTTCTGGAGGCAAGTTGCGGCAGATCCCAGGGGCCGCTTGGCCCGCCTTGCAACTTTCCCCCTCAAGAGCAGGACAGGGCTGCTCGCGGGTCGAACTGGCATGCGGAAAGGCCTGGAGAAAGGCGTCCGTCTCGAGGCTGGAGACGGGCCGTGGGCCAGATGCCCGCAAACAAGGCGCACGGCCCTCCGGCACGGGCTGCTCGGCCATCACATCCAGCAGGGCTTGCATGCCCGCTCGTCGTGGCTCGGGCTCGGGTAGTTGCTGAATGCCGGGGCAATAAGCCGCGGCCCGCTCGAATGCGGTCGGGTCATCGCGCAGAATCGGCCAATCCGGGTAGTCGCGGCACTGCTGCGGGCGCGCCGCGTAGGCCGTGCAGTGACAGCTGCCTTCCAGCAGCACACAACGACCATCGGCGCGCTCGCGCAGCGAGATTCGGCCGTCGACGGCGACCAAATGGCGATCGGCGAATCCTTGTTGGCTGAGGCCGAGCTCCCCGGCGATGGCCTCGGCCTCGCCGTCCTTCAACCAAACCCGGCCCGTGCCGACCCGGCAGCAGTTACCGGAGCGTTGGCAGCGGAAGAAGAACTCACGAGCCAAGCCCGTCCCCTACCAACCCGCCTGCGACTTCATATGCGCTTCGATGTCGTCAATCAGCTCTGCGGCGGTTCCGTAGCGCGATTCACGGTCCTTGGCCATCATCTTCTCAATGAAGTAGTGCAAGGACGGCGAGACCTTTGCACCCTTCAGCGCGGCTCCACTCAAGCCTTCGAGCACCTGCTTGCGCAGCATCTCTTGATCGTCGCCGGCCTGAAAGGGCAGCTTGCCCAGCACTAGGTGGTAGAGCGTCGCTCCTAAGGAATAGATGTCGGCGCGTGAATCCAGATCGTCTTCGCCGCGCGCTTGCTCGGGCGCTAGATAAGCCGGCGTGCCCAGGGTCGAACCGGCATCGGCGCGGCCTTCCATGCCGGCCCCGGCGAAGCCGAGGTCGATCAGCGTGACCTTGCCTTCCTTGCTGATCATGATGTTGCCGGGTTTCAGGTCGCGGTGCACCAAACCGGCCGCGCGCATTTGCTCAAGTGAACGCGCGGTCTGCAGAATCACATCTAAGGCGCGCTTCTCGTCAAAGGTCTCGCCTTCAGCGAGGTATTCCTCAAGCGTGCGCCCCGGCACCCAATCCATTTCCAACACATAGGTGCCCAAGAAACGGAACACCCGATGGCCACTGACCACCGTCGGGACATCCAGTTCCGAAAGCAACTTGGCTTCGGCCAAGAACCGCCGCACTGCCACCGCGTCTTGCGCGAGCTTGGGCAGCAAGATCTTCAGAGCAACCCGGGCAAAGTCCTTTTCGCGTTTGGCGCCGAAGACCTCAGAAGTTCCGCCCACTCCCAACTTGCGCTCAATCTTGTAGCCGGGTAGTTCTGGCTCGGCCAAACCCTTGGTTTTCTTCAGAAATGCGGTCTTCTTCGCATCCCATCCCGTGACGGCGGAAATCGAGCCCTGAAAGCCATGTTCTGTCACTCCACGCAGGATTTGCAAGGCATGGTCCTTTTGCAGGAAACCTCGGTGCACCAGCATGGCCAGGAACTCCTGTTGCTCAGGGGTCGGCGTATCGCTCATGTCCGCAAGATAGCCCGGCGATGGGGCTTAAGCAGCCTTCGAAGTCCCGCCGATAGGCCCATGTCTCCTGGGAATTGATCGATTCCCAACCTTCCTTGGTCGCTCGCGACCCACCCATGCAGACCGATCCCGGATTCGTCTTCAAGTACTTCGACCTGCTCGACGGATTTATCCGCGTGCGCCAAGTCGAAGAGGGTGCTGGCTTGCCCCTCCCCCCGGGGCAGCCGATTCCTCCGGACCGGCGTCATTACCGACGCTTACTTGTCCGGCACTGCTTGGAGAACCCGGAAGATATTCTGAGTCGGGTGCGTGCGCGCTACCCCGAGGAAGGAGACACCGTCGAAGACTTGCTTTACCGCATTTGTGTCGACGTCAACCCGCATCTCGAGATCCATTCGGTCACGATTCCGGCACCCTGTCCGGCAGGCACCGAACCGGCGCCGAGCAAGGCGCAGACCTTCGCTCAGCGTGCCCGTGGGATTGAATCGCGGCTGCGGCGCCGCGTGTTCGGCCAAGATCATGCTGTGACCTCGGTCAGCAAGGCCATTTCACGCGCTGCGGCGGGATTGAACGACCCGGACCGACCGGTGGGCTGCTTCCTGTTCGTCGGACGTACCGGCTGCGGCAAGACCGAGCTCGCCAAAGCGCTGGCGCGCGAACTTCATCCTGGGCAAGCCTTGCTGCGCATCGACTGCAGCGAGTATGGCCACGCCCATGAAACCGCACGCTTGACCGGCGCGCCCCCGGGCTACGTCGGTCATCAAGAAGGCGGCGCGCTGACCGAGCCCCTACTTGAGAACCCAGAGTCCGTCATTCTGTTCGACGAAGTCGAGAAGGGTCATGTACGACTGCATCACTTGCTGCTGCAAGTGCTCGACGAAGGTCGCTTAACCGATGGCAAAGGCCGCACGATTGACATGACGCGTTCGATCATCGTGCTGACTTCGAACATCGGCACCGAGGACTATCGCAAAGCCTCGAGCAGCCTCGGGTTTGGCAGCAACGAACTGGGCGAATCCGACTTTCAGATGATCACCCAAGAAGCGATTCAGCGCGGGTTTCGCCCCGAGTTCCTGAACCGCCTGGACGGCGTGGTGACCTTCCGCCCGCTGGACAATCGCAGTTGCCAACACATCGTGCGCTGCCGACTTGAATCGCTGCGCGAGCGCATCGCACCGGCCGGGGTGGCCCTGCGCTGGACGCCCGCCGCGATCCGCCGACTCGCCGAGCTCGGCACTCATGAAGAGTTTGGCGCGCGCGAAATCCGCCGCACCATCGACCGCGAGGTCGAAGAACCGCTCAGCCAGGCCATCTTGGCCGGTCCGCGCGGCGCGAAGCCCAGCTTCCGTGTTTGTAGCCGCCGCGGTCAGATCCGGATCGAGCGCGAAGCCGCCTAATTCGGATGGACGCGCGATCGGCTGCACTGAACAAGGCGACCAAGGTTTTCTTGCTCGCGGCATCGCTGTATCTGCTCTCGCACATCATCCTGCTGAGCTTCATCCCCGGCTGGATGCAAGGCGTGCTCGGCGCCCTGCTGGTCGGCGCGATCGCCAATGCCTCGACCCGGCCTTTCGCCGCCGCGCGCGAACAGGCTGAAATCGCGATTCAAGCTCGCAGCGACTTCTTGGCCGCAATGAGTCACGAGATTCGCACGCCGATGAATGGCGTGATCGGTATGACCCAACTCTTAGGGGATACAGATCTGAGTGCCGAACAACGCGAGCAACTGCGCCTGATCCAAGGCTCGGGTGAATCGTTGCGCGCGATCATCAACGACATCCTCGATTTCTCGAAGATAGAAGCGGGCAAGCTCGAAATCGAACCGCATCCCTTCGAGTTCGACCACTTGGTCAGCGATACGCTCGAACTGCTCGGCGCACGCGCTGAAGAGAACGGCGTCGAGCTCGCGATTGACTACCCGGCCGAAGTGCGGCGCAGCGTGATTGGCGATGCCGGCCGAGTGCGTCAGGTGCTCACCAATCTGGTCGGCAACGCGATCAAGTTCACGCATGCAGGGCACGTTTTGGTTCGTATTCGCGCGGTCAACGCACAGCGCTTGCGCATCGAGGTTCAGGACACCGGAATCGGCATTCCAGCCGACACCTGCAAACGCTTGATGCAGCCCTTTACCCAAGCCAACGCTGAAACCACCCGCAAGTACGGTGGCACCGGCCTCGGTTTGGCGATCAGCAAGCAGCTCGTCGAGTTGATGGACGGCTCGGTCAGCGTCACCTCGATCGAAGGCGAAGGCTCGACCTTCAGCTTCGAAATGCCGCTGCCGGCCGCCGCAGACGCCCGCCCGCCCGCGCGCCTGGATGATCTGCAGGGCTTGCGCGTGCTCCTGGTCGATGACCTCGCCGTCAATCGCCAGGTCTATGGCGAACAAATGCGCGCTTGGGGCATCCATTGCGAGACCGCCGCCGATGCTGATGAGGGCATGCTGCGTTTGCGCGCCGCTGCCGCCGACGGCAAGCCCTTTGCCGTCGCAGTACTCGACGATTTGATGCCGGGCGCCGACGGCGAGCAACTCGGCCGCATGATTCGCGAAGACCGCGTGATCCAAGAGATCGATCTGGTTCTTCTGACTTCGTCGGGTATGCGCGGCGATCGGCTGCGCTTCGAAAAGGCCGGCTTCCAGGCCTACCTCGTGAAGCCGGTCCGCGCCCAAGTGCTGCGCGATGTTCTTGCCGCGTTGGCCCACGCCCAGTCGATTGGTGTGCCGCTCGAGCACTTCCTGACCCGGCAGGTCTTTGAAGAACAGCATCGCGAGGCGCGGGCGCAAGCCGAGGACCTGGAACCGGCGGGCGAGAGCCTCGAAGCGGTGTCCGCCCAGCCCGCGTCGCCGTGGCGTGTACTGCTCGCAGAAGACAACCCTGTCAATCAGCAAGTTGCGCTACGCATGCTGGCGAAACATGGCTGTGAAGTCGAGATCGCTCCAGATGGCAGCCGCGCCGTCGAGCTGGCAAGCAGCAAGGGCTTTGATTTGATCTTCATGGATTGCCAAATGCCGATTCTGGACGGATTTGAGGCGACCCAGAAACTCCGCGCCGCGGGCCTGGAGGTGCCGATCGTTGCCATGACAGCGAACGCGATGAAGGGTGATGAGGACCGCTGTCTTGCCTCTGGAATGGACGACTGCCTCTCCAAGCCCGTCTCGCCCGACGCTCTGACCGAGCTGTTTGCGCGATGGAGCCCGGTGATGCTCGAAAAACGAGGTCGCCGCGCCGCTTAGTGCGGTCGGATTCACCCAGGAGTTGTGTCGAAGCCTGGCTCAAGCTGGCGCCGATCGCTCCGATAAGGACCGGGACACCCCCGCCCCCCGCGCGGTCGGTATCCTCTCGCTGGCATGCTTCTGACCGCCGCCCTCGCCCTGGCGCCGATTTTCGGCTCGATTCAGGAACCGGCTCCGCAGCTCCCCGACGGCCTTGTGGCCCAATGGGAAGGCGGACAACTGACCGAAAAGAACTTTGCAGAGTTCCTTGGTCGCACCTTCAAGAACAAAGAGCTCGGCAATGATGCATTGCGCCACCTGCTGCAGATTCAGCTGGTCGAGCTGGAAGCGGACCGCCGCAGCCTGACGGTCCCGCCGGAGTTGCTCGAAGAGCGACTCGAGGAAGCCCGATCGGCCGCCGAAGCGGAAGGCTACGAGCTCGAGAAGCTGGTTGTCTCGCGCGGGCTGACGATGAAGCGCTTCAAGAAGCTGCTCGGCGACTCGGTGCTGCACGAAATGATGGCCCGTCAGGACTTGAACCTCAAGCGAGGTCAAGCCGTGAGTTCGGAGCAACTGCAGCAGTGGACCGACCAGCGGCTCAATGCCTTGATGGAACGCGCCAAAATCGCGCCCGAGGCGTTTGTGATTCACGCTTCGCCCTACATCGTGACCACGCTGGAACTCGGCGAAGTCATTGCCGACATTCTGGGTCCGATGCGCAAACAGGAGTACCTCGAGCAGCTCGTGCTTGAGGCCTACATGCCCGCGTGGGCCAAGGCCAGTCAGGTCATCCTGACCGATGATGTCTTGGAAGCCGAGATTGAATGGCGTCGCCGTCGCGTGACGGAGAACCCCGCGTATGGCGGAGCGACCTACGAGGGCCTGCTGCAAACCCAGGGCGCGACGTTGGAAAGCGTGCGCAAGGGCACCGAGCTACGCCTCGTTGGCTTGCTGCGCCTCTACAGCCGCGAAGTCTATGACGATGCTTGGTTTGATGCCCTCGACGAGGACGCACGCAAGCGGCTCGAAGGCGAATACGGCACGAAACGACGCGTTTCCTGGATGATGATCCGCGCCGTCGAAGAAAAGCGCACCGAGATTGACCTCGACTTTGTGGGCGCTGCCAAAGAGCTCGACATCTACGCCGCACGGGCCCAGAACGCGACCCAGTTCTCGCAGCTTGCCGAACGCTACAGCGAAGACGAAACTTCACGGAAACGCAGCGGAGAGCTTGGTTGGATCTCCCGCGCAAGCTCTGCCGGTGTCGTCGACCCAGCGCTCGCGGAAAACGCCTTCCGCGCACCGATCGGCGCCGCGTACGGCCCCTTCCGCGTCAGCGGTGGCATGGGACTGGTTTGGGTACACGAAGAACGCGACCCCATCAGCGAAGAAGCTTTCCGCGATGAAGTCCGTCGTGGCCGCCACGTCGAACTGCGCAAACGCGTGCTGGAGTCGATCGATCTGCAGACTCGTTTCCAGGACGCCGTCAACTCGGCGATCACGACGGAACGGGTCCCGGTGAGGAGCGGCTTCTGAATCTGGCCCCTTTGAGTGTTGGAAACTGAGGTTTCATCTGTAACGAAACCTCGTCGAACGCGTCCTCTGAGTGAAGCCACTTCGAGGACGCATTCTTGTTTTTGCCACCATTCTGTCCCCACATCGGGTGTCCCTCCGAGTTCGAGGAGATCCCGTTTCGCTACCACCTTCATGGTCGTTACCGCCGCGGGTGCGACGGCGCGTGGGTGCGACGGTTCCGCTGCTTGGTTTGTGAACGTACGTTCAGCACCCAGACTTTCAAAAGTAACTATCGTTATCGCATACCCTTTCTGCATCACTTGTTAACGCAAACGCTGTGCTCCAAGGTCACCCGCCGGCAAGCGGCGCGGATCTTTTCAGTGAATCGCAAGTCCGTCGAGCGCTGGTTTATCCGGATGTCCAAAGTAAGTGCTGACTTTCACGCTGCACAACTGAAGAAGTGCCGCGATCGCGGTGGAGTGCGCGGAGTTTTCCAGCTCGATGAACTCGAGACGTTCGAACACAACCGCAAGCTCAAGCCGGTCACCATGGCGGTCTTGATCGAACGGAAGAGCTACTTTGTCGTGCATACCCGCGCGGGGACTCTTCCTGCGAGGAAGCCACTCAAGCCAAGAGAAGAAGAGCGACTCTCCGAAATCCAGATCACGGAAGGCAAGCGGCGTTCGCAGTCACGGGCTTGCCTCCAACAAACTTTCGAGGCTCTCAACCAACTACTCGCCCCCGATGCCGCGGTGATATTTCAGTCGGACATGAAACGGACATATCCATCGGAGTGCCGACGAGCAACTTGGGGCCGGCCGTTCTTTCATAAGACAACAAGCAGCCGCAAACGCCGTGATTACCGCAACTTGCTGTTCCCCATCAATCACACGCTAGCAATGATGCGCGACGGCATGTCCTGCCTAGTACGTAGAAGCTGGGCCGC
>JBDQJC010000087.1:0-10529 GCA_040264055.1 Planctomycetota bacterium
GGAACGCAGGACGGTGTACTTCTCGCAGCGCGTCGGCAGCGGGATCGGCCCCGAAACAGCGACGCCCGTCAGGCGAGCTGCCTCGATGATCGACTCAGTCGCCTGGTCGATGGCCTCGTGGTCGTACGCCTCGAGCCGGATCTTGATCTTTTGTGCCATGAGTATGCAACGGTAGCCCCGGGTCCTCTATCCGCCTGGCTGTGCCTCAAAGGTCGCCAGGTGCGGTCCGGATTTGCCGGGGCTCTCCCGTAAAACGGGCCAAGTATTCTATGGACCGGCCCGGAGAGGTCAAGGCTCGCTTGGGGAATCCCGGTCGGAAATGCCGAGTTTCGCAGCTAGTTCCGAGATTCGGGCACCTTGCGGCGCAGCGTAACCTGCGAGGCTCAGGGTGAACTCGCCCTTGCCTTGAGTTTGAGATCTCAAATGCGTCGCGTAGGCGAACATCTCGGCAAGTGGCACGCGGGCGCGGATTTCTCCGCGGCTGGGATCGACCTCCTGAATCTCCGCCCCGCGCATATTGAGATCCGCGAGCACCGCGGAGGTGGCCGCCTCGGGAGCCGCGACGCGCAGATCCATCCAGGGCTCGCGCAGCTCGGTGTGACCGATCAGGCCGGTGCGCATCGCGCGCGTGACCACTCCGAGCAGGCTCCCGGCAGGTGGCTGCAGTTCGGCAGGCTGCCAACTGAGCTCCTTGACCGTGACGCGCAGGCCGTCCATCGGAAGCCCCCACTCGCCCGACTCACCCGCGAGCGCGTCCGCCGGCAACTCGGCCGCGAGGGGCCCAAGTCGCTGTGCCAGCTCCGGCTCGAGCCGCAGCTCGACCGCCGCGCCCTCGATGGGTTGCAGATGCAGCTGAGCGGAGAGCCGAAGCGGATGATCCGCTAAAGGAATCTCGCGCTGCGCCTCGCAGCTGCGCGCAGCGCGCAAGGCTTCGCGATACGAGACCTGAGGCTCGCCGGTCCGCGCCTGGATCTTGAACTCGGTCTGCAGCCGACGCAACACAACCTCAAGGTGGAGCTCACCCATTCCGGCGAGCAAGTGCTGGCCCGTGTCCCCATCGATGCTGGTGCGCAGAGTGGGGTCTTCGCGATCGAGGCAAGCCAGGGCTTCGACCAGAGCCTCGGATTGACTTGGCTCGCGCGGCTCGACCGTGAGTTTGAGCACCGGCTCGGGGAAACGCATGCCCTCGAGCGCGATGCGCTTGCCCGGCGCACACAAGGTGTCGCCCGTTGCTGCGTGCTTGAGTCCGCTCAAAGCAACCAATTCGCCAGGGCCAACACTTTGCCGCGCGCTCTGCTGGTCGGCGTGCAGCTGCAAGATGCGGCCGACGCGTTCGACCTCGCCGGTGCGGGCAACATGCAGTTTGTCACCCACGCGCAAGACCCCCGAGAAGACCCGCACATAGTGAAGGTCGCCGAAGCTCTCGTGCTGAATCTTGAAGACCAGCGCTGTGCACGGCTCGTCTGGGGAAGGCAAGCGTTGCACACGCTCGCCTTCGGCCGACTCGCCCCAGAGTGCGGCCCGCTCCAAAGGCGAGGGCAAGTAGTCGACGACGGCATCGAGCAGCGGCTGAATCCCTCGATTGCGAAGCGCGGATGCCACCAGGACCGGAGCAATCCGGCGCTCGCGGACCGCGATCCGCAATGCTGCGCGGATCTCCTCCGCCTCGAGCCGCCCCGCTTCCAAATAGCGATCGGCTAAGGCCTCGTCGGCTTCCGCGACCGCGCTGCACAGCTGATCACGCGCCTCGGCGACCCGCGCGGCCTCGCTTGGTGGAATCGCAGCACGCTGCAGCTCCTTGCCGAGCTCGTCGGCCCAGGTCAGCGCTTCTTCGTTGATGAGATCGATGATTCCGGAGAAGGCGTCGCCTTCCCCG
The DNA here is from genome assembly GCA_040264055.1 of Planctomycetota bacterium. Classification (GTDB taxonomy): domain Bacteria; phylum Planctomycetota; class UBA1135; order UBA1135; family UBA1135. The sequence continues at coordinate 1,877 of JBDQJC010000087.1, forward strand.
ATGGGCAGTTGCACCGGAACCGCCCGCACGCGAAGGCGCGACTCGATGCTGGCGCAGGCTTCGGCGAAGTCAGCGCCAAGTCGGTCGATCTTGTTGACCAGGAATAGCAATGGCACTGCGTGGCGCTCGGCTTGACGCAACACCGTCTCGGTCTGGGGCTGCACGCCCGCGACCGCGTCCAAGACCACTACCGCACCATCGAGCACGCGCAGCGAGCGCTCCACCTCGACCGTAAAGTCGACATGCCCCGGCGTGTCAATCAACTGGAGTTGGCAACCGCGCCAATCGCAAGCCGTGACCGCCGCTGAAATGGTGATGCCGCGCTCGCGCTCTTGGTCCATCCAGTCCATCGTCGCGGTACCTTCATGGACCTCGCCCATGCGGTGCTCGACTCCGGTGTAGAACAGAATCCGTTCCGAGACCGTCGTCTTGCCCGCATCGATGTGAGCGACGATGCCGAAGTTGCGCAGCTGCGCGAGATCCATGGACCGATTCTAGGCTTCGGGCGGCCGAGAATCCGCCGCGCCCGTCGGTTCAAGCAGGCCAGCGTTCTGTTGCAGATACTGCGGCGCCCAGTGATAGCCCTCGAGCAGCCGGTCATCGCGCTGCCCCAACATCGCGACCGCCGCGTGCAGAGCTTCGATGCTCGCCAAGCCCGTCTCCGGGTCTTCGAAAAGGCTCGATTTGCGCGGGTAGGCCGTGACCAATCCCTTGGGCAAGCAACGCTTGTGCAAGGTACCGCTGACCCCACGCAGAACCCGCGGGAGATCCCGCCAACTCGAATCGATCAGTAACAACGGCCGCGTTATGTCTGCCGGCCCGAGCGGTTCACCATCGGGGTGCAACAACGTCACTTCCCCCACCTCGACCGCATCGCCGATCGAACAATGAATCCAGCGAATCGGCCACTCCGCACGCTCACGCAGCGGAGTCAAGGAGCACTTCTTGGGTGACTCCTTGTTGAGGCGCAGCAGGATGATCTCGGAGGACAAAGCGGGGTGAAACGCAGCGCGGGCGACCGAGAAATCGGCCGCCCGCGAGGTCGAGACGCGGTCGCGTCTAGAAGTTGAAGTGGCTGTAAGCCTTGTTTGCTTCGGCCATCTTGTGGACGTTTTCCTTCCACTGAACCGAGGCGCCCGTGTTGTTACAGGCATCGACGAACTCGCTGGAGAGACGGCGTGCCATCGGCATACCCTTCTTCTTGCGAGCATTCCCAATCAGCCAGCGAATCGCCAGCGCTTGGGCGCGTTTCGGCGAAACTTCGCGCGGAACTTGGTAGTTCGAACCGCCCACGCGCTTCGAACGAACCTCGACTGCCGGGCGGCAATTCTCAAGGGCGGTCACGAAGACTTCCTCGGGAGTAATCTCGTCGAGCTTCTTGGAGGCCAACTCGCAAGCTTCGTAGAAGACCGCCATGGCGGTCGACTTCTTGCCGTCTTGCATCAGTTGGTTGATGAACTTGGTCGCGACCATCGATCCGAACTTCGGGTCCGGGGTCTGGTATTTCGCGGTGGACTTGTAGCTACGTGGCATGACTGATACCGATTCCGTGGCCTAGCTGCGGCGAGCGCCGTACTTGGAGCGCCCTTGCTTGCGGTCATCGACGCCAGCACAGTCAAGCGTGCCGCGGACGATGTGGTAACGCACACCAGGCAAGTCGCGAACGCGACCACCACGCACGAGCACGATCGAGTGCTCTTGCAGGTTGTGCCCTTCGCCGCCGATGTAAGCCGTGACTTCTTTGCCGTTCGACAAACGGACACGCGCGACCTTCCGGAGAGCCGAGTTCGGCTTCTTCGGGGTCATGGTCTTGACCTGGGTGCAAACACCTCGCTTTTGCGGGCATTTGTCGAGCACCGGGCTCTTCGACTTCTTCCGAATGGGCTTACGGCCCTTGCGGACGAGTTGGTTAATGGTCGGCATCTTCGCGAACGCTTGCCCGGAATCGGGCGGGAAAGGGCGTCAAATCCTACGAGATCTGACGGGAAAGTCAAGTCTCCCGAGAGCAGAGCTGCTCTCGGGAGGACAGATTAGGCTTCGCCCCCCGCTTCCGCGGAGACTTCAGCGTGATGGGCCGGCGGAGCCGCCGGGAAGTCTTCAAACTGCGAGAAGTCGACGTTCTTCTGAACCCGCGTGCGCAGCAAGCCACGGAAGCCCGTGCCGGCTGGGATGAGGTTGCCCAGAATGACGTTTTCCTTCAGGCCACGGAGCTCGTCGGTCTTGCCGCGCAGCGCCGCTTCGGTGAGGACCTTGGTGGTCTCTTGGAAGGATGCTGCCGAGATGAAGGATTCCGACTGAACCGATGCCTTGGTGATGCCCATCAGCACAGGGCTGTGGCTCGGCGGGTTCTTGCCTTCGTCCATCAAACGCTCGCGCATCTTGCGGTAGTTGTGACGGTCGACCAGCGAGTTCGGCAGCAAAGTCGAATCGCCCGGATCTTCGATCTGAACCTTGCGCATCATTTGGCTGACGATGATCTCGATGTGCTTGTCATCGATCGTCACCCCCTGCGCGCGGTAAACGTTCTGGATCTCTTCGGCCAGGTACTCCTGCACCGCTTCTTCGCCGAGAACCGAAAGGATCTCGTGTGGAGGCAGCGGGCCATCGACCAGCGGCTGACCCGCGCGGATGCGGTCGCCGGTGTGCACGCGGAGGTGCTTGGTGAGAGGCACGACGTGTTCGCGCTCGACTTCACCCTCGCCCTCTTCCGAACGCACCACGATGACGCGCTTGCCGCGACGCTTGTCGCCAAGCTCGACAAGACCGTCAATCTCGGCCATCACAGCGGGCTCTTTCGGCGTGCGAGCTTCAAACAGCTCGGTCACGCGCGGAAGACCACCGGTGATGTCAGCGGTACCGGAAGCAGTCCGTGGCGTCTTACCAATCAGAGTACCCGCGGTGACCCTCTGGCCTTGCTTGACGTCGATGTAAGCGTTCTCAGGCAAGGTGGCGTAGTAAAGCACTTCGCTGTCTTTGCCCAGGATGTGCACTTGTGGGTGCAACTCGCCACGCGACTCAATGATCTTGACTCGCTTGAAGCCCGTAGTCGGGTCTTCCTCAACCTTCATGGTCTTGCCTTCGACGACGTCTTCGAAGTGCACCTTGCCGTCATGCTCGGCAAGGATCGGCAGGAAGTGAGCATCCCAGTCGAGCAGCTTGCTGCCCTTCTTGCACTTCTCGCCGTGCTCGATGTGGATACGCGCACCGAGTGGCACGTCGTAGCGATCGAGTTCGCGACCCTTCGCGTCCTTCACAATCATGGCGCCTGTACGAGACAGGGCGACCATCTCGCCATCGGGGTTCTTCACCGTGCGCAGCTCGTAGTACTCAACGGTGCCGCCACGACGAGCCTTGGTGCCCGACACTTCGACAGCGCGACTTGCCGTACCACCAATGTGGAAGGTACGCATGGTCAGCTGGGTACCCGGCTCACCGATCGACTGAGCCGCGATGATGCCGACTGCCAAGCCGAGTTCAACAAGTTGGCCACGCGAGAGGTCTTCGCCGTAGCAAAGCGCACAAGCTCCAGCACCGGTCTCACAGGTCAAGGGGCTGCGCACCCGGATCTTGGTGTAGCCCATCTTCTCGATGCGCGCCGCGATCTCGGGGGTGATCAGCTGATCCTCTTCCACCACCAACTCGTCGGTGATGCGGTCGCGAATCGTGTCGCGAGCGACACGGCCACGGATCGCGCGGCCAAGCGGAAGGACCATCTTCTCGCCGTGGTAAACCGCTTGCTTGGTCACGGAGCCGAGCGTGCCGCAATCGTGACGGGTGACCACCACGTTTTGCGCAACGTCAGCCAACTTACGCGTCAGATAGCCGGAGTCGGCCGTCTTCAGCGCGGTGTCAGCCAAGCCCTTACGCGCACCGTGCGTCGAGGAGAAGTACTCGAGCACGTGCAGACCCTCGCGGAAGTTCGCGCGAATCGGCGTCTCGATGATCTCACCGGACGGCTTGGCCATCAGACCACGCATTCCGGATAGTTGACGAATCTGGTCCACACCACCACGAGCACCGGAGTGCGCCATGACGAAGACCGGGTTGAGGTACGGCCGCCCATCGCGGACTTCGTTCTTGAGCTGCTCCAGGAGCTCGCTCGAGATCTCGTCACGAGCCGAAGTCCAGAGGTCAAGCACGTGCGCGTAGCGCTCGGCGTTCGTGATGCGACCTTCTTGGAAGTCGTTCTGTGCGCGGTCCACCTGCTTCTGGGTGGTGGCGATGATCTCCCATTTCTTGTCCGGAATGAGCATGTCGTCCTTGGCGAACGACAGACCCGAACGGGTCGCGGACTTGAAGCCCATCGACTTGAGCAGGTCGAGCAGATCGAGCGTGGCCTCGCGGCCAACTTCGCGATGGCAATCCTTGATCAGATCGTAGATGGCCTTCTTGTCCTGCGCGTAGTTGTAATACGCCATCCCGTTCGGGAAGCAGTCGTTGACGATGGCACGCCCCGGAGTCGTGGCGACCAACTCGTCGGCGAGCAGCTTGCGCATCGGCGAACCGTGCTTCTCGCGAAGCAGCGAACCCTTCGCGAAGCGCACCAGCACCTTGGAGTGGGTTTCCAGGTGGCCATGCGAGTAGGCCAGCAACAGCTCATCCAGCGAGCCGTAAACGGCTTGCATGCTCTCGGAGCCATCCTCTTTCCACTCGTTGTTCGACTGAGCACGCTCGGTGGTCATGTAGAACAGACCAAGAATGATGTCTTGGTGCGGCGAAATGATCGGGTTGCCACTTTGTGGGCTGAACACGTTGTTCGGCGACAACATCAAGGTGCAAGCCTCGATCTGCGCTTCGAAGGACAGCGGCAGGTGGACTGCCATCTGGTCACCGTCGAAGTCAGCGTTGTAGCCCTGGCAGACCAGCGGGTGGATCTGGATTGCGTTGCCTTCGATGAGCACCGGCTCGAAAGCCTGAATACCCATACGGTGCAAGGTCGGGGCGCGGTTGAGCAGAACCGGGTGGTTCTGAATCACTTCCTCGAGGATGTCCCAGACCGCTTCTTCGCGGCGCTCGAGCATCTTCTTAGCGGCCTTGATCGTCTCGGCCAAACGCAACTCTTTCAAGCGGCGAATGATGAAGGGCTGGAACAGTTCCAGCGCGATCACCTTGGGAAGACCACATTGGTGCAGACGCAACTCGGGGCCAACCACAATCACCGAACGCGCCGAGTAATCGACACGCTTACCCAACAGGTTCAAGCGGAAGCGACCTTGCTTACCCTTGATCATGTCGGTCAGCGATTTGAGCGGCTGATTCGAGGTGCTCATGACCTGCCGCTTGCAACGCCCGTTATCGAACAGAGCGTCGACCGACTGTTGCAGCATGCGCTTCTCGTTGCGAATGATGACCTCGGGAGCATTCAGCTCGATGAGGCGCTTCAGACGGTTGTTGCGGTTGATCAAACGACGGTAGAGGTCGTTCAAATCAGAACTCGCAAAGTTGCCACTGTCGAGGCGAACCAGTGGGCGCAACTCGGGCGGGATGACCGGGATCACGTCGAGGATCATCCACGACGGATCGTTCGGTGAATCGCGCAGCATCTCAACCGTTCGCAAACGCTTGATGATGTCGGCCATGCGCTGCTTCGAGTTGCAGTTCTTCATCTCCTCGCGGAGCTCGGCTGCAACCGAATCCAAGTTTAGGCCGCGCAGAAGCTCGGCAATCGCTTCGGCGCCCATCCCGGCGACAAAGGAGCTGCCATATTGCGCACGCGCACGACGGCACTCGTCTTCAGTAACGAGCTGGCACTTCTTGAACTCCGACTCACCGGGATCGATGACGACGTAGTCTTGGAAGTAGATCACGCGCTCGAGCTCGGTTTTCTTCATTCCGAGCAAGTTGCCAATCCGACTCGGTGTGACCGAGAAGAACCAGATGTGCGCAACCGGGGCAGCCAGGTTGATGTGACCCATGCGCTTGCGGCGCTCGCGCGAGGTCGTGACCATGACCCCACACTTGTCACACACAATGCCCATGTGCTTCTGGCCACGGTACTTGCCACAGGCGCACTCGTAGTCACGCTCGGGGCCAAAGATCCGTTCGCAGAACAGACCGTCCTTTTCCGGACGGAAGGTGCGGTAGTTGATGGTCTCCGGCTTCTTGACTTCGCCGAAGGACGCCGATCGGAAGTCCTCGGGTGATGCCAATCGAATCGAGACGGCCAGCGCATCACGCTGGTCGACCGCCGCAACAGCAGGTGGTGCGGGAGGAGCAGGAGTCGGAATCGCGGTGTCGGTGGGTTGTTCCATCGATGTTAGATTTGCCGGGATGAGGCGTGGCCGTACTGGCCTAGTTTTCGGAATTCTCGAGCCTGATATTCAAGCCGAGACCGCGGATCTCGTTCATCAACACCTCGAAGGAGACCGGAGTACCCGACTCGAGGATGTTCTTGCCCTTCACCATGGATTCGTAAATCTTGGTGCGTCCGTCGACATCGTCGGACTTCACAGTGAGGAGCTCCTGCAGGAGGTAAGCAGCGCCGTAAGCTTCCAGCGCCCAAACTTCCATCTCGCCGAATCGTTGACCACCAAAGCGAGCTTTACCACCCAGCGGCTGCTGCGTGATCAAGCTGTAAGGACCGGTCGAACGTGCGTGCACCTTCTCGTCGACGAGGTGGTGCAGCTTCAGCATGTACATGTAACCAACGCAGACGCGCTGCTCGAATGGCGAGCCGGTTCGGCCATCAAACACTTCGTGCGTGCCGCTATCGGGGAGACCCGAATCGCGTAGCGCATTCTCAATGTCTGCTTCCGAGGCACCATCAAAGGCCCCCGTCATGGCGCGGAATCCACCCTTCATGGCTGCGAAGCCAAGGTGAGTTTCCAGAATCTGGCCGACGTTCATCCGGCTAGGCACGCCCAGCGGGTTGAGGATGATGTCGACGGGCGTGCCGTCTTCCAAGAAGGGCATGTCCTGCTCGGGCAGGATCTTCGAAATCACACCCTTGTTGCCGTGGCGGCCGGCCATCTTGTCGCCGACCGACAAGTTGCGCTTGGTAGCGATGTAAACCTTGACCATTTCCAGCACGCCGTTCGGCAGGTCATCCCCGCGCGAAAGTCGACTTGCCATCTTGGTCTTCCAAGCTTCCTTGTCTTCGATGCGATCCAAGTGTGCCCGCACGATCTCTTCGGCCTTGGTGCGGCGCGAAGGGTGATCGAGGCCTTCTGAGAAGGTCTTCAGGAACTCCTGGATGGTTTTCAGATCACCAAACAAGGTTGCTTCGGTGATTTCGATCGGCTTGCGCGCTTTCGGCAGCTTGAGCGGCTCGCCGATGTACTCGCTGAGCTCGGTCACACAGGCCTGCAGTTCGCGACGCAAAACGTCGTCGTATTCGTTCTCAATCGAACGAATCTGCTCGTGTGCGGCACGCCGCTCCGTCGCGGTCATGTTGACCTTGCGACTAAAACGCTGGGCACCAATCACGACACCGTGGACACCCGCAGGCAGCTTCAGCGAAACGTTCTTCACGTCTTCACCAGCACGACCGAAGATGGCGTGCAGCAAGCGCTCTTCTGGAGTCAGCTCGGTCTTCGACTTCGGCGCGATCTTACCGACAAGAATGTCGTTCGGTCCGACACGCGTGCCGATGCGAACAATGCCGCTTTCGTCCAGATTGCGCAGCGCGCGCTCACCCGCGTTCGGGATATCACGCGTGAACTCTTCCTTGCCCAGAGTCGTCTCGCGAATCTCGGCTTCGAAGCTGTGAATGTGGACCGAAGTAAAGGTGTCGGTCTTGACCAGGCGCTGGGACACCACAATGGCATCCTCGTAGTTGTAGCCTTCCCAGGACATGAAGGCGACGAGCAGGTTCTTGCCGATCGCCAGCTCACCATGGTGAGTCGACGGACCATCGGCAATCAGCTCGCCCTTGGCAACCTTGTCCCCCACCTTGACCAGAGGCTTCTGGTTCAGAGTAGTGTGCTCGTTGGTGCCTTGGAACTTACGCAGGTGGTAAGGCTCGGTCTCTTCAACGAGCTTGATCTTGTTGGCATCGACGTACTCGACTGTGCCCGCGCGACGCGCTTTGACGACCCACCCCGAGTTGTGCGCCACGGCGCGCTCCATGCCGGTGCCGACCAAAGGCGGCTCGGTACGGATCAACGGCACGGCCTGACGCTGCATGTTCGAACCCATCAAGGCTCGGTTTGCGTCGTCGTGCTCGAGGAAGGGAATCAGTGCTGCCGAGATACCCAGAATCTGGCCCGGGTCGATGTCGATGTACTGAACCGAGTCGACTTCCTTGAGCGTGAACTCGCCGTGGTGACGGCACATCACGTAGCCAGCTTCGTCGGGAGTCAGCTTCGAGCCTTCGACCCGACTATCTGCCGGAGCAAAGACCACATCGTATTCCTCGTCAGCGCGCAGGAAGGCCACCTCGTCGGTGACTTTACCCTTGGTGACCACGCGATACGGCGTCGTCAGGAAACCGTAATCGTCGACCACCGCGTAAAGCGACAGCGAAGAGATCAGACCGATGTTCGCGCCTTCCGGCGTTTCGATTGGGCACAGGCGACCGTAGTGCGAGATGTGCACATCTCGTTCTTGGAAGCCCGCACGCTTCCGGTTCAAACCACCCGGACCAAGCGCCGAAAGCCGGCGTTCGTGCGCAAGTTGCGACAGCGGGTTAGTTTGGTCGACGACTTGCGACAAC
>JBDQJC010000088.1:0-10222 GCA_040264055.1 Planctomycetota bacterium
CCACCGTGAGCAACCGTCGTCAATGCAGAGGCTGCGACCACCACCAAAGACGCCCACATCATCGCGCCAACGGCGACTGCGAGATAATGCACGGCATCATCTACGTTCGAGCTAAGGGGAGAACGATCCATAAGCAGGGGGTCTCTACAAATACCACGCATCTCTGCAGCGCTCTCCGCAAATGCTTATTGAGAATCGATTACTCGTAGAACTGCTTTACCTTCCAGGGATCGTGCGACTCGACCTGAAACGCGTGTAGCTTCTCGATGAGGCGGGCCAAGGTCGCTGCGTGCTTCGGATCCGCGGCGAGGTTCTCGCTTTCCCAAGGATCCGCTTGCAGATCATAAAGCTCGTATTTCGGCCGATGCAGATAGTCCTGCACGCTACGTGGGCCATAGAGCGCTTCCATTCCCACTTGCATGGACTGCTGCCAAGTCGACGAAATCCAAAGGTCTGTTGCGAACGGGTAAGGCAAACCATGCGCTAGATTCCAGATCAGTTTGTACTGACGCTCACGCACCACGCGCATCGGGTAATACATTGTGATCTCGTGAAAGGTATGCGAGGCATAGACTTCATCCCAGCCACTTGCATGCGCTTCGTCAATGATGGCGAGGAAGCTGCGCCCGTGCAGGCTTTCCTGCGGCAAGCGCGCAGCTAACGGGGCTTGTTCGGCTTTGCTCCACACGGGCAAGCTCACCCCCGCCCAATCCAAACAAGTGGGCGTGATGTCGACCCAAGAGATCATGGCGCGGTTTACGACGCCCGGTCTTGCACCCGGCTCGCGCACAATCAACGGTGATCGAATGCCCGGTTCGTAGACCGTCGTTTTCGCGCCGGCGAAAGCGGCGCCATGATCGGAGAGGTAAAGGACCAGCGTGTCGTCGACACGCCCCGTTTCATTCAAGATCTCCATCAACCGGCCCACGCCCTGATCCACTCGCGACACCGATTGGTAGTACTGCGCCAGCTCGCGTTGGCTCACCAGTGTCTTGGGTAACCACGCAGGCACTTGCAGGTCTTCCGCGGCATACTTCACCGGAGTCACTCCGGGATAACCGCCCTCTGGCCGGTTGCCAAAACGATCGGATTCATCAATCGTCGTCGTGAAGCCTCCAGGCTTGCCGCCTCGGTGCGGGTCATAGGTCGCGAAGTACAAGAAGAACGGACGACCGTCCGCGGCAGTCAAGACCTCGCGGCTGCGCTCGGCCATTTCGACGGGGTTGCGCGCTTGCGCGTCGATTATCGTTTCGAAGGGGTAAGCCTCGGTGGGCGCAAGGTGGGACTTGCCCACCCGCGCGGTGTGGTATCCCGCCCTTCCCAACAGCATCGGCAAACTACGCAAGTGCGCATAGGATTCAAAGTGGTGGAAGTCATGGGCGTGTCCGAATTGACCGGTGCGATGGTTATGCCAACCCGTCAAAAGCACGCTCCGGCTTGCACTACAACTTGCCGTGGTCGCAAAAGCATGGGTGAACAAGCTGCCCTGCGCGGCAAGTGCATCCAAGTGCGGAGTCTTGACATCGGGGTTGCCATAAGCACCGGTATCGCAACCGTGATCATCGGCGACGATCAGGACGATGTTCCGTTGCGACGGGGCATCTTGCGCGGTGGATTCACGCGCGAGCAAGACCAGCGCAAGCAGAAGGAAAGATGAAGCGAGAGATCGGAGCATGAGGCGACCGCGAAAAGGCCTGCGATCCTAGCAGGCAAAGCCCGGCGCTAAGAGTCCGACTTCAAAAGGAAGGTCTCGACCTTGCCCGCCAGAACCGTAACTTTGCCGACCGAAGGGGGCTCGGGATCACCATTGAGCAGCGTGATCTCAATCACTCCAAGGGGCACCGAAATCGATTGGCGCTCTCCCGGTCCAATCGTGATGAAGTCGACCGTCCATCCTTCAAAACTCAATCGAAGCGTGCCGGCGGCCTCGCCCTCACTTTCCACGACCAAGGTTCCGCCTGGCGAGACACGCACTTCCACATCTTCGACCGTGCCCGCTGCGGTTAGCACGATCGGTTGCGAGACTCCCACCCATCCGCTCTTGTTCTTGGCGATCACCCGCCAGGTGCCCGGTGCTAATCCGCTCCAATCAAAGACGCCCCGAGGGCCAGAGGTCGTGCCTGACGCGCCCCCCGCTTCGAGCGAACTGATCGTGACGCCAATGTCGATCGGCTTACCGTCCGCATCGTTGACCGTACGACCTCGAATCGTGCCGCCCTGGGCCATGCGCAAGATGACTTCCTGACCATCACCGGCGATCGCAGTGACGGGATCGGATATCTGATATCCCTCGGAATCATGAAAAACAAAGAACTGAACCTTCGAGCCTGCCGTGAACGGTCCGACTTCAAATCGCCCATCCTCTTGCGACTGCGCCTGGAAAGTCGCGCGGCCTTCCATCCCCATCGCGAAGATCTCGACCCCCGCGAGCGGGTCACCGGTCAAGGTCACGCATCGACCGTGCACCATCGCTCCGCTTGAATACTGCAATTCGACGAAGGGCGGAGCCGTGAGCGGCGGCACGCTCACGCGACGCGCAGTTGCCAAATGCGCTGGATCTTCGGTCGGTGCCAGTGCGAGCCAATAATCCCCCGGATGGATCTCAACAAAGGAGAACTCACCGAGTTCATTGGTCGAAGCGGAAGCAATCCGATAGTGCCCGACCCAATCGGTCACATTGGCCTGATCGACTTCGACGCCATGCTGGAACTGTGCGTTCAACAGCCAGACCTCGGCCCCATGGACAGGACTGCCGTCGGCGTCGATTGTTCGCCCGCGTAAGTCTTGCCGTTGACCAACCTCCCAAGTGATGTGGCGTTGTTCCCCCGGCTGCAGCGTGATCACACCGGGCGCAGCTTGAGAAATATCCGTGCCAAACGAGCCGGAAGTTCCGTACACCAGCGGATGGTGCGCCGGCAATCCTTGCAACAAGAGCTGGCCTTGTTCATTGGTATCACCCCAAAACGGAGCCATGCGAGGCTTGCCCCCCCATTGCGACCGATTGGGGGCCAGGATTTCGCCATCGGTCCGAGCGTAGTGCATCGCGATCCGAGCGTTGTGCAGCGGCAGACCATTCTGCAAGACCGTGAGCTGCAAGCTTGCCGACCGAAACAATTCGACCCGCAAAGCTTGTTCGGCGGTGGTACCGCCTTCTTTCAGATTGACTCGGCAAGGGCCATAGCCTTCACAGCCGAGGATCACAACCGGTGGTCCAAAGTAGTCATTCGTTTCGGCGACAAATAGCCGGGCCTGCTCGTCCGCATCTTGTTCCGCCATGCGTGGCTCGAGCACTCGCGCACTCGGCAATAGAGCACCACTCGTGCCATCGACCACTTGGAACCAGTGCAGGTCGCGCCATTCTGTGAGACGCAGAGCGATGTTGATCTTCTCGCCTGGCTGCAGAGCTTCGATTTCTTGACTCGCCAGCTCGTATTCCAAGTCGTTCACCTCGCCGGCAGGAGAAAGGATGACCGAGTCCATGCCCGGCCCGCCAGTCGAAATCACGAGGGGAGCACCCGCCGGTACCCGCAGCGTCGCTTCGCCATTCTGGCTGGTGCGCACACTTTCGATCGGCCGAATGGCATCGCCGAAGGTCGAGCCGATGCCTCCGATCCTTTGCGCTCGCACTTCGATCGCCATGATCGCCTGGCTCGACTTCGCCACCATCACCTTCACCCCGATCTCAGCCATGCCTTCGGGGATATTGGAGATTGCCTGACGCCGGCTTTCGGCTTCCGCGCCGCCCAGATTCGCGGCCGCTTGATCGAGCTCAGCGGCAGTCAGCTCGTCGCTACGAATCTCCGCTGCAGGCTTCCCAGCACGATCTTCCTGAACCTCGGAAGCCGCGCCCGCGTTGCCCCAATCTGCAGTCGGCTGGGAATACACCAACCACGCGCAAAGCAAGGCAAGCAGAATGCCGACAGCGGGAAGAAACTTGCGCATGAGCGAGGAACGGCTTTTCGATCCTAGCATTGGCGATTCCCAGCTCCGCCAGGCAATGCGATCCAATCGGAATTCGTCCCGGTGACAGCATTCACGCTGGTGCACACAACTCCCGAGGGCGAAGTCGACTACTCGCAGCAAGTTCCCGCGAACACCGAACGCACCAGGGTGACCGTCGACTATCCGAAGCTTTAATCCTTCGAGGCAGCCCGCCCCGCCCACTCGACCATGGTCGCGGCCGCGGCTTGGGTCACGCGCGAGTGAAATTCGAAATTGATCGTTTCGATCGTGTCACTAGGCCGGTGGTAGTGGTGGTTACGAAACTCGGAAGTATCCGAAATCATGATGCCGCGCAGGTCTGCGTCCCAATAACTGGAATGATCGCTGCGCGCCGCGTCGGCGAAGAAGCCGGCGATGCGGTTGGCGCTGTAGTATTTCAGCTCAGGCACATAGCGATCGATGCAGCGCTCGTAGATGTTGCCGAGTCCGCCTGAATCGAAGTTGCCCGCGACCAGGATGAAATCAGCAGTGGTCGGAAGCGAGGCGATGATCGGGATGCGGATCGGCGCGTCTTGGCTATCCGGTTCTTCACTGAAGAAGCCAATCATCTCGAGGTTGAGCAGGCCGTCGACTTGTTCACCACGCTCCATGATCAAGGCGACATGCGCAGCACTCCCGCGCAAGCCGACTTCTTCGGCGGCAAAGAAGCAGAAGCGAATGGTGCGCTCGGGCCGAAAACCGCGCAACGCTGCCGCTACTTGAAGGACTCCGGCCACTCCACTGCCGTTGTCATCGGCACCGGGGGAGCGGCCGACCGTGTCAAAGTGGGCGCCGATCTCGCAGATGACATCTGGCTCGGCGAAGCCGCGAATCTCGGCGAAGAGATTGCTCTGTTTGACCAAGCCGAATTCGCCGGCGTCTTCTCGATAGCTTTCGTAACCAAGCTCGGCCATGCGCGCCTCGAGGTAACGCAAAGTCGCTTCGGTTTGCTCTGCGTTCAGCGCAGAACGCCCGCCGATCGCCTGCAGGGCCGCGAGTTCCGCCTCGCAACTCGCAGGGGTAATCGGCGCAATCAAGAAGGGAATCGCCGCCCGCGTTTCCGCGGGCACACTTGTGCAGGCCGCCGCGCCAAGCAAAACAAGAAGACTGGACCAACGCGTGATGGAACGCATCGGTCCAGCCTAGCAGGGTGGGCTGCGCCTAGTTGATCGTCGTTGCGACGAGGTTGCTCAAAGCGCAGGTGCCAAAGTCCAATCCTTGCACCCAAAGTCGCCGCCCGCTTGCGCCGGCAGGAATATTGCGTGTCAATGCGTACTTGCCATTCGCATCGGCCGCCGCGATCGCCAACACTTTCACAGGAGCGCTCAGGTCGACTGACATGAAGCCACAGACTCCGGTGTTCACCGAGGTTGGCCCCGGCCCGAACAAGGAGTAGGCCAAACCAACGCGTCCATTCGCAGTTGCGCCGGTCAAGGTGAAGGTGCCCGGCTGCCCAGCGACCAAGGCACTGACATCAAGATGGAAGCCAGATCCTGAAGAGTCAATCTTGGCAAGGGTGACCGGATCGCAGGATGCGTTCAACATCGCGATGCGGAAGTTCGTCACCGTCGTACCGGCCGGAACACCCAAGTCGCTAAGGTCGAAGCGCTTGGCTACCACATTGGCGCCAAAGGGCCCACCCGCGTTGTGCTCGTAGTAGTAGTCGACCGTCGTGCAGATGTCGCCCGTCGCTGTATCGACCGTCAAGCTTGCGGCGAAACCGTCGTAGCTGGAAGAGATCGAATAGACGCCAACATCAAACTGGGCATCGACCATTGCCATGTCATCGCCGGGGCCATTGGTGACACCGCCGGCAAACTTCACTTCGATCACAACATCGACATGAGCGTTTGCCCAAGCTCCGTCTTCAATCGGAACGCCGGTCAGGGCGTCATTCAGAGTGAGTGGCCCGTTGGCGACATTCAACCAGCCCCAAGGGGAACCGGTGCTCCCGCCGATCTGAGCGGCTGCATCCGGCGGAGTCAGATCCGAAGTGGAACTGAGACCAAAGTTGAATGGCGAAGGGCCGACAGCCGGCCCGGAAAGGGGTGGGTTTTGCTGTGCACCAGCGGGCGCGGCAAGCAAAGCCAAAGAAAAAATTAGGGGAAGTGATTTCATGAGTTCGACAGGGAGAGAGGCGTGGAATCCACGCCACTTCAAGCTAACCCAAGAAACGGTTTTTCTCGACTTCTACCGCCAGCCCTGTCTATTTGCCGTTCTCAGGCTCGAACCGCACGCGAGCCACCACGGTGTGACCCTTGCCTTCCGGCGAAGTGATCGACTGCACCGTCCACAAAGTGGTGTGGTCATCGCCGTCCATACAACTGCCGCTGTAGTCGCCCCAGGAGCGCCCATCCGTGAAGCCTTGGCCTTCCCCTAAGGAGACGATTTCACGCAAAGTGCCCGCCGGATCGCCGGCGCGCCGCCAAGCGCAGCGTGGGCTAATGTACATCTCGGCGTTGGTTTCTTGGAAGCCGACGAGCACGTCAAGGTTCTTGTTCACGGCAAGACTGCTTTGAATGTAGCTCGAGCTCTCGCTGGCGAGCATGCCGTTCTGCACCAAGCTGCCGTCCTTAGCAATCTGATTCCAGCGCACCGCCGCGCGCCCGTTGTGGTTGACCGTCTGCGAAAACCACAGGTAGCCGCCCTGCAACACCACGTTCTTCGGATTGCGATCGCCCGAAGCGGTGGTTTGCTCGGTGCCGCGTTGCGGCGACGGCGGCGGACCACCCATCGACTGCAGGCCGTGTTCGGTTTGGCCCATCATTTCGACTACGGCTTCGCCATCGCGCTCGACGACGCGGCGAACCGTGAAGTGCTTGCTACTAACTTGCAAGAAGTAGAGCGCGTCTTCGGCATCTTGGCCGAGCACGGGGTGCCCCAAGCTGCCCTCGAAATGCCAGACCTTGGCCGGCTTGCCCGCTTTCAAATCGGCGCTGCGCATCACGAAGGTGCGCTCGGGTCCGCCTGGGAAGCTATAGCCCACCCATTTTGCGCTGCAGCCAATCGCGCCACCGTCCACCCCATTTGGCGCGGGCACCGAGTAGGTATTCCAGGCACCGCGCGGATCGTCCGATTCGGACATCCCGATCCGCACCGGCTTGAGCTTGGCATCGTCCCAGGGGAACCAAAGGTCAAAGCCAAACACGCGGTTGTTCGGATCGAAGAACATCTTCGGGTCAATGCCGGTCTCAAAGACGTTCTGCCTGACGCCGCGTACGTACTCGCCTTGGTTGGTGTAGAGAATGAAACCTGAATTGGTTCCCGTCAGCACATGGCCGCCACCGACCGCAACTTGCGGATCGACCTGGCGATTGCCATCGGTCGCACCGTCGAAGACCAAGAGTCCATTCAGCTCGCGCGGGTTGCCCCCTTGCTTGCGCTCTCGAGCCTTGCCTTCCAAATCGAAACGGGCCGTGCGCTTTGGCTGGATGATTTCGGTACGCACCGCCGGCTTCCATTCGCGCGGCCCGGCTTCCTTGATGACCACCGGGGCGGGTTGCTGTGGTGCAACAGACTCCTTGCTTGGCGAAAGCGTCGAAAGGGCAGAAACCGCGAGGAGGCGAGCAATCACGCCGGGATCATAGCCTGCGAACCCGCTGGTGCGCGTTGGTGGCGAGCCGAAACGAGCCAAGCGTTTCGGTGCCGTTGGAGGTGATTTAGCCCAGGTTTCCAAACTCGTTCGAACGCAGACTTGGCTTCATGCGCTCGACGCTTCTCCTCTCCCATCCCAGCGTAGAACGCTGTTTCCCCGGATTCCGATGAGGTTCGCTTGGACGAGGATTGTCGGCGATTTCATCCAAGAGCGCATGATTCAAACGCTTGTTTGCTCCGAGGGTGGCCCCTAAGTTGTTTTTATATAGCGGCTTAGATGCGCTCGATCGAGTGCATCCAAATGAATCGGCCAAGATTCAAGGACGCTTCGCCTGCAACGCGCTCGACGGCAAGCTGCGGAATGCCTTTTGAAATAAGGGCTTCCCGACGCGGGTCGGGCCCGCGACCGGAACAGATTCAAACAAACAATATTTGGTGGAACGAGGAATCGGACTCAGCAGGCCGGGTCTGCTCGATCCAGCATTCTCTGTCACCTCGGGATGCGGTACCCGTCTACCGGGTGTGAGGAAACAAATCCCCCCTAGGGGTCGAGCGCCTTCGCGGCTGGCAAGACTCCGCTCTGTCTGGGTACGCTGTGCTTCCCGGACGAATATGTTGCGGCGTTCGCTCCCCTTCCTTGCCTTGCTCATCATTGGCTTGGCCATGACTTGGCGTTGGATCGACCCGACGCCAGCGGGAACGCCCGAAGACCGAGGTGCGACCCAGCTCGCAGAATCCGGCGATCGCGAAGCGGGCTCAGACCCCCTGCCCGACAACGGACAACCGCCCGAGCCCGGCGCCGAAAACCGAAACCTCGCTCAACAACACATTCAGTCCGAAGTCCAGAGCGAGAGCGGCCAAACCGTCTGGGGCACAGCGTATTGGCTCGAACTCAATGAAGAACTCGTACAAGCACTGCAATCCCAGCTGACCATTGCGGCCACGGAATTGCACCGACTGGGCCGCTTACAACAAGCTCGCTTCGATGACGGTCAACTCTCGCTCAGCCTGCCGAGCGAGCATCATTACTTCCTTTGGATCGAGGCTCCGGGGCACCACCCGGCGCATTACTTCCTCGAAGGTCAATCCCTCCCAGATCAGATCTCACTGGAAAGCTGTCTCCCATTCGAAGTTGAGATTCTTGATCAGGACGACGGCGGGGTCATGGCTGCCTCCGTCGTGATCTCGCGCGAAGGGGCCGACCTGGAATACCCAACTCTCGGCTGGCGCGACCGCTTGATTCGCCGCTATTTCCAACAGTCCAGTTCGCCCAACTCCCAAGGAATCGCGGTCTTCGATATTGTCCCGGATGCCCGCCTATTTGTGTGGGTGAAACCGCGTGGCCCCTTTGGGGTGGTCACCCGCGATCAACAAGCCCCGGTTGGCCGACTGACTCTCCGGCTTGAATCGGCCGCAACATTATTTGGCCGCGTCACCGACGCAAATGGCAAGGGCATGGAAGGCGTCTTCATCGCGGCCATGGTCAAAGATGATCGAGGCGTGCGCAGCTCCGTTGGCGATGCTGTGACGGATGCCGATGGCCGTTATCGCAACGAACAGGTAACGGTGACGGGCGAGGGCCTCCTCGCGATCGCCTTCTTGGACGGATACGAAAGTAAGACCGCTGCATTGCCATTCCTGCGCGCTGGCCAGGAGTACCAGGCCGATTTTCAGCTCGAACCCGGCAAGGCACGGCAGATACGCGTGCAATCACCTGATGGTGAAGCCCTGGTCGGCCTGCGCTTGGAGTTTGCCCATACGCCCTACGATTGGGTGCCGTTTTCGGCCACCGTCGATGCGGATGGCATCGCGTCCGTGAAGCCGATTCTGCTCGATGACACCGAGTACTGTGTCAATGTCTATTCAGCAGGCACGCGGGTCCATCGCGGCGCGCTGCGCACGGTTTCATCCGACGAGATTCAGACTTACGTCATTCCAGGCCTCGGCCGCTTCGCCGGCCCGATGCCGAATGCTCCGGCCGAAATGTACCTTGAACTCACCCCGCTTGGGGTGGGCACGCGCACTTTCAGCGTCGAGTCGCATCTCGACTGCCCGTGGGTACCCGCTGGGGTCTCACGCATGCAGTTGGTCGATCGCGCCGGAGTCGGCTCGACGATTCACTCTGTGTTTGTCGCACCGGGAACTCAGGCTTGGCCCGAACTCGACCGAAGCCTCCCTCAAGTCACCTTCCGCCTCGCGCTGCGCAACAGGGAAGAAGTTCGGGTGCTGGTCTCGGGGGCCGGATACGCCGAACAGCAACTTGGCACGGTCGAACGCGGGCTGAATAGCTGGTCGATCCCCGCGCCTGGCCTCGAAGTGCGTTTGCTTAGCTCCACGCGTGGCTCTTGGTCCCTGGGCCCACTTTGCTCCGATGGCAAAAACCTCGACCTCGGCGAATTGGAATGGCCCGCAGAAGGCGAGTTGTTGGTCACTGCGCTCGGCCCGGATGGGGTGGGCATGCCACGCACTGCGGTCCAAGTCTTTTCGCACGATGGCGCTTGGTTGCTCGATGCTCGCACAGGCGCTTACGGCACCTGGATCTCCCGCGAACTTCGAACGGGGGCATTCCTCGTGCGCGTGTCACCTGAATCGGGCCACGGCGCCCCGTTACCGAGTCAGCAATACTCGGTCGTTATTCGACCGGGCC
>JBDQJC010000089.1:0-10070 GCA_040264055.1 Planctomycetota bacterium
AAGAAGCCATGCGCGAATGGCTGGCTGGCCCCAAGCGCACTTCGCTCTGGCCACTGCGCAACGTCGGCACGATGCCGGCGGGTGTGTAAGCGCGACTCACTCCTAGACCTTGTCCAGATAGGCAAGGCCGAGGGCATGCAAAGCCGACTCCAGCGTCATGCCGGAGAGGCCTAGGTTCTTGAAGTCAACGACTTCTTCCTTCAAGCGAGCCATGAACTCTCGCATGTCGGCTTGAATCGACTCTGCCGGTGCGGCCTTGTATTCCGGGTCGACAACCGCAAAGAGCCGGAAGACATCATTCCTATGCTTGCGGATATCCCGACTGTCCACGCTCTCTCCTTCGCCCGCCCGTCGCGTAAGGTCAAGCCAAGCTCTCACCTTAAGCGGAATCAGGTGTTCGGGCCGCACAACGGGAAGGTCGTTGACCTCGATTCTTCCTTGGTGTGTCCATGCGTAGTAATCACCATCGAGAAGAATCGCGGAAAGGCTCGACACCTCGTCATCGACTGGAACTGGCGTGAGATGACCAACGACGTCTGAGCCAAGCAAATCAGGGACGCGTGCGAACAGTTCCAGCATGAACGGAAATGCAGTTGACCAGCCCCCCAAGAACTGGTCCAAGCTATGTGAGAGTCCTCACCTCTAGACTGGACCTCAACTCAAGAGGAGGCGGCACATGTCCCGCAAACGACACCCGATCGATCAGATCATCACCAAGCTCCGCGAAGCGGAGGTCCGTATCGCACGCGGCGAAACAGTCGCGCAAGCCTGCAAGGCCATCGAAGTCACCGAGCAGACGTACTACCGCTGGCGCAAGCAATACGGCGGCCTGAACTCAGACCAGGCCAAACGATTAAAGGAGCTCGAAAAGGAAAACGGACGACTACGCGGAGTTGTCGCTGATCTGTCGCTCGACAACGCCATCCTGAAAGAGGCGTCGGAGGGAAACTACTAAACCCATCGAGCTGCCGCCGCCGCGGCAAAGCCGCGACAGCGGTGCCACCAATAGTATGCAAGGAGGCGCATGCGCCTCCTTGCATAGGAGTTCTAAACTCACTCTTGAATCAAAAGGCCTTGCAGAGCTGATTCGAAGTCGATCAAGAATTCACGATTTATTTGTGCAAGGTCAGCTTGGACGCCATCTACTTCGGAAGAAACCCGGTTCCAGTGCTCCCTACCTTGAATAACCTCATCGAACGAAGCTCCTCCCTGAAGCAAAGACCTAAGCACTGCATCTTGCACAAGTTCTTCCTCAGAGTTTGCCATTGCGGGTCTTGGCAAGTACTCCAGGTAAAGTGCTGACAAGCGCTCTTGGTACCCGTCTGCGAGTACGGCTCCTGTTGGCAAGAGCGCTGAAGCAAGAGCGCTGGGAGGAAACTCCAGAGGAGCGTCACGGGCACCCTCCAAGGCCTGATCCTCTTGCCGCTCGGACAGATCAGGGTTGTAGAGAACTTTATCCGCCCGTGCCGCAATGACCTGTAGCGCGTCGCTAACTTTCGCAGCCTCAAACTCGTCGAGTTCGCCAAAGTCTTCAAGCATGAAAGTCAAATCGCCAGATCGGAACACCTCACGCCGAAACGTTTTCTCCAAGATCAGGTTTCCCATCCCGCTCAATGCGTATTCGCGCGCCGTTTCCCGCGCTGCCTCCAGGAACTCCGGGTAGGCCACCCTTGCCTCATCAATGGCGGACGTTTGCTCCCACCATTTCGATTTGACGCCCTTTCCATTCATTACGGAAGCGGAGGTATCCTCACCCGTTCGCTCTGGTGAACCGTCTGCAGCAAGCAAAGGAGGCTCAATAGAACGCGAACTCGTATTACGGCTAACTTGCGAATTCCCGCTAGGCCCGACACCTTCTACTGCGTTCCCGTTCCCAGCGCCACCAAACATGACCCAACAAGCTATTAGGGCGCCAATCACAAGAAGTGCAACAGTTGCTGTCCGCATACTAACAAGCATCCTCGCACTCAATTTCATACTCAGTAGCACCAATTGCGGCTCCTGAAGAATCGCGGAAGATCATGGTTCGTACGCGCGGGCCACTGCCACAAGGTAGCTCAATATCATGACCAGCCCCCACTCTTTGTACCAGGTCTTGTGTTAGCCGCAAGTGCTCAACGACCTCCTCACCGCAGTGACCTCCCAGGCCTGCGGCGGGAATCTGGTGCTTTGGTAGCCATACGCCCAGACTTCGCCACCCACCGGGCCGGGAACCAGCGTGCTGAATTGCATTTGGTACGGTTGCGAAAGACTCCACCCATAGGATTGACGGTTGAGATTGAGTTGGATTCTCACCGGCACGACCCTTGCGCCTTTCGGGTCGACGATGCGCAGCTTCAGCTCGCGAATCTTGCCGGTGAGATCGATCACCCCGAGGTCGACTTGTTCGCCAGCGTCGACCTCAATCGATTCGCCGGTCCAAAGCGGGATGCCGGTTTCATTGACCTCGACGACGGGACGGACGGACTCCGGTGTCGCGACCGGGATCACCACGGTAAGCCGCTCGGAGATTCGGGTGAGCGCTTCAGGATCCATGGCCGGGCACCTATCGGTTTCCCATCCGGGGTCAGAATCTGCACCTCGAGTGCGTTCGGCAAGCGCGCGACCTCGAAGTCGCCGAGTTCGTGGACCCCCGGCGAGGGAAATGCGGGCACCGCCACCCAGCCGCCTCAGAGTGTGCGATCCGGACCCGCCAGGTAAAGCCGCAATTCGCCGTTCAGAAAATCGGCGCGCAGATCGTCGTCGCCGGTGCCCGCCGGCAGATGGGCGACTCCGTCCGCATCGGTACGCAAGTAATTGCGTTGCAGGCTCGCTTCCCCGTGGCTGCGGTAGCGCATCTCGGCTTGCAGCCAACGATCGGCGAGCGGGAGCCCAGCAAGGTCGATGATGCGGGCGCGAAACTCTCGCCGCTCGCGCGCCGACGCCAAGGCGACTCGGGTGACTTGAGCCTGCTCGCGCGGTCCCTCGAAATCCACCCAGTCGTAGTTTCCGTTCGCGTCCAGGATCGCGGTCGCACGGAGCTGCTGCCCGAGGCCCACCCAAGGGAATCGGGCAACGCCGTGTCTATCCGTGAAAACGCCAATGCTATACGTGTTGTGCTGAAGGCTGCCGGGACCCTGCATTGGGAAGCCGAGGGGCGCGGGCGTTCTGGGTCGACCGTCATCCAACTTTCGCCAACTTAAGGACGAGTAGGGATTACTGAGCCTCTACCATGTGACCTGACGAGCTGGCCTATTCGAAAGTCACTACCTTGACACTCGTGGTGATGAAGTGATCAGGCACGACGGCCTGCAGCAGAACAGTGATACCCGCCGCCTGCGGTGGCACTTGCACCGTCTGCTGCAACGCGCCGGAGGAATCCGTTCGGCCTCTCGCCGCAAGCCTTGCCTGATCAATGTCAACAAACAGGCCCGGGCTTCGAGGGACAGAAGTCTGCCCTGAGCTAAATCCGTAGACGAAGGCCGCGGGGCTGTCACTTGGACCAGCAAACATTGAGAGAGTGGTTGGAGCGCCGGCATCCAGTGGCCAGGCCCTCATTCCCACAGTCGTCGAAAATGCGCCATATTGCACTCCGTTCACCTCAAGGTCGTAAGAGTGGAGCGCACCGAATGCGGCTGACGTGACTTGGGTCAGAACCATGCCGCTGGGAGTGTTCGCGCGGTCATTGAGGTCTTCCATGACCTGGCTACCAAGCGTGTATTGGAATGCCCGCGATTGACCTTGCGAATTCTCGGAGGATCCCCAAATGATCTGATTGTCCATGCCAGTCGGCCTCGCCCATGATCCGCCAAGACTTGGAAGGACGATCAGGCTGTTCACGGGGTCACTCAAATCGCAGACGAAGCCTTGCTCGTTGCCTGCTACGTCAACGAATGTGCCACAGGCATTGCTAAATCCAAGGCCCGTGACGCGGGCATTTCCTGTGCCCGGTGTCGGCACGATCGTGTGCCCGCTACCGCCCCATGTTGCAGCAAACTCACGCCCCGAAGGATCCCGCAACAAACCGCCAACAAGTAAAGCAGCAACACCATTGTCTTGCTTCATAACCAAGGCTTCACTCTCCCAGTCAGTTGGCGTGGAAAGAGGTACTGCGGTCGAAAGCGCCGGCCAGACTTCAGTCGTCCATGCTTGCAGCAAACCGTCAGCGCGGCGCATCGTGCCAGCGGCGCTGTGGCCGAAGGTCGCGATCCCGATCGCCCATCCCTCTGTAGCTTGTGGGAGGGAGATTAGTTGGAGCCCGTTTTGATCATCGAAAAGAAATGGACGACGAACTCGGACGCCTTGGACTAGATCTTCCGCCCAGCCCACAGCCTGCCCGCCGATGCTGACACCCATCGCCGCAGATTCTCCCCCTGGCACGAAGGCGCCAAGTTCCAGCGCTTGGCCACCCTGAGATCCAGGGTTGGAATATCGCATTGCATGCTTTCGGCCCTGAGAGTCCAATTCCCATCCAGAGGAAAACGCATCCGTATACGCAATGTGCTGCGTCACCCGGCCTGGCCTGGCCAGCTGGTTAATGGGCTGTACGAAGAGATCCTGCTGGAGGGCAGGAACGAGAAGAAGGGGAAGGATGGTGGTGAGCATCGAAATGCGGAGGGAGAAAACTCCCTTGTATCCTATCGCGCAATCCCCCGCCGCGACGCCTCAACCGAGTTGCAGGAATCTTCAAATAACCTCCACAACAAGTCTGAAACGTTGATTCCGGACCCGCGCGCCTGCCCTACACCAACTCGTCCGTGGCGACGTGGTAGTGACCAGCCCCCACTCTTTGTACCAGGTCTTGTGTTAGCCGCAAGTGCTCAACGACCTCCTCACCGCAGTGACCTCCCAGGCCTGCGGAGCGGGCGGTCGGTAGCCCAGTGAGCTATGCGGGCGCACTTCGTTGTACTGCCTGCGCCATGCTTCGATCAGCACTTGCGCTTCCCGCAGCGTTTCGAAGAGTTCACCGTTCAGCGGCTCGTCGCGCAGCTTCCCGTTGAAGCTCTCGTTGTAGCCGTTCTCCCACGGGCTTCCCGGTGCGATGAAGAGTGTCGTCACGCCGAGTCGACCGAGCCAATCGCGCACGGTATGCGCGGTGAACTCCGCACCATTGTCGGAGCGGATGTGTTCGGGTACGCCTCGTTCGATGAAAAGACGTTCGAGGCACACCAGCACTTCTTCATGACGAAGTCGTCGCTCGGTCTCGATCGCGAGGCACTCCCGCGTCCATTCATCGATGACCGTGAGCATGCGGACCGGGCGCCCATCGGTCGTGCGGCTCATCACGAAGTCGTACGACCAGACATGATCTTGGTGGCGCGCCCGGAGCCGCACGCACGACCCATCGTTGAGCCACAGCCGCCGCTTCTTCGGCTGCCTTGCGGGTACCTTCAATCCTTCTTCGCGCCAGATCCGCGCAACGCGTTTGGGGTTCACTCGCCAACCGCGTGTACGGAGCAATGCGGTGATGCGCTTGTAGCCGTAGCGACCGTGCTGGGAAGCCAGCGCGACGACATCGGTACGCAGCGCTGTTTCGTCATCTTGCTTACGACGTCGATACCTCTGCGTGGATCGCGGTTGGCCGATCGCCCGACACGCGCGACGCTCGGAAACGCCCAGCTGCACCGTTACCGCTGTCACGAAGCGGCGACGACGCGCTGGGCTCAGTAGTTTCCCCGCGACGCTTCTTTCAGGATGGCGTTATCGAGCGAAAGATCGGCGACGACACCGCGGAGTCGCGCGTTTTCTTTCTCAAGCTCTTTCAATCGCTTGGCTTGGTCTGACTTCAGGCCCCCGTACTGCTTGCGCCAGCGGTAGTAGGTTTGCTCAGTGACTTCGATGGCTTTGCAAGCCAGTGCCACGGTTTCACCGCGTGAGATGCGGACCTCTGCTTCACGCAGTTTGGTGATGATCTGATCGATCGGGTATCGCTTGCGGGACATCTTCCGCCTCCTCTTGAGTTGAAGCTCAGTCTAGAAGCATGGGACTCACACTCTGACTGGACCGGTTCTTGGGGGGCGGGTCAGGAGCAAGAAACTTGATCCACAAGTTGATGCGCACACATCAAGGTGTGAGGAAATGTCGGCTTTGGTTACTAAGTGCCGACATTTTCTCACACTCATTGCTCGCGTCACCGCAGTCCACGTACAAGCAGCGCGCTTGAGCCCCATGCTGAAAGCGTGAGCAAGGCTTGCGCAGTTGTGTAAGCACGGTCGCCTTCGATCGCCCAGGCGGAATCGGGGGCCCAGGAACCCGCGAGGGATTGTTTGGCGTCGACGGGCTCTTGGCGCGCCAGCAAAACTTGCGCGGCGGCGGCTTCCCAAGCGGCGCGTTCGGGGCCACCGACTGCGGCGAGTGCGTGGGCGGCATGCGCCCAGTAGTACAGGTCGTAGGCCGCCTCGTCTTCGGCTGGCGGCTTGGCCAGCATCAAGCCGATCTGTTTGACGGCGAGCTCGCCGAGTTGCGCGTCGCGTCCCAATGCAGCCCAAACGCTTTGCTGCGCGTGAAAGCCAATCGCAGTGAGTGACTCGCTGCGATGGCTGGGGAACTTGCCATGGGTTTGTGCCAGACGCGCGGGCAAGCCACCCTTCCCGCCTTGGTCAATCCATAAGCAATAACCAATGCGGCCGGTTTCTTCCGAAGCGAGTTCGTTCAAAATGTTTGCACCGCGTTGCATCGCCTCGTCGTCTACCTTCAGCCCTTGCGTGCGCGCGGCGACTAGGCACAACAAGGCCCAACTGGTGATCGAAGAGTCCCAACGCTCGGCTTCTTCGCCGCGCGACACGGCGTAGCTCCAGCCGCCACTTTCCTTCTGCCAGGTTTGAATCAGAGCGACTGCATCATTCAGCCCGACATCGACCTCGACAGGTGCGCGAAATGCTCCTGCCCACTTGGCGCGATAGGCCAGCAACGCGCGCGTTGCGACGAGGTGGTTGTATGTCGTTGAGCCTGCCGCGATCGGTCCGAACACAGCTGGGTGCGGGGTGCCCGCGTTGGCTCGATGCTTCAACAGCCAGCCGGCCGCACGATAGGCCGCGTTTTCGCATGCCGCCTGCCCATCTTCGTCGAGCAATGGGGCGGCTTCGACCAGCGCGTGCAGCGCCAAGCCAACCACACCAAACTGGTTGGCGGTGTTGCCCGTGCCCGGCGCAATGGTCCAACCCCCATCAGAGTCTTGGTTGTTGATCAGCCAGTTCGCTCCGGCCGACAATCCGGCGCGAAGATCGGAGGGCACCGGTGCCGGACGAAGCTGCTGCGAAGTCTGCCCCCACCGCGCTTCGGCCAATGGGGCGGCCGGTTCCAAAGGATCATTCGCCGCCAAGCTCTTGAATGCGCGCTCGAAATCGCGGTAGGCCTTGTTCAGCGCATCTTCATTGTCCGTGCAAAGCAGGAACGCCAGTTCATCCCCCGGCGTATCGAGCACATAGAAGTAGCCAGAGCGACCATTTCCCAACTCGAAGGGCAGTCGTAGGCCCTTGTACTTGCCGAGCTTGCCACTGCGATGCCGACCGAAATCGCGCGCGGCATTCGGCTGCCAAGTTGTCAGCACCAAATCGAGCGCTGCCGTCACCCCGGTTTGCAGCGGTTTCTTTTGCCTCCAAGGCAGCTCAGGTATTTCAAATACCAGCACTCATATGCCGGGCGATCTTCATGGGCGACAACCCGATGCTCGCGCACGAAGGTCAGCGCCACTTCGCCCCCGCCGCCCGCCATCAAATCGCCACCCGCGCTTCGGTAGGCAACCCAGGCTTCGCGCGTCTCGACCGTGGCATCGGTCTTGATCGAATACGCGGCCCAAGCCTTGCCGTGCGCATAGACCTGTGGCGCCTCAGATTGGAAAGACCAGAGCAGACAAACAAGCGCGGAGCAAACGGACAGCATCGAACGGAGCCTTCGGGGCGAAATGCTAGAATACCGGGCGTTCCGGTCCCGGAATCCAGCATGCCAACGATTGAATCCACCCCTGAAATGGTTGCGGGCGTTTATGCCCGCATGCGTCAAAACCTCGAGGTCGTGCGCGGCCGTGTCGGCCGACCGCTGACGCTTGCCGAGAAGATCATTCTCGGCCACCTCGACAACGCCACAGGCTCGGAAATCGAGGCCGGCGAAGCTTATCTGCTGCTGCGGCCCGACCGCGTGGCCCTGCAAGACGCCACTGCCCAGATGGCGCTGCTGCAGTTCATGATGGCCGGCAAGGACGAAACCTCGGTGCCCTCGACGGTGCACTGCGACCACCTGATTCGCGCCCACACCGGTTCGAAGTCAGACTTGGCCGTCGCCAACGACGAAAACGCCGAGGTCTACGACTTCCTCGCTTCCGTTTCGCAGCGCTACGGGCTGGGCTTCTGGAACCCGGGCTCGGGCATCATTCACCAAACGGTGCTGGAAAACTACGCCTTCCCGGGTGGTTTGATGGTCGGCACCGATTCGCACACCCCCAACGCGGGCGGCCTCGGCATGTGCGCCGTGGGCGTCGGTGGCGCCGATGCCGTCGACGTGATGGCTGGCTTCCCTTGGGAAGTGCTGCAGCCAAACGTGCTGGGCGTGAAGCTGACCGGCAAGCTGAGTGGCTGGGCCGCCCCGAAGGATGTCATCCTGAAACTGCTCGGCATCTTGACGGTCAAGGGCGGCACCAACCGCATTATCGAGTACTTCGGCGAAGGCACGGAATCGCTGTCCTGCACCGGCAAGGCAACGATCTGCAACATGGGTGCCGAGCTGGGTGCAACCTGTTCGGTCTTCCCCTACGACTCGCGCATGGCGATCTACCTGCGCGCGACGAACCGCGCGGAACTGGCCGACCTCGCCGATCAGAACACCGATCTGGTGGTCGCCGACGCCGGTTCGGAGGCGCACTACCAAGAGGTCATCGAGATCAACCTGTCCGAGCTTGAGCCGCACTTGGTCGGCCCGCACACGCCCGACCTCGCGCGTCCGATTTCTGAGATGGACAAAGCCGTCGCCGCCGAAGGCTACGGCGACCAGCTGTCCTATGCCTTGATTGGTTCGTGTACCAACTCTTCCTATGAAGACATCTGTCGCACGGTCGACGTGGCAGATCAGGCGAAGGCACACGGCACGCCATTGGCCACGCCGTTGATGGTCAGTCCGGGTTCGGAGTTGATCTTTGAGACCATTAAGCGCGACGGTCAGATGGACGCGCTCGAAAGCGTCGGCGCGACTGTGCTCGCGAACGCTTGCGGCCCTTGCATCGGCCAATGGCAGCGCGATGACATCAAGATGGGCGAGACCAACACCATCGTCACCAGCTTCAACCGCAACTTCCGCGGCCGCAACGATGCCAACGTGGAAACACTGGGCTTCATGGGCTCACCGGAACTGGTCATGGCGCTCGCGATTAGCGGACGTCTGAGCTTCAACCCGATGGAAGACGAGATCGACGGACCGAACGGCAAGTGGAAGCTCGAGCCACCCAGGCCGGCACCGGAAATCCCGGCGGATGGCTTTGTGTTCTCGACCGCGGGCTACGAAGGCCCCACCGAGGCCGGCACCAAGATCGAAGTCGTCGTCAATCCGAACAGCGAACGACTCGAGTTGCTGACGCCCTTCGTGCCCTTGCCCCCCGAGGCGTACCGCGAAATGCCCTTGCTGTTGAAGACGCAGGGCAAGACCACGACCGACCACATCAGCCCGGCTGGCAAGTGGCTGCGCTTCCGTGGTCACCTCGACAACATCTCGAACAATATGTTCACCGGCGCGATCAACGCCTTCGGTGGACCGGCTGGCACCACTCGCAACCCGCTCAACGGCGAGCGCGAACTTCCGGTTCCGGCAGTGGCTCGCGATTTGAAAGCCGCTGGTAAGAACTGGATCGTCGTCGGCGATGAAAACTACGGCGAAGGTTCGAGCCGCGAGCACGCTGCGATGTGCCCACGCCTGCTGGGTGCCGGTGCGGTGATCGTGCGCAGCTTCGCGCGCATCCACGAAACCAACCTGAAGAAGCAGGGTGTGCTGGCTTTCACCTTTGTCAATACCGTTGACTACGAGTTGGTCCGGGAAGACGACACCATCACATTGGAAGGCTTGGACAACTTGGCGCCTGACAGCGAAGTCTTCGCCGTCGCCAACCA
>JBDQJC010000090.1:0-10039 GCA_040264055.1 Planctomycetota bacterium
ACCGCACCAAGGTCTATGAGATGCTCGAGGCTTTCTCGACTCTCAAGGGCGCCCGCAAGGCCAAGTTCGACGAAACCGTCGAAGTGGTCGTGCGCCTCGGTGTCGATCCCAAGAAGTCGGACCAAATGGTCCGCGGTGCAGTCAGTCTGCCGCACGGTCTGGGTAAGTCCGTGCGCGTGATTGCTTTCGCTGAAGGCGAAATCGCCGAAGCCTGCAAGGCTGCTGGCGCCATGGAAGTGGGCTCGGATGAGCTCGCTGCCAAGATCGAAGGGGGTTGGACCGATTTCGATGTCGTCATCGCTCATCCGAGCATGATGCGTGTCGTCGGTAAGCTCGGCCGCGTCCTGGGTCCGCAAGGCAAGATGCCTTCGCCCAAGTCCGGCACCGTAACCCCGAATGCCGCTCAGGCCGTGACCGACTTCTGTGCCGGTAAGGTCGAGTTCCGCGTGGACAGCGGCTCCAATGTGCATGTGCCAGTTGGCAAAGCCTCGTTCTCAAGCGAGCAGCTTGCCGAAAACGCACGCACCTTCCTGGACTATGTGATGTCACTGCGCCCGGCGACTGCCAAGGGTGCCTACATGCGTCACATCAGTGTCTCGACGACCATGGGCCCCGGCCTGCGGGTCGCATACGCCCACTAACGGAGGAAGAACGATGGTCAGCTACATCAATGAATGGATCGTCCGCGAGTACTCCGAACTCGTCAAGGACCAGGACGGCGTCGTCCTGTTGAGCGTGGAATCGCTCACGGTCGAGGAAGCGCAGGCTCTGCGCAATCAAGTCCGAGAGACTGGTGCCAATCTGATCGTTGGCAAGAAGCGCCTGGTGCGCGTCGCGTTGAAAGAAGTCGGCATCGAACTCGCCGATGACGCGTGGGATTCCGGGAGCGCTGCCTTGCTGGTTGGCGACACCGAGACCACGATCAGCGCAGCCAAGACGATCGAGGGCATTTACAAGAAGGCCAAGAATGACCGCAAGGTCAACTACCGAGGCGCCTTCTTCGATGGAACTGTCATGAATGCGAAAGAGGCTGCCTCGATCGCTGGAATGCCAGACCGTCAAACCTTGCGCGGCATGATGGTTGGAGTTCTCTCCGCTCCTGCCCGCAAGTTGGCGACCGTCCTCAACGAGGTCGGCGCATCCACTGCCCGCTGCGTGCAAGCGCGGGCGGACCAGGGGGACGCAGCCTGATCGCTTGATCCAGAACGCGACCCGAATCACCGCATCCCGCTTAACCACCCAATCAAATTAGAACCATGACCGAAGAGACCCAAGCCACCGTCGAACTCGACGCGGATCTCGAGGAGCTCTTCAAGCAGCTCGATGCTCTCCCCCTTGGCAAGGCCGCAACCTTGGTCAAAGCCATGGAAGAGCGTTGGGGTGTCAGTGCTGCTGCTCCTGTTGCCGTTGCTGCCGCTGGCGGCGCAGGCGATGCAGGCGAAGCTGCCGAAGAGAAAACTTCCTTCGACGTCATCCTCGATGGCGCCGGCGAAAAGAAGATCAATGTGATCAAAGCTGTCCGAGCCATCACTGGCCTCGGCCTGAAAGAGGCCAAGGAATTGGTCGAATCGGCACCTGCTCCGATCAAGGAAGGCGTGTCCAAGGACGAAGCCGAAGATCTCAAGAAGCAGCTCGAGGAAGCTGGCGCTTCCGTCAAGCTCGCTTGATCAGGACGAATCTGTTGATTCTGGATCGAGCGATCCCCATGAGGGGCGTCTGCCAGAAGGTAGACGGCCCTCGTGGGTCGCTTCTGCCCAACCCCGCCTCTGTGGGCCGGGATGGGTCATTTGTTAGCCTAGAGCACCGGGGCGCCGGTACTTCCGGGCGCGGTCGCTGATCGCACTCACCACTCTCACGTCGGGACCCAGGCCATGTCCGTCGAAATCAAGTCGATTACCGACTTCGAAGTTCGGGATTTCCGTTCCTTTCAATTTAGGGACGATTCCATTCTCCCCGGTCTCTCGGACCTGCAGGTTCGCTCGTACACCGAGTTCCTGCAGATCGGGACGCCGGCAAAACGTCGCAAAGAAGCGGGTGTAGAAGCCCTCTTCCAAGGCGCATTTCCAATCGAAAGCCACGACAAGTCGATGGCTCTCGAGTACATCGGCTATGACCTCGGCCGACCACGGTACACCCCCGAGGAGTGCCGTGAGTTGAAGTACAGCTACGCGTACCCACTGCGGGTGCGGGTGGCTCTACGTAAGGGCGAGGAGTCGATCGAAGAGGAAATCTACCTCGGCGAGATCCCGGTCATGATGGGTGGGGGCGAGTTCATCGTCAACGGTTCGGAGCGAGTCATCGTTTCGCAGTTGCACCGCTCGCCTGGTATCGACTTCTCCGCCGAGATTCACACCGGCGACAAGAAGTTGCACAGTGCGCGCGTGATCCCCGAGCGTGGCTCGTGGGTGGAGCTGCTGGTGTCCGGTAAGGGCAGCTTGCAGGTGCGCATCGACCAACAAGGCAAGTTCTCGGCGCTGACCTTCCTGCGCGCACTCAAGCCAGAGTGGGGCACGGATGACGCGATCTTGCGCTTGTTCTACCCCGTCGAGATCATCAAGCGTGGCAAGGAGACCAAGGCCAAGTTCTCCGCCAAGATCGAAGGCTTGCGCTCGCTGGGGCAGGTCCGCGACAACCGGACCGGTGAGGTCTGGGTCGAGGCAGGTCAAGAGATCACTCCGGAAGCCGCCGAGCGGATTTCGGCCTCCGACATGAAAGATGTCGAGGTGCTGGCTCGCGACCCGAAGTTCGCCAAGGACTTCCCCTGGATGGACGATTCGCTCATCCTCGACTCGCTCAAGGAAGACACGGCTTCTTCGCATGAAGAAGCCCTCGCGGCGATCTACGCCAAACTGCGTCCGGGCAACCCGATTCAGTTGGAGAAGGCGCGCGAACTGATCCACGACCGCTTCTTCGACGTCAAGCGTTACAGCCTGGGTCGGGTCGGTCGTTTCCGTATCAACCGCAAGTTCCGTCGTCCGGCTGAAGCAGACCGCGGGCCTTCGACGCTGTTGCCGGAAGATATCTACGACGCGACGCGCTACCTGCTGGGATTGCGCGCCAACATCGGCGAAATCGACGATATTGACCACCTCGGCAACCGTCGGGTGCGCACCCTGGCTGAACTGGCCAGCGAGGAGTTCCGCAAGGGTCTGCTCAAGGTCGCGCGTGCAGCCGTCGATCGCATGTCGCAGCAAAGCGACACCGAAACGCTGACGCCGCGCGCGCTCATCAACGCCAAGGCTTTCTCGACCGCGGTCGAGCAGTTCTTTGCGCGTGGCGAGCTGTCGCAGGTGGTCGACCAGACCAACCCGCTTTCGCAGCTCGCACACGAACGTCGCTTGTCGGCGCTCGGTCCGGGCGGTTTGAACCGCAAGCGCGCGGGCTTCCAAGAACGAGATGTTCACATCTCGCACTATGGTCGCCTGTGTCCGATTGAAACGCCGGAAGGCGCGAACATTGGCTTGATCTCGTCGCTGTCGCTGTATGCGGTGGTCGACGACTACGGCTTCCTCACCACGCCTTACCGCGTGGTCACCAAGGGTAAAGTCACCGACGAAGTAGCCTTCCTGCGTGCCGACGAGGAATACGACGTGGTCTTCGCACCGGCAGATAGCCGGGTAGAAGGTTCGAAGCTGACCCCCGACGATGCTGGCTACGTGATGTGCCGCCACCACGGCGAATTCACGCTCAAGGAAGTCGATTCGGTGCAGTACATCGATATCGACCCGGGCCAGATTCTGGGTATCTCGGCTGCATTGATTCCTTTCCTCGAGCATGACGATGCAAACCGAGCCTTGATGGGTTCGAACATGCAGCGTCAGGCTGTGCCGCTCATTCGTACCGAGCCGCCTTTGGTCGGCACCGGCATGGAGCGCGCGGTGGCTCACAACTCAGGTTGGGTGATCAAAGCGCGTCGCGCGGGCACCGTCGAATACGTCGATGCCAACCAGATCAAGCTGGCTGAGGAAACCGAGCCTTACCACCTGCGCAAGTTCCAAGGAACCAACGAGCACACCACCCTGAACCAGAAGCCTCTGGTCAAGGTAGGGGACAAGGTTGCCAAGGGGCAGCTGATTGCCGATGGTCCGTCGACTCACCACGGCGAGCTCGCGATCGGCAAGAACCTGCTTGTCGCCTTCATGTCCTGGGAAGGCTACAACTACGAGGATGCCATCGTGGTGTCCCAGCGTTTGGTCAAGACCGACACCTTTACTTCGGTCCACATCCATAGCTTCGAAGCCGAGATCCGCGAGACGACTCTGGGCAAGGAAGAGTTCACGCGCGATATCCCGAACGCCGGTGAGCGTGCGCTGCGCAACCTAGACGAGAGCGGCATCGTTCGCATCGGCACGCGTGTCGGCCCGAACGACATTCTGGTCGGCAAGATCGCGCCGAAATCGAAGACCGAACTCACTCCCGAGGAGCGCTTGCTCCACGCCATCTTTGGGCGTGCTGGCGAAGACGTGAAGAACGTCTCGCTGAAGCTGCCTGCTGGTGTGCATGGGGTGGTGATCGGTGCGCAGCGCTTTAGTCGCAAGGTCAACATGACCGCGACCGAGCGCCGCGCCGCCCACGAACAGATTCGTTCGATCGAGAACGAGTACGACGACGTACTGCGTCGCGAGCTGCAGGCCTGTGTGACCGAACTCAGCGAGTACATCGGCGAGCCGCTCAAGATGCCGAAGGCGCGCAAGCCGATCGAAATCACCGAAGCGACTCTGTTCGGCGATTTGAAGGCGATTCAGGAGTTCCTGAAGACCTTCTCCGAGGGTCTGGATCATCCTTCGCGCCGCACCAAGGCCGAAGAGATCGTGCGGGCACACCTGGATCGCATCGAAGACAAGGAAGCTTGGAAGACCAAGATGGCGAGTCGACTTTCGCGCGGGGATGACCTGCCGAACGGCGTGCTGGAAATGGTCAAAGTCTACATCGCCACCAAGCGCAACCTGTCAGTCGGTGACAAGATGGCCGGCCGTCACGGTAACAAGGGTGTGATCTCGAAGATCCTGCCCGAGCAGGACATGCCCTTCCTTGAAGATGGCACGCCCGTTGACATCATCCTCAACCCGCTGGGCGTGCCTAGCCGGATGAACGTCGGCCAAATTCTGGAAACCCACCTCGGCTTCGCGGCCATGAAGGGTGGTTTCCGCGCCATGACGGGGGCCTTCGACGGCGCCTCGGAAGCTGACATCGAACAGGCTTTGCGCGATTCGGATCTCCCGGATAGCGGAACCCACGAGGTGTTTGATGGCCGTACCGGCTCGCCCTTCGAACAAAGGGTCTGTGTCGGCTACATGTACATGCTGAAGCTGCACCACCTCGTGGACGAGAAGGTGCACGCCCGCTCGACCGGCCCTTACAGCTTGATCACGCAGCAGCCGCTGGGTGGTAAGGCTCGCTTCGGTGGTCAGCGATTCGGCGAGATGGAAGTTTGGGCGCTCGAAGCTTACGGCGCTGCTTACCTCCTGCAGGAGCTCCTCACTGTGAAGTCCGACGATGTCGACGGACGCACCAAGATTTACGAATCGATGGTGAAGGGCAAGAACATCCTCGAGTCAGGGACTCCGGTCTCCTTCGAGGTGTTGATGAACGAGATCCGCGGTCTTGGCTTGAATATCAGGCTCGAGAACTCCGAAAACTAGGCCAGAACGGCCACGCCTCATCCCGGCAAATCAAACATCGATGGAACAACCCACCGACACCGCGATTCCGACTCCTGCTCCTCCCGCACCACCTGCTGTTGCGGCCGTCGACCAGCGTGATGCGCTGGCCGTCTCGATCCGACTGGCATCTCCCGAGGACTTCCGTTCGGCGTCCTTCGGCGAAGTCAAGAAGCCGGAGACCATTAACTACCGCACCTTCCGGCCTGAAAAGGACGGTCTGTTCTGCGAGCGGATCTTTGGCCCCGAGCGCGACTACGAGTGCGCCTGTGGCAAGTACCGTGGCCAGAAGCACATGGGCATCGTGTGTGACAAGTGTGGGGTCATGGTTACGACCTCGCGCGAGCGCCGCAAGCGCATGGGTCACATCAACCTGGCCGCGCCGGTTGCGCACATCTGGTTCTTCTCGGTCACCCCGAGTCGCATAGGCAACCTGCTCGGCATGAAGAAGACCGAGCTCGAGCGCGTGATCTACTTCCAGGACTACGTCGTCATCGATCCCGGTGAGTCCGAGTTCAAGAAGTGTCAGCTCGTCACCGAAGACGAGTGCCGTCGTGCGCGTGCTCAATACGGCAGTTCCTTCGTCGCCGGGATGGGCGCCGAAGCGATCGCCGAACTGCTGCGCGGTTTGAACCTGGATTCGGTTGCAGCCGAGCTCCGCGAGGAGATGAAGAACTGCAACTCGAAGCAGCGCATGGCCGACATCATCAAGCGCCTGCGTACGGTCGAGATGCTGCGCGATTCACCGAACGATCCGTCGTGGATGATCCTCGACGTGATTCCGGTGATTCCACCCGAGTTGCGCCCGCTGGTCCGCCTCGATAGCGGCAACTTTGCGAGTTCCGATCTCAACGACCTTTACCGTCGTTTGATCAACCGCAACAACCGCCTCAAGCGCCTCATCGAACTGAACGCGCCCGAAGTCATCATCCGCAACGAGAAGCGGATGTTGCAGCAGTCGGTCGACGCATTGTTCGATAACGGGCGTTGCAAGCGGCAGGTCATGAGCACCTCGAATCAGCCGCTCAAGTCGCTGACCGACATGATCAAGGGCAAGCAAGGTCGCTTCCGCTTGAACCTGTTGGGCAAGCGTGTCGACTACTCGGCACGTTCGGTGATTGTGGTCGGCCCCGAGCTGCGGCTGCACCAATGTGGTTTGCCCAAGGTGATCGCGCTGGAACTGTTCCAGCCCTTCATCATTCGCCGCCTCAAAGAACTGCGTTTGGCAGAAACGATCAAGGCCGCGAAGAAGATGCTCGAGCGCCGCGAAGAAGCGGTTTGGGACATCCTCGAGGAAGTGATTCAGAACCACCCGGTGCTGCTCAACCGCGCGCCGACCCTGCACCGCATGGGTATCCAGGCTTTCGAGCCGGTTCTGATCGAGGGCAACGCCATCCAGATTCACCCCTTGGTGTGTCAGGGATACAACGCGGACTTCGATGGTGACCAAATGGCAGTCCACTTGCCGTTGTCCTTCGAAGCGCAGATCGAGGCTTGCACGCTGATGTTGTCCCCCAACAACGTCTTCAGCCCGCAAAGCGGCAACCCGATCATTTCGCCACACCAGGACATCATTCTTGGCCTGTTCTACATGACCACCGAGCGCGCGCAGTCGCACAACGAGTGGAAAGAGGACGGTTCCGAGAGCATGCAGGCCGTTTACGGATCGCTGGATGAGCTGCTGCTGGCCTACTCGCACGGTCACCTCGAGACTCACTCCAAGGTGCTGGTGCGCTTCGCCAAGGGCGCGCTGCTCCGCGAGAAGCACGGTGCGCCGATGCGCAAACTGCTCGCTGACGAACTGGTCGCCACGACTCCGGGGCGCGCCATCGTCAACGACTGCTTCCCGAATGGCATGGCGTATTACAACTACGCGCAGGACAAGAAGGCGATCTACGATCTGATCAAGGATTGCCATCGCGAGGTAGGCCGCGAGGCCACGCTCGACCTGCTCGACCTGCTCAAGTCGATGGGCTTCAAGTCGGCGACGCGATCGGGTCTGTCTTTTGCGAAGGACGACATGCTGATCCCCGACAAGAAATGGGAGATCATCGCCGCCACCCAAAAGCAGGTGGACCGCGCGCAGAACGACTTCCAAGAGGGTCGCATCACCAACGCCGAGCGCTATGCGCACGTTCTTGACCTCTGGACTTCTGCTCGTGACGAGATCTCGGGCGAACTTCTGGAGCAACTGAAGAATGAAGTCCGCGATGGGCGTCCCTACCTCAACCCGGTCTTCGTCATGGCGCACTCCGGTGCCCGTGGTGGTGTCGACCAGATCCGTCAGCTGTCCGGAATGCGAGGTCTGATGGCCAAGCCATCCGGCGAGATCATCGAGACGCCGATTCGCGCGAACTTCCGCGAGGGTCTGCACGTACTCGAGTACTTCTCATCGACTCACGGTGCCCGTAAGGGACTGGCTGACACCGCGTTGAAGACGGCTGACTCCGGCTATCTGACGCGTAAGTTGGCGGATGTCGCGCAGAATGTTGTGGTCACGCGCCACGACTGCGGCACGCTCGGTTCGGTTACCAAGCAAGCCGTCTACCACGGCGAGAAGTTGGTCCTTCCGCTCGGCCGCGCCATCCGTGGCCGTGTCGCGCGCGACACGATCCGCGACCGCATCACCGACGAGTTGGTGGTCGAAGAGGGTCAGCTGATCACTCCCGAGATTGCGGCGCGCATCGAAACGATGGGCTACACCAAGATCCGGGTGCGCAGTCCATTGACCTGTGAGACCGGCGCTGGCGCCTGTGCTCTTTGCTACGGCGAAGACCTCTCGCGTGGCCAGTTGGTCGAACTTGGTTTGGCGGTCGGCATCATTGCAGCGCAGTCGATCGGCGAACCTGGCACGCAGTTGACCATGCGTACCTTCCACATTGGTGGTACGGCAAGCCGTGCTGTCGAGGTGTCCGGTACCAAGGCGCGTCGTGGCGGCACGGTCGAGTACTACGAGCTGCGTACGGTGAAGAATCCGGATGGCGACATGGTCGCTCTGTCGCGCACCGGCGCGATGATCGTGCGCGATGCCAAAGGCCGCGAGCTCGATCGTTACGACGTGCCGCTGGGCGCGCGGATTCACATCGAAAATGGCGAGAAGTGCAAGAAGGGCAGCAAGCTGCTCGACTGGGATGCTCACTTCCTGCCGATCCTTGCCGAACACGACGGCACGGTGCACTTCGAAGATGTCGTCGAAGGCAAGACCATGAAGGTCGAGGAAGACCCGACTACGGGCTTCAAGCGAGTCAAGATCATTGAATCGCGCGGCGAGCTGCATCCGCAGGTGCACATCTTGGGCAAAGACGGCGAAGTGCTTTACTACGCCACCCTGCCTGAGAACGCCTACATCGATGTCAAGCAAGGCCAGAAGGTCACCGCTGGCACTCTGATCGGCAAGACGCCGCGGACTGCTGCCGGTACCGCGGACATCACGGGTGGTCTT
Source organism: Planctomycetota bacterium (assembly GCA_040264055.1). Taxonomy (GTDB): domain Bacteria; phylum Planctomycetota; class UBA1135; order UBA1135; family UBA1135. Next base: position 9,103 of record JBDQJC010000090.1, read on the forward strand.
CCGCGCGTCACCGAGCTATTCGAAGCTCGTACGCCGAAAGAGCCTGCCGTCATGGCCGAGATCGACGGATTGGTCGAGCTGGGCGACAAGCGTCGCGGTAAGCGCGTCATCGTGGTGCGTTCGGAAGAAGGCGATGGAGAGTTGGAACGCGAGCACGTCGTTCCGCTCACCAAGCACCTCCGTGTGCACACCGGCGACCGCATTCGCGCGGGTCAGCCCTTGGTCGATGGCCCCTTGCCGCCGCACGAGATCCTGTCGGTTCTCGGCGAAGAAGCGGTGCAGGAGTACCTCGCTGAAGAGATTCAAAATGTCTACCGCGCGCAGGGCGTGACGATCGATGACAAGCACATCGAAATCATCGTCAGCCAAATGATGCGCAAGGTGCAGATCGAAGATCCAGGCGATTCGACTTTGTTGCCCAACTCGCTGGTCGACCGCCACAACTACCGGAAGATGCGCGAGCGTCTGATGGATGAAGGCAAGAACCCGCCGAGCCACAGCCCGGTACTGATGGGTATCACCAAGGCCTCGGTTCAGTCCGAGTCGTTCATCTCGGCAGCTTCCTTCCAAGAGACCACCAAGGTCCTGACCGAAGCGGCGCTGCGCGGCAAGACCGACGAGCTTCGCGGCTTGAAGGAAAACGTCATTCTGGGCAACTTGATCCCAGCCGGCACGGGCTTCCGTGGCTTGCTGCGGACTCGGGTGCAGAAGAACGTCGACTTCTCGCAGTTCGAAGACTTCCCGGCGGCTCCGCCGTCCCATCCAGCTGAAGTCTCCCCGGAAGCGGGGGGCGAAGCCTAATCGAAGCCTCCCGAGAGCGCCTCTGCTCTCGGGAGACTTGACTTTCCCGTCAGATCACGTAGGATTTGACGCCCTTTCCCGCCCGATTCCGGGCAAGCGTTCGCGAAGATGCCGACCATTAACCAACTCGTCCGCA
>JBDQJC010000091.1:0-9834 GCA_040264055.1 Planctomycetota bacterium
CGGGCTGGGCTATCGCCGCTACGAGTGGAAGTGCGATGCCCTGAACGCAGTCTCGCGCGAAGCCGGCCAACGCCTCGGCTTCCGTCCCGAAGGTGTGCACCGTCAAGCCCGCCTCGCCAACGGACGCAACCGCGACACCGCATGGTTCTCGATCCTTGATAGCGAATGGCCGGCGCGCCGCACCGAGTTTGAGCGCTGGTTGGCTCCGGAGAACTTCGATGCGAAAGGACTCCAGCGTTCCGCCCTCGACCAAAAACCTTAGCGCGTACGGCGCGTCGGCGCCTTCTTCGGCGCCTTCTTCGCCGCCTTCTTTTTAGCAGTCTTCTTCTTCGTGGTCGGCTTCGCAGGCAGCGTCTCCGCATAGGCAACGGACTGCGCAAACAGCTTGGCGAGTTGCGCGGGCTTACTGAGCATTGCCTTCGGCGCCAAGGCGTAACCGCGCATCACCGAGTTGTACTGAATGACCGGCTCGGCCTTCATCTTCTCGCGGACATCGTCCGGCAAGCGCAACGCGATCTGATCTTCCTTGGTGATGAAGCTGAACATATTGCCGTTCATCGAGGTGTAGGGATTGGCCGCACCCTTGCGCTTCAAATCGGGCTGGCTGGCGACCATCTTCTCATAGATGACCAGAATCTTCTCGCGGCTGTCACTCATGGAATCTCCGTTCTACTCGCTTCGCGCTGACTTGGGCAACGAAACAATGCGGGTACTCGCCGCACGATCAGGAAGAACCTCGAGCGGATTCCCGTCCGCATCACAAGCCATACTCTGCCCGCCGAGCACGAAGCCCTGCCATGGGCCAGTGTGCAACTCGCCGGTGCTATCGACGCCAACGACCGGCGCCTTGCAGCGGCGCGCGGTATGGCTGATCCACGCGTGCAGACTGTCGGCGTGTTGCGGCCAGTCGCCCGCCGGTGCGGCCCAACCGTAGGGCACGATGACGAGGTCGGGCTGTTGCGCGGCGAGCTCTGCGACCGTTTCATCTTGGAAAGTGTCGGCGCAAATCAACAGGCCGATACGTCCGAAGCGCGTGTCGACGACCGAATCTTGCGCTCCGGGGCCCGGCTGGTAAGGCGGATCCATCAACTCGCTGAGGATGTTCACCTTGCGATGCTTCACAAGTAGGCTGCCGTCGATGTCAATCAACACTGCGGTGTTATGCAAATTCGGGCCGTCACGTTCTGCTAAGCCGATCGCGACCATCACATGGTGTTCGCGTGCAGCCGCAGCTATGCGATCGAATGTCTCGCCCGGAATCGTCGCCGCTGCATCGTGAGCCGCAGAGTTGGTCCAACCGAAGATGCAGGCTTCGGGAAAGCACGCGATCTGTGCCCCACCCAGCGCCGCGTCCGCAATCGCAGCTTCAATGCTAAGCAGGTTGGCCTCGGAGTCTGAGGTGACTTCGACCTGGCACAGTGCGACCGCAAGAGGCGCGGAATGATCGAGCGCGTGTGCTTCGTGCTTCTCGGGCGCAGTGCATGCCGCAAGCACTCCCAGCATCAAAAAGGTCCCACGGCATGTCATCGATTCATTCTAACGATCCATCATTCGCAGATTCGCGCAGGAATTGTTGCTTGACACACACTCTTCAATGTTTAAACTCCGCAACATGCACAACGCACTCACCCTGAAAAAAGCGAAAGCTAAGCGCGGGCCAATCGGCTCGGCTGGGGTTGTGCTGTTCGCCTAAACACAAGGCAAACCGAATCACCCGCCGGGCCGCAAGCCTGGCGGGTTTTTTCGTTTACTCGCGACTCAGTCGGTCGCATCGCTCACAGACCAAACCGTTGATGAACCTCACGCACAAATTGATCGAGGCCAAGCCCAAACCTTGGGGCTCGGTTGCGTGGCGCGTTCTCCGTTTCGGTGTGATGCGCGCTGAATAAGCGCAGCTGGGCCCGAACCCCATGCACCTGAACCGATGGCTGTTGCCATCGGCTTGCGGGAGAGGTGTGCCTACTCCGCGCCCTCCGCACATTCCATCCTGTGAAACAAGACGTCGAAACCATGAACTCCGAAACCATCACCACTGCCCCCTGCCCCGAATGCGCAGCCGCACTCCAACTTCCGGCCGACTTGCTTGCGGGCGAAGTGCTGCCTTGCGAAGACTGCGGCGCCGATCTTGAAGTGACTTCCTTGACGCCTTTGCAGATTGCGCTGGCACCGGAAGTCGAGGAGGACTGGGGCGAGTGAGCGACCCGCTCCTCTTTCTACACGCGCGCCTGCGCGTCGAAGAAAAACTGCTGCTGCAAGCGCTCGCTGCTCGCGACCTTCCGTTTCAGACCCAGGACATTCGCCAACTGCACTTGCAAGTCGACGGCCCATCGCAAGTGGGTGCAAGCTTGGTTTGGGATCGCTCGCTCTCATTTGGACGCGCGCTTTCGGCCATGCGCACCTTCTCCGCAGCCGGCGTCATCTGCCTGAATCGGCCCGAGGTCATCGCGACCTGTGGCGACAAGCTGCAGACGCATCTTGCGCTGAGTCAAGCGGGGCTCCCCACACCGCGCACACGGGTGGCGTTTTCTGCGGCTTCGGCCTTGGAAGCCTGTGAGGAGCTAGGTTGGCCGGTTGTGATCAAGCCAATCGTAGGCAGTTGGGGTCGGCTGGTTTCTCGGCTGAATGATCGCGACGCCGCCGAAGCCGTGTTTGAGCATCGCGAAATGCTGGGCGACTGGACGCATGGCAGTTTCTACCTGCAAGAGTTGGTCGACAAGCCTGGGCGCGATCTGCGTGTGTTTGTGATCGGTGGCGAGCCGATCGCTGCAATCGAACGACGCAGCGAGCACTGGGTTACCAATACCGCGCGCGGGGCGAGCACCGCAAACCGGGTTCTCGACGAGCCGCTCTGTCAGTTGGCTATTGCTGCTGCCGACGCCGTCGGCGGCGGGCAAGTTGCGGTCGACTTGGTCGAGCGCCGCGACGGCGAACTACTCGTGTTGGAAGTGAACCACTCGATGGAGTTTCGCAACAGCATCGAGGTCACCGGGGTCGACATCCCCGGCCGCATGGTGGACGACGCTCTGTCCCGCATCCGTGAGGGGGTGGCGGGGTGAGCGAGGGTCTGCCCGCACCGATCCGCGTGGCGATTGCGGGTGCATCGGGGTACGTCGGCGGCGAGCTTCTTCGCTTGCTGCTGACTCACCCTGGCTTCGAAGTTGTGCAAGCGACTTCGGAAAGCTCGGCCGGGCAACCGGTGACGCGCTTGCACCCGCATCTGCGTGGCTGCACGAGTTTGCGCTTTGTGCCGCTGGCGGATTTGCAAGCAGTGAACGTTTTGGTCAGCGCGCTACCGCATGGTGCGCTGGCCGCTCGTTTGTCCGAAGTCGATGGCTTGGCCGAGCGCATCTTGGACTGCTCGGCTGACTTTCGCCTGCGCGATGCGGCGCACTACGCGAGCTGGTACGGCGAAGATCACCCCTGCCCCGAGCGACTCGCGGACTGGGTCTATGGCTTGCCCGAAGCGAATCGGGATGCCTTGCGCGGGGCAACGCGAGTCAGCGGAGTCGGCTGCAACGCGACCGCGGTCAACTTGGCTCTTTTGCCGCTGGCGCGCGCCGGTTTTTTGCCAGCGGACACGCGCGTGATCGCCGAAATCAAGGCCGGAAGTTCCGAAGGCGGGCGCAGCGCGCGCAGCTCGAGCCACCATCCGGAACGCTCGGGAGTCGTGCGCGCTTTCGCACCAGGCGGACACCGGCACACCGCCGAAGTCGAACAGCTGCATGGCTTGCACGATGTGCACTTGAGTGTGACTTCGATTGATCGTGTGCGCGGAGCCGCGGCCACCGTGCAACTGTTCCTGCCCGAGCTTCCCAGCGAGCCGGAGCTTTGGGCTGCCTACCGCGCCGCCACGGTCGACGAGCCCTTTCTACGCACCGTGCACGAGCGCAGCGGTGCCTTCCGCCATCCCGATTTGAAACTGCTCGATGGCACAAACTTCGCCGACCTGGGTTGGGCCCGCGATGAACGCGGCGGCCGCTTGGTGCTGCTTTCGGCTATCGACAATCTGGGCAAGGGCGCCGCGGGCAGCGCCGTGCAATGCCTGAACCTGATGTGCGACTTCCCTGAAACCACCGGCCTCGAGTTCGCTGGCATCTTCCCCGCTTGAGCCGAGCACCCCGATAACTCTCATGACAACCATCATCAAAATCGGCGGAGCCTCCGGCATCGTGCCGGACGCTGTCTGCGACGACCTGCGCGGCCGACGCGCGGTCGTGCTCGTTCACGGCGGTAGCGATGCGACCAATCGCCTTTCGACACAGCTCGGCCATCCACCTCGCATGGTGCAATCGCCATCCGGGCAATGGAGCCGGCTGACCGATCGCACCACGCTTGAGATCTTTGCCCAAGCGACCGCGCTGCAAAACCGGCTGCTGGTCGAGCGGCTGCAGGCTCGCGGGATCCCCGCGATCGGCCTATCGGGAATCGACGGGCGCATTGTGCACGCGAAGCGCAAGGACAGTGTGCGCGTGCTCGAGAATGGACGCGTGCGCATTGTGCGCGATCAATGGACCGGCAAGCCGACCGGCGTGAACCGTAGTTTGCTGCGTACTCTGCTGGGCGAGGGTTATTTGCCGGTCATCGCGCCGATCGCCTGCAGTGAGCGCGGCGAAATGTTGAACGTCGATGGCGATCGGGTCGCGGCGGTGATCGCGGCCGAGTTGCACGCGGCGCACTTGCTGTTATTGACCAATGTCCCTGGCCTGCTCGCTGACCCGGACGACCCGAACAGCCTGATTCGCAGCGTGCAAGCCGATGCCCTCGAGCCCGCTCGCGCTGCCGCGCAGGGGCGTATGCGCAAGAAGGTACTCGCCGCCGAAGAAGCGCTCGCCGCCGGCGTCGGCAACATTGTGATCAGTAGCTGCAATACCACCACCCCGGTAAGTGATGCTCTGGCTGGCCAAGGCACAGTCTTCCGCCGCTACGTTGAGCCCGCCGCAGCATGGGAGTTGGACGCGTGATTCACACCACCACCAAACCACCAACTTCTGACACGCGCGGCCTGGTCGGCTACGGAAGCCGGGGCCTCAAGCTCGTGCGCGGTTACGGCGCTGAGGTCGAAGACGATGCCGAACGCCGCTACTTAGATTGCACTTCGATGTACGGCGTGCTGCCACTCGGACATGCTCATCCAGAAATGCTGCACACCTTGCGTGAGCAATCCGGCCGCCTGAGCAACTGCTTCGCAAGCTTCGGCAACGATCAGCGCGATGCTCTGATTCAGGAACTTAGCGCGGCCCTTGCTCCAGAGCTGTCGCGCTTCTTCTTTTGCAACTCCGGAACCGAAGCCATCGAGGCGGCACTCAAGCTTGCGCGCGCTTCGACTGGGCGGCGCAAACTGATTGCCGCCTCGCGAGGTTTTCATGGCCGCACGCTTGGCGCGACTTCGATTACCCATAAGGCGGCCTATCGCCAACCGTTCATGCCACTGATTCCCGATGTCAGCCATGTGCATTACGGCAAGTTCGAGGCTCTCGCCGAGGCGATGGATGAGCACACAGCGGCCGTCATACTCGAGCCCGTGCAAGGCGAAGGCGGCGTGCACTGCGCACCAGCTGGCTATCTGCGCGCGGTCAGCGAACTGTGTCGCGCGCATGGCGCCTTACTGATTCTGGATGAAGTGCAGACCGGTTTCGGCCGCTGTGGATCGCTGCTCGCTGGCCCCGCCGACGGCACGATTCCAGATATCGTCTGTTTGGCAAAGGGCATCGCAAATGGTTTCCCGATGGGCGCGATCGCGGTTGGGCCGCGCGTCAACGCTTGGCCCGCTGGCAGTCATGGTTCGACTTTCGGCGGCAACCCGCTGGCTTGTGCGCTGGCGCGCACTTGCTTGCGCACCTTGCAAGATCACGCGATTCCACAGTCGGTCGCCGCTGCCGCGCCGGCTTGGCATGCCGCGCTTGCCGCTGCTTCGCCCGAACGCATTCGCGAAGTGAGGGGTCGCGGCTATTTGATCGGCATTCAACTCCGCGAAGAGGCCGCGCCAATTCAAGCCGCGATGCAAGAGCGCGGCATCTTGGTGCTCTGCGCAGGTCGCCAAGTGTTACGCCTGCTCCCTCCCTTGATTCTGAATGCGAGCCAGCGCGATCGGGTCACCGAGACCCTCGCCGAGGTCCTGCGATGAACGATCTCGAAGCCACCGAGTTACTAGAATCGATGGTGCGCATTGCTTCGGTTTCGACCCAGGAACACGAGCTCGCGCATTGGCTCGCCGCCGAGTTGCCGCGCTGGGGCTTCCGCGCGCGGGTTGATGCGGCGGGAAACCTGCGCGCTAGCATTGGTCCGAACCCGCGAGGCACCGCCGCAGGCGAATCGCCGGTCGTCGACGTCGTGCTGCTTGGTCATATCGATACCGTGCCCGGTGATCTTCCGGTCTCGCGCACGCTGGCACCTGATCCGCGCGGAGAAGCTTGGCAAGAACGCTTGTTCGGCCGCGGTAGCGTCGATGCGAAGGGGCCGTTTGCCGCCTTCATCGCCGCTGCGAGCCGCATCGCAACAGCGCAGGCTTCCTACCCCGACCCCGCGTCGCCGCGCATGCAGATCGAGTTGATCGGCTGCGTTGAAGAAGAGGTCCCTAGTTCCAAGGGCGCACGTCACGTGCTCGACCGTGCTCCGCCCGATTTCTGCATCGTCGGCGAACCGAGTGGTTGGGACGGCGTCACCTTGGGCTACAAAGGCTGCTTGAATGCGCGATTGGTCTATCGCGGCGCAGGACACCACGGTGCGCACCCGGATGCCAGCGTATGCGAACGCGCCAGTGATGCTTGGCAACGCATCGCAAGCGCGGCGGCCGCACGCGGCGGCGACACCTTGTACGAGCAGCTGCTCACGCGACTCGCTGCGATGCAAAGCGCGCACCACGAGGATGGCAGCGACTCTGCAACGCTGACCATCTCGCTACGACTCCCTGAAGACCTACCGCCCGAACAAGCCGAAGCCTGGTTGACCGAACACGCGCAAGCCGACAGCGTGCATATCGACGGCAACATCGCGGCCTGGTCGGGCCCGCGGCATTCGCCGCTGGTGCGCACCATGCAGCGCGCCATCTTGCAACAAGGTGGACGTCCACGCGCGATTCGAAAAACCGGCACCGCCGACCTCAACTTGGTCGCGCCCGCTTGGGGCTGCCCGGCCGTCGCCTATGGCCCCGGCGACGCCGCGCTCGACCACACGCCGAACGAACACATCGTGCTGGAAGAGTTTCGGCGCGGGATTGCGGTGCTGGAAGGAACCCTGACTCAGTTGCCAGCCTTGATCGCTTGCCCAATCGAAGCGCGCCAAGCTTTGTGACGGCTGGTCAGGAGCGCCACCAAGTCGGGGCGTGACTCAGCGAGGTTTTCGCTCTCACTGGGGTCGTCGCCAAGGTGATAAAGATGGGTGCCAAGCCGCACCGCAACTTGTTCGAAGTTTGACGAAGCCTGTGCGCGCTGCTCGTTCTCGGTCACCATCAACTTCCAATCGCCAAAACGCACCGACCATTGCCAGCCGGTATCCCAATGCAAGGTACGGTTTGGATCGGACCGCTTGTCGCCCTTGAGTTCAGCGAGTTGCGAAGTGCCATCGAAGGCACCCGCCTCGGTCGCCACGCCGACAAGTTCGCAAATGGTGGGCGCGAAGTCCAAGCAGCTGAACACGCCTTCGTGCACGCGGCCCTCGGGGAACACACCCGGCATGCGAACGAAGCTGCGCACGCGCGTTCCACCTTCGAGCAGGTGGTACTTACTGCCCGCCAGCGGCCCGTTGTCGGCCCAATCTGGCACGCAGCCGCCATTATCGACGGTGTAGATGACAAGCGTGTTGTCCGCCATGCCACGCGCATCAACATGATCGATCAGGCGCCCGACTTCACGGTCTAAACATTCCAGCTGTGCCAAGTAGTAAGCACGACCCTCCGGCCAATCGCGACGGTGCATCTTGGCGTACCACTCGCGATAGCCAATCTCGTCCGCGTTCCAGTCTGGAACGAACTCCAAGCCACGCGATTCCAATTCTTCGGCCGGCAACTGCCAGGCGAAGTTGTGCACCGCGTTGTGGTTGATGAAAGTGAACCACGGCCGATCGGGGTGACGGTCGATGAACTCGATCGCTTGATCGGTCCAATCCACGGTCGTGAAGCCTTCCCACTCAATCTGCTCGGTGTCGTCCCACATCGGCTCGACTTCCATTTGCCCGGCCGCCTTTCCGTATTCCGCTTGCGCCGCGCGCGAATGATGCAGGTAGTGCACGCGTCCGCCGCAAGTCGTGCCAAAGAAGCGATCGAAGCCCTGTTCCAGGGGAAAGCCCTGTTTTCCCGGCCCGTTATCCGGCCCGCCGGTGTGCACCTTTCCGAAGTAACCGGTTGCGTAGCCCGCGGTCTTCAGCCGTTCGGCCAGAGTCACAGCTTCCGCCGGCAAGCCCAGCCCGCCGCCGTAGTAGTAGTTGTTCCAGCGTTGCTGATAGCGACCCGTGATCAGACCAACGCGCGACGGATTACAGATCGGAGACGAGGCATAAGCCTGCGGCATCGTGACACCTTGCGCCGCTAGTTTGTCGAGGTTCGGCGTCGAGACATCTTCTTTCAAACCAAGATAAGAGAAGTCCGCCCATCCTTGGTCGTCGGCCAAGATCAAAAGAATATTGGGGCGCCGGTCGCGATCCAGGAACTCGATCACGCTCTCAACGAAGACTTCATTCCCTTGTGCAAGCGACTCACCGGCCGCAAGCTGCTTCACCACATGCTGCCGCCAGGCGTCGGCAAGAAACTCGGCGGTCTCTCCCATGCGCGCATAGATCCCATTGGTGATCGCGTAGCCCGGAGCTTCCGAGCCAAACACGTGGCGCATCGTCGCTTGGGTATGCGCAAAGACCCAAGCGTGTGGCAGTTGCCGAATCGCCGCGCTTGCAGCGACTCGCTTGGAAGCCTCGGGCAAATCGCGAGTCGCCAAGCGGCGTCGCAGGAGGTTGGGAGTGTCCGCATCAAGACCGGGCTCACCGGTCATCACCTCCAGGGCGTGCAAGGCTTCATGCACAACGATCTCGGCTAGGCTCGCCATCGTGCGCAGATCACCCTTTTCGTCCGCCAGGGAGACTATGCAGTTCGGGCCGGAACGCGTGCGCACGGTCCAGCCACCCGGGCTCGGCATGCTCGTGACCAAGTAGACCGGAATCGCGCGCTGCGGATCTGGCTCGCCAAGTCCGTCGAGCAAAAACGCGATCGCGGCCGACTGCTTGTCGCCATACCAAGACTCCAGGGTGGCAGCGAATTTCTCGAGCCGCTCCTGCCGCGCCAGCCAGTGAATCGATCGAAAGCTCGCCTCGGTGCTCGCAAGCGCGCGCGCCGCTTCTTCGTAAGCAGCGAACTGAGCTACGCGTCGCGCACGACCCTGCTCGAGCCCAGGCCGGGTCGGATCTAAGGCTTCCTGCGCCGCGCGTTCCCCTGCGCTGGCGAAGATCTCGGCAGCTTCCTCCATCGAGCCCACCTCGGCGAAGACCGCGTCTCCCATGGCACCCCAGGCGACTCCCTCGGCCTCGGTGCTGCGCATGATCTCGACCGCGTGCCGCATGCCTTCGACGCGCAGCGGGGCCGCCTGACCCGCAGCCGCGGTCCGGGTCAGCATCCAGTATTCGAGCGTCGCGCTGGTTCGAAACTCGAAGCGTGTGGCAGGCTCGGCCGGCTCTGGTGCCGGGGTTTGCGCGGCAAGGGAAAGGACGAGAGCGGTCAGCACCCTCGGATTCTAAGCCCAGAGCCAGATCGCAGGGGGAACGCTACGATTTCCCTCCATGTCTGTGCGCTCCACGACCTTGCTCCTGTCCGCAGCCGCCTTGCTGGCGGGCTGCACTCAGCCGGGCATCACC
>JBDQJC010000092.1:0-9581 GCA_040264055.1 Planctomycetota bacterium
GAAAATCAGGATCGTCCGCGCACGGCTTGGATTGCTTCGGCTGCCGATCAAGCGACGACCGAAGTGGTTCGACTCTGGAGTGATCTCTTGGCTTCGAACCCAGCCAAGGCGCTCGACGCCTTGCAGCACGAACGGCTTGAGATTCGTGTGCTCGCGATTGGTCGCCTGGCGGCGGTTCCTGCCGATTCGCTCGATGCGAAAGGGCGTTCGATTTCCGAAGTCGTTTCCACCGCACTGCGCAGCGAGGTCAACCCAAGTCTGCGCGGAGACCTTGTGCGACTGGTTCCGCGGATCTTCCCGGAAGGCGAGCATGTCGCGGTTCTTCAGCAGCTCGTGCAAGAGCCGCTTGAGACCGATGCCGTGCGGATGGCCGCCTGCGAGACCTTGGTGCGGGCGCGTCCGGTCGAAGATGCCACGCGTTCCTTGGTTGACCTCGTCGCGGTCTTCTACTCGCAGAGTGCCGTCGACCGGGGCACCCTCGCGGTGCGCGCCAAACTGGTTTCCAGTCTGTTCCAGATCGTGAATAGCAACCCGGCCGCCGCCGATTTGCTGCGGCCGCGGGTTGCCGCGACGCCAGAGCCGTCGGCGGGAACCAGCGACGAATCGGAAAGCTATCTTGCCCGGCTCGAGGGCGCCTTGCGCACCGCTTTGGTCTTTGAGACCTCGCCGGAATTGGTCGGATCCTTGCTGCGCCTGACTGGCGCGATTGGAGCTAACCAAGACCTCATCGCGCTAGTAGGCGGGTTCATCATTCGTCCGCAGTTGACGACTCGCGAACGTCAGGCTGCGATTGAAGCCTATGGAGCCATCGTGGGGCGCGTCGGCATTACCGACGAGTATCGCAATACGCTCGCTCAGCTGATTCAGAGCCCGGATGAACAGGTGCGTTTCGCGGCCGCCGGAGCTTTGGCCAGCACCAAAGATCCAGCATCCTTTGTGCTCCTCTCGGAGCGTCTTCTCGACGAAGGTGAGTCCGAGGCCATGCGCGAACGGCTGCTTCGGCAGCTCGCAAAGAGTAAAGCGATCGGCACGGTCGAGAACTTGCTCAAGTACACGATGACCAAACGTGAGAACGAGTTTGGTCTGTATCGCAGTGTGCTCGAGAAGAACATCAACGGAGACGTCGAGATGCGATTCGTTGCGATTGAGGCGATGCTGCAGCGCCCCGATTGGGAGCTCGCCTGGCGCCTGGATACGGGGCTTCCCGCCTTCGATCCCGCTGGCGATCTTGCGCGCCTCGCGATTCGGACCACGGCCCAAGTCGGTTGGGCTCTGAACATCGTGCCCATTCCAGCGGTCGATGAAGCGCTGGTCGTCGAGGCCTTTGCGCGCTTGACCGCACTCGAGGCGGCTCAGCCCGAGGAATTAAAGTGGCGCAAGCTCCGTGCTGAGCTGATGCTGCGCATCTCCGATGATTTAGGAGCGTTCGCGGTTCTTGAAACGCTCTTACCCGAGATGGAATCCGGTCAGGAACTCGATCAACTTGCTTTGGCGGCGCTCGGCGTTGCAGAACGAGCTTCGCTCCAAGAGCGCGCGATTGCTTTGGCCGACAAACTTGCTCCGATGTCGACTGCCGATGCGCAGGAAGCATTCAAAGCGAGCTTGGATCGGCTGCGTCCGGTCGAGCCGGTTGTCGTCCAAGATCCGAAGGGATCGCCTCCTCCTGCTGGCGAGGAAGGAGCCGAAGGAGAGGGTGCAAGCGGTGAACCGCCGGCCGAAGGACCGGGAACGGAGGTACCTGTGGTCGAACCCGGCAAACAGCCAGAACCATCGGGCAGCGGAGGCGGAACGATCGCCCCATTGGCCCAGGATGCTCCGGCGACGCAAGAAGCTGCAAAGCGACCGGCGGCGGAAGACGAGCCGAAGAAAGAGGATGGATCCGAAGACGGTTCCATCGACTAGGCTTGACTTTGGCTTGCGTGGCCTTAAACTTTCCGGTCCACATCGCGGGGTGGAGCAGCTGGCAGCTCGTCGGGCTCATAACCCGGAGGTCGCAGGTTCGAATCCTGCCCCCGCTACCAAATCAACAGAGAGTGAAGCTTCGCTTCGCTCTTTGTTTTTTTTTGGGTCGCGGCAGCGGTTCAGTTCGCAGCGATTCAGCTCGGAACGGTTGGCCGGCTTGGCTGGCCGCACAACGGACCTTTCTGCGACTCTTGATGAGTCTTCTCCCTCGCAAATCGGGTTTCGCGAGTACTCATGGTGGAGGAGGAATGAGCAGAGACCGTTCGAATGACGCCGTGGTCGGGACTTGGGTCGCGAGTGGCACTGCTTTGGGCACTGCACTTGGCGCGGCCTGGGGGAATGTGGGGATCGGCGTTGCGCTAGGCGTCGCGATCGGGGCAGCGATTGGCGCCGTCCTGAGCAAGCGGCCCAAGAACGACGACACCGAGCCTGACTAGCCAAGCGGAACGACCCGCCCCACGGCGAGCAGGGAGTTCCTAGCTCTGTTGCGACCCAAGCAGATCAGGGATCTGCCCGGTCGAGTCACCAAAGCTCTCGGTTCGCACGCCAACGCCGTGGAGCAGCGTCAACAGCAGGTTCGAGAAGGGCGTGTCCTGGTCGTAGACCCGGTAGTCGCCGTGCTGCAGGCCCATCGCCTTGCCACCCAAGATCGCCGTCGGGTAGTTGCGCGCGTTGTGCGTCGTGCTGCAGGAACTGCCGTAGGTGACAATCGTGTTGTCAAGCAGAGGCCCAAACTCGTCTTCAGTGGTCGCGAGGCGGTCCACGAAATAAGCGAACTGTTCCGCAACCCAGCGGTCATAACGGCCCCATTCCTCCCAGTGGCCTTCGACGGTGTCGTGGCTAATGGTGTGGTGGCCCTTCTTAATGCCCAGGGCGAGGTTGGGGAAGTTGTCGCCGAAGCCCATGCCGTCTTCGCGTCCACACTGATACGTCATGACACGCGTCAGATCTGTTTGCAAAGCGAGCGTCATCAGGTCATAGGTGGTCCGCACGTACTGCGTGGGATCGACTTTCGGATCCGGGTCCAGCTGCAAGTGGCTGGCATCAAACGGCTTCATTGGGACATCCAGCCAGGACTCGCTGCGGCGAACTTGCTCCTCGACCGCATTCAGCGAATCGAGGTAGTCGTCCATCTTTTGCTGATCCTTCTCTCCCAACTTGCGCTTGAGGTCTTTGCCGTCTTCCAGCACGAGGTCGACGATCTTCTTGCCTTGCGCTAAGGACTTGCGACGCGCTTCACTGCCGCCCCCGCCGTCCGGCGAGAAGTAGCGTTCGAAGATGGCGCGATGACGATGTTCGGCAGGGATGGGCTTGCCCGCCGCATCGAAGGACATCGTGGAGACGCGCGACTTGTAGCCGACACCACCGTCGACGGACAACACCAGCGATGGGAAGCGCGTGTGCTTCTTCATCACATGGGCTGCGACTTGATCGACCGAGATTTGATTCTGGTAGCGATCACCGCGCGCATCGCCAGCGGTCAGCCAAGTGTCCCCAGCAAGGTGGCCGAGGAGTTCGCGACTCTTGGGGTGACTGAGTCCACCCAACAGCGACATTTGCTCGCGATAGGGGGCGAGCGAAGAAAGCACTTCGGTGAGTTCGTAATCGCGCCCCGGGTTGACCGGGAACCAGCGCCACTTCGAATTCGCCTCGTCCTTGCGGCCTGGCAAGCTGCAGCCGTTCGGGAAGTACACGAAGGCCATGCGCTTCGGGCGGGAGCCCAGGTCACGCGCGGGGCGCGCCCAAGACATCGCATCGAGGTACGGGAGCGTGCACGCAACTCCGAGGCCTCGGAGAAAGCTGCGACGATCGAGTTGCCAGGACTTCTTGCTCATGTCAGAAAAGGGCCAGATACGAGTTTAACGCGAACCGAAGGAGGGGCTAAGCACGATTCCGCGAAGAACTGCGCGCATGGTCTCGCCATGCCGTTCGGCGTAAGCAACGATTTGTGAAAGCTCTGCTTCATCGGCAAAACTGAGGTCGCGACCGAGGGCATAAGCGAACAGATGCTCGACCAAGGAGCGCAGGAAGGCCTGGCGCTCCTGCTCGAGGATGTAGCGCTTGAGCTCGGCCACTCCGTCAACCTGGGTGCCATCTGGCAGCACCGTGCTTGCATCGATTTTCTGGCCGGCGCGCTGGTCTTCGAGCAAGCCAACCGCGTTGTAGTGCTCAAATGCGACGCCGAAGGGGTCGATTCCGGCGTGGCAGTCATGGCAAGACGGGTTGTCGCGGTGCTTCTCGAGTTGCTGCTTGAGCGTGAGGTTTTCGAACCCCGGAGTCTCGGGGTCGAGCAGCGGAACATTAGGCGGCGGGGGTGGCGGCTCTTCGCCGAGAATCTTCGCCTTCAGCCAAACGGCTCGTTTGACGGTGTGTGGGAAGCGGCCATCAGAATGACCGGCCAAGAAAGCGCCTTGCGAAAGAAGGCCACCGCGGCCGAGTTCGGGCGCGAGCGGTACCGGGCGGAAGTGATTGCCTTCCACGCCCGGAATGCCATAGAACTCGGCCAAGTTCTGATTCAACATTGCGAACTCCGAATCGATCAAGGTCGCAATCGGGAGATCTTCGTCGACCACGTATTGCATGAAGCGATACGTTTCCTCGGCCATATCGCGTTTGACGAAGCGCGTGTAGGCAGGGAAACGACCCGCATCGATGGTCATGAGTTCTTGGCGGTCCATGCGCAGCCACTCGTGCGTGAAGGCGCGCACAAACGATTCGCTGCGGACATCGTCGAGCAAGCGATCGGTTTCCTGAGCAAGCCGCTCGCTGAGGTCCTCCGCATCGGCCAGTTCGAGCAACTGTGCATCAGGCGGAGCATTCCAGAGGAAGTAACTTAATCGAGTGGCGAGCGCGTGCTGGTTCGCTTCCGGTTCGGCGAGGAACAGGAAGTGCGGGGAGCACAGCACCGCGATCAATGTCTCGCGAATCGACTCTTCAAAGCTGTCGTAGTCAGCTCGCATCGAATCCCAGAAACCGACATAGCGATCGAGTTCGTCCTGCTCAATCGGGCGGCGGAAGGCGCGTTGCATGAAGCGAGCGATGACCTCTTCCGCGTAGGTCAACTCATCCGCCTGATTGGGTGACTCAAAGAAGATCTGCGTATGCGAGACCGGTGGCCACTGCTCGAAGTACGGCGCTTCGATTTCAATCGATTCGACCAGCAGTGGCGGCCCAGGGTCGGCGGAGCTCTTGACCAAATGGTCATTCCAAACGCCAAACAAAGAGAAGCCGGAAAGGATCTCGGTATCGCCAGATTCCGGAGCCGGAAGCGGCAAGTCTTCTAGGCGGCCGTAGAAGCTGTAGATCTCGGGCGAGCCGACCGGGGCATGCACTTCTTGGGGCTCGCCGAAGTTGGCGTAGTCCATACCGTCGTCGGTGCGAGTGCCGACAAAGGCGCGCAAGGAGGGCACCTTCTTTTGCAGTTCCGCCTCGCGGGCCAGGCTGGCGGCTTGCAAGGGGGCGACGGCGGGGTGTTCCTCGGGGATCGGCGTGACGATCAGCTGCTCGAAGCCGACGAAGAAGCGGCCGCCAATCGTGAGCTTGTGTTTGCCGGCAGGTAGGAAGCTCGCGCCCATAGCAGTGATCACGCGCTCGGCATCGAGTTGCGCGCCGCTGAGTTGCAAGCGCGTATCCAAAGTGAGCTTTTGGATGCCGATGCGCACCGAGGGCATCGCGTCGATGGGAGCAGGGGGATGCACCACATCGATCTGGAAATAGCCATCTTGGGCGACGTCGATTTCAAAGGACGCCGAGCTGTCCGCGGGCACTTCGACGGGCACCAAAGCGAGTCCTTCGCGGCGAAGGTTCTTGCGTTCCTTGGCCTGATCCGCCGCGAAAACACGAGATTTGGCCGGCGGAATGACCACGCCTTCCCGATCAAAAGCGAGTGGCACGGGGTCTTCGAGTGCGATGAGCACGCGCTCTTTGCTGCGGAAGACCTTGGCTCGCGAGGCGCCCACGCGCATGACGAAATCGCCTTCATCGGGGAACACACGCTGAAGTTCCATCTTCAGGTTGGGCGAGGGGCCTTGCCAAGATCCCGGCGCCACTTCGCGGTGCGGCAGCGCGCCGTACAGAATCATGCCGTCATCCACGACGCGGAAGCGGCTGCCCGAGGAGCCGCGCAGGCCAACGGAAATCTTGCGCCTTACTTGATCCCAGTAATCGCGTTCCTGATCGTCGGCGGGCAAAATCGGTTGACCTCCGGCGTCGAGAATCTCGAGCAAGAAGTCTTGCTTCGGAAGAATCACGGCCTGATAGCCACCGGTTTCGCCGGCCAAACTGCCCATCCCGCGGCCTTTGCCAAAGTTGACCCGGTATCGCTTCACCTCGGGGCGGTCACCGAGCACGATGGCCTTGTTCAATGCCGCGCGTGCGATTTCTTGATAGGTCTCGATGTGCAGCTGGGAGGCTTGCAAGACTTCGCCATTGTTGGTGAAGCCCATTTCCGACTTGGCGTCGTTCGGGAGCGGTCGACCAAAGTCGACCCTGAGTCCGAGCAGCTCTTGCAGGGTGCGTGTGTACTGTGGCTTGTTCAAGCGTCGTACGACGGTTTGCAGTTCGCCTTTCCGTTTCTCTGCGGCGCGTTCCAGGCCTCCCATCAGCCATGCGACGAGCAAGCGGCGTTCCTCGTTGTTGGGCTGGTCGGCTTTGCGCGGCGGCATGTCGCCACCATTAATCATGTTCAGAACGTGGTGCCAAGTCTCGGCGTCGGAGCCTTCGACGATGTCCGGATCGATGATGTCCAAGCGCACATCGCCTTTCTGTTTGTCGGCGTCATGGCATTCAAAGCAATAGCGGGCGAGGAGTGGTTCGATCTCGGTCGCGTAATCGACCTGATTCGGATCGAGCCCCTGGATCGCTACAGCAGAGCTCGGATCACTTGGCTCAACTTGTGTGACCTCCGCGTTTTCTGGCGTTGGCTTCACGCGCAGCGGATCAGATTCCAGTCGTGTGCGCACGACTTCGGGCAACAGTCGCCGGCTCAGATCCGCGTGCTGAGGAGCGCCGGCTCGGATCCACCAGCTGAGCACTTCGATTTCTTCCTCGCTCGGTTGCGGCTTGCGCTTCGGCGGCATATGCCGCTCATGCTCCACGGGCAAATGCAGGACCTGGATCAGTGCACTTGCTTCCGGGCGCTTGGCGACCACGACCGGACCGAGCTCGCTGCCGAACATCAGCTCTTCGTAGCGATCGAGGCGCAGTCCGGCCTCGGGGTCGTCGGTATCGTGGCAGCTGATGCAACGGTCTTCCAGAATCGGCGCGATCAGCGTGGCGAAGACGTCGATTTCATCCGGTTGCTGGGCCGGTGAAGCCGGAAGCAGCAAAACCGAGCCCCAAAACATGGCGCAGCCAACCAACAAGGTGAGCCAGGACCAGGATGAGGCGGCGCGAAGCGGCAGCAGAGAAAGCGCGGACATCGGGCGAAGCACGGGAGAGCGCAGCAGCCGGTTGACTGCGAATGCGTCTTTCCTACTTTACCCGCTCAATGCGCCGCGCGTTGAAACCCAAGGCTCGCCGATGAACGACTCTTCGGCCGGCGCGCCGGGCAATTTTGCGCGAATCTGCCAGATGAACTCAGTCGTTCCTGGGACCTCAGACGATCCGATGCAGCGATCACCATGGCGGTGATGGCGCAGACGCGCTGGGTCGCTGCGGGCTCTCGGTCCGCACGCTGAGTGCGAGCAAGATCGCTGGCCAGCCGCGAGCGAGACAAGGGCAAACCAAGATCTGGGCATGCAGAGCCCGCCTTGCAGCAGGATTAGACTGCGACGATGAGTGATCCTGATTCGACCAAGGCCCCGGAATGGAGCGGCTTCGACTTCATCGATTTCTCGGCGGCAGCGCGGCGAATTGCCGCGCAAGTCGAGAAGACTCCACTCATGCAACTGCCCTGTGATGACCCACGCATCGATTTGCGCGGCAAGATGGAAAACCTGCAAGTCACCGGGGCCTTCAAGGCGCGTGGAGCTTGCAACAACATCGCCAAGCTCAGCGCGGAGCAACGCGCGCGCGGAGTGGTCGCATCAAGCTCGGGCAACCACGGCCGGGCGCTCGCGTGGGCTGCGCAACAGGCCGGTGTGAAGGCGACCATCGTGATGCCGAAGGATGCTTACCCGAATAAGATCCAGGCCTGTCGCGATGCCAGCGCCGAGGTGGTGCTCGCCGAAGACCGCATCGACGCTGATGTCGTGACCGCGCGACTCGCCGCAGAAGGGCGTGTTTTGATTCACCCTTACGATCTCGCCGGAACAGTAGAAGGCGCTGGCACGGTTGGGCTCGAGATCGCACAAGAATGGCCAGAGGTCGAGGTCGTCGTCATTTGTGTCGGCGGGGGTGGTCTGTCAGCAGGAAGTTCCTTGGCACTGCGCCGTGAGCTTGGAACGGGAGTGCGCATCTTTGGCGCCGAACCGATCGGCTCACCGTCCATGCGCGACGGTTTAGCGGCGGGCGAGCCGGTGGTCCTGGAGTCCATCACAACCAAGGTGCAAGGCCTCTGCCCACCGCAATCTGGGGCACTGAACATTGCCATCTGTAGCACGACCCTGAATGGCGTCTTCACCCCGGACGACCTCACGATTTTCGCGGCTCAGCGTCGCTTGGTCCGCAGCGAACCCGGTTGGCGAGCGCAGATCGTGGAGCCTGCGGGGGCCTGCGCCTATTCCGCAGTCCTTTCCGGAATGCTGCCCGCCTCGCTGCTTGCTGGCCGATCGGCGCAAGACCGCTTACGTGTCGCGGTCACGATCTCGGGCGGCAACCCCGAGCCGGCTCAACTCGCAGACGCACAACTCGATTAGGCGGGCTATCGTGGGGGGCGGGCCTATCGGCTCGGTGCTCCCCATGCGTTCTTCCCTCCTGCTCGCTCTTCTCGCCCTTTGCCTTGGTTGGTTCGCTGGCCCAGCAACATCGGGTTCTCTTGCTAGTCAATCGGAAGTTGAATCGATTGCGCGCGAAGCCACGGTCGCCTGGTTGGATACTCTCGGTCTTGCCCTCGAGAAGCAGGCGAGCTTCAAGATGGATGACGCGGAGCGGCGTGCTTGGAGCAATCTTCCGCATACGATGTTCGCACGGCAAGGCGTCGCCTTTGGCCAGATGAACGATGTGCAGCGCAGGGCCGCGCACAGGATGCTGCGGCAGATTCTGAGTAGCGGTGGTTATCTGCGCGTGACCGGCATTATGCGGGGGGACGACATTCTGGCCGGTCTGTTCAAGAAGTCGAACGCCGATGCTCCGGACCCATACGGGCACGAGTACTACTGGCTTGGTGTCTTCGGCGACCCACGTGGCGAGGGAGCTTGGGGTCTGCAATTGGATGGCCACCATCTGGGGATCAACATCACGGCCTCGAATGGAGAGCTACGAGTGACACCAACTTTCCTGGGAGGCAATCCGATCGAAGTTCCCTCGGGTCCGTACGCAGGTTGGCGTGTGCTCGGTCAACTCGATGAGCTGGGGTTGACGCTTTATCGTTCGCTGAGCGATGGTCAACGTGAGAAGGCTGTGATTGCGAGCAAGTCACCGGGCGACATCTTGGCAGGCCCGAGCAAGGCCGGCTTGATTGGCGAACATCAGGGCATTCCTGTTGCGTTGCTCGACCGTGCCCAGCGCGAGTTGGTCGA
>JBDQJC010000093.1:0-9280 GCA_040264055.1 Planctomycetota bacterium
TGACCAGCCCCCAGTCTTTGTACCAAGTTCTGTGTTAGTCGCAAGCACTCAGTGAGTGCCGTGGGGAAGACCGGAGCGAAGCGGAGGGCTTCCCCACGGCAGCGACCTCCCACGCCTCCGGCGCAGGCGGTCGATAGCCCAGCGAGCTGTGCGGACGCACCTCGTTGTATTGCTTGCGCCAGGCTTCGACCAGCACTTGCGCTTCCCAGAGCGTTTCGAAGAGCTCCCCGTTGAGGAGTTCGTCGCGCAGCTTGCCGTTGAAGCTCTCGTTGTAGCCGTTCTCCCAGGGACTGCCCGGCGCAATGAAGAGTGTCTTCACCCCGAGCCGTTCGAGCCATTCGCGCACGGCACGCGCCGTAAACTCGGCCCCGTTGTCTGAGCGGATGTGTTCCGGTGCCCCGCGCTCGATGAAGAGGCGCTCCAGGCAAAAGAGCACGTCTTCGTGACGAAGACGACGTTCCGTTTCGATCGCGAGGCACTCGCGAGTCCATTCGTCGATCACCGTCAGCATGCGCACCGGCCGACCATCCGTCGTCCGTGTCATCACGAAGTCGTAGGACCAGACATGATGAGCATGGCGAGCGCGCAGCCTCACGCACGAGCCATCGTGAAGCCACAATCGCCGCTTCTTCGGCTGCTTGGCCGGGACTTTGAGGCCTTCCTCGCGCCAGATCCGAGCGACGCGCTTGCGATTCACGCGCCAGCCCCGTGCTTGCAGGAGTGCCGTGATGCGCTTGTAGCCGTATCGGCCGTACTGTGCCGCGAGAGCGATCGTGTCGCTGCGCAGGGCTGCCTCGTCATCCGCTTTGCGGCGCCGGTAGCGCTGCGTCGACCGAGGCTGGCCGATCGCTTTGCATGCCCGGCGCTCGGAGACTCCCAGCTGGACGGTCACTGCCGCGACGAAGCGACGGCGACGCGCTGGGCTCAGAAGTTTCCCTTCGATGCCTCCTTGAGGATTGCGTTGTCGAGCGAGAGGTCGGCGACGACTCCGCGGAGGCGGGCGTTCTCCTTCTCGAGTTCCTTCAGACGCTTGGCCTGGTCTGACTTCAGACCGCCGTACTGCTTGCGCCAGCGGTAATAGGTCTGCTCGGTCACTTCGATCGCCTTGCAGGCCTGGGCGATGGTTTCGCCGCGGGAGATTCGGACCTCCGCTTCGCGGAGCTTGGTGATGATCTGATCGATCGGGTATCGCTTACGGGACATCTGCCGCCTCCTTGAGAGTTGAGGGCCAGTCTAGAGGTGAGGACTCTCACTTAGGCTGGACCAGTTCTTGGGGGGCGGGTCACCGAATCGAGTCCTGCCCCGCGAGGGGGGCACTCAAGATGAGAGTCGCGAAGGAGAAGACGCAAAGGATGGGAGGAAACTGCATGAGGGACTTCCGATGAAAGCTGAGCGAGGCCGTGCCTACCCGTAGCGCTCCAAGACCGATATGCTCGGTCCCCCGGAGAGCGGACTCCACTCTATCCCGTCCCCTCATGACCAGCCTGTCCTGTCCCGACACCCCTCCCGTCTGTCCCCCCGAATCCGACGAAGCGCCCTCCTCTTCCCCCGTTCGACCCTTGCTACCTGGCCACGTTCTGCTGATCGATGACGATCCAGCGGTGGTCCGTTTGCTTGAGTTCGAATTAGCGGAAGCAGGCGTTTCGACGGTCGCTGCAAGCGACGGCAGACAAGCCTTCGAAGTCTTGGCGAAGTCAGACATCGACGCCATCGTGCTCGACCTCGCGTTGCCCGACATCCCCGGGCGCACTTTGCTCCGAGATTTCCAACGTGACTACGCCGACATTCCGATCATCGTGCTGACCGCGCGCGATGAAGTCGACGAGGCCGTGCGCTGCATGCAACTCGGGGCGCGTGATTTTGTCACCAAACCCTTTGATCGCACACGCTTGCTGACTTCCGTCGCCAACGCGTGCAAGGAGCGGCGCGTGAAGGCGCAGCTTGGCCAAGTCTCGAAAGAACGCCGCCTGCGCCAGGGCTTCGAAAGCCTGGTCGGCGTTTCCCCCGGAATCGAAAAGGTCAAGAAGCTACTGCAACGCGCCGTCGGCAACGACGTCACCGTGCTCATCGAAGGCGAAAGTGGAACCGGCAAGGAAGTCTTCGCGCGGGCCTTGCACGCCGAAGGCGAACGAGCAAGCGGCCCCTTTGTGGCAGTGAACTGTGGCGCCATTCCCGAGAGCCTGATCGAAAGCCAGCTGTTCGGCCATGCGCGCGGCGCCTTCACCGGCGCGGTCGAAGACCAAGCGGGCTACTTTGAACAGGCCGACGGCGGCACGATTCTTCTCGACGAGATCGCAGAGTTGCCCTTGGCTTCTCAGGTCCGCTTGCTGCGGGTCTTGCAAGAGCGATCGGTCCAGCGCGTCGGCGACCCCCAGCAACGCAAAGTCGATGTGCGTGTAGTTGCCGCGACCAATCGCAATCTTGAAGCGATGGCCAAGGCGGGCAGCTTCCGGCTCGACCTGTTCTATCGGCTGGCGGTCTTCCCGGTCACCTTGCCCCGCTTGCACCAGCGCGAAGACGACAGTCTGCTGCTCAGCGAGGCTTTTCTTGAACGCACCTGTCAGCGCCTCGGTCGATCGCGCCTGCGACTCGACGAAAGCGCCAAAGACGCGATTGGGCGTTACAGCTGGCCAGGCAATGTGCGCGAGCTCGAAAACGCGATCGCACGTGCTTGCTTGCTCGCAAGCGGCGAAACGGTGACCGCTAGCGACCTTCCCGACGCCGTCCTGGATCAGTTGCTGGAAGACGACAGTGTCGCTGCTGGCGATTCGGGAAGTTTGGCGCCGACCGGCCAAGTGCGCCCGCTCGCCGATGAAGAACGCCGTTTGATCCTACGTGCGCTCGATTTGACGGATTGGAACCTCTCGCAAGCCGCTCAGCAGCTTGGGATAGGGCGAGCGACGATCTATCGCAAGATCGATCGCTACGGACTTTCACGCGAGAACGATGCCACAGTGGAATGAGTCAGACGACGGAAGAAGCCCATCACTTGAGCAGCGAGCCTCCGCGCGAGGGTTTTGAGCCGCTGCTCCAGCAGTACGTCGCTGAACTTCCACAACGCGCCGAGGCAATCGCTTCGGCGCTGCAAGCGGGCGATGCGACTCAAACTAAAGAGCTCCTGCACCAGCTTGCAAGAAGCCTGGGGCTGTACGGCTATCGCCGCCTCGAGGGCAACATCCGCGCCGTGCTGGCGCGGTTGCGCGAAGGCGAAGCGCTGCCCGCGCTCAGCTCTGAACTCGAGCGAGTCCAACAAGAGTTGAACCGAGTCCGCGCTCGCCCCGCGCTATGATCCGCCCTTATGGGTGAGCTCAAAGTCACCGCCTCGCGCGACGCTGAGCAGATGCGCTTCTTCATGAAGTGCGTGCTGCGCGATATGGAGGCTCTTGAGAAAATGCTCCGCGAGGGCATGATCGAATCCGATCGGCGTCGCATCGGTGCCGAGCAAGAAGTCTTCCTTGTCGACCATGCTTTTCGGCCGACGCTCACCGCGACGCCGATTCTGTCCGAACTGGCAGACGAGCATTACACGCACGAGTTGGCGCTCTTCAACATCGAGTACAACCTCGATCCGGTGCCCTTCGTCGACGATGGCTTGAGGCAACTGGAAAGGCAAGCCGCCAATTTGCTCGCCAAGCTGCGCGAGGCGGCAAGCAAACACGATACGCAAATCGTCATGAGCGGCATCCTGCCCACTTTGCGGCAGAGCGACGTCAACCTCGAGGCAATGACTCCGCTACCGCGCTATCGCGCGTTGAATGAAGTCATGACGGCGATGCGCGGCGGCACCTTTCGCCTGCGCCTGCGTGGGGTCGACGAGCTACGGCTCGAACACGATTCGATGATGCTGGAAGCGTGCAACACTTCCTTCCAGGTTCACCTACAAGTTTCCGCAGAAGAGTTCGCGCCGCTTTACAACATTTCCCAGCTGCTCTCGGCTCCGGTGGTTTCGATCGCATGTAACTCGCCGCTGTTGTTTGAAAAACGCTTGTGGCGTGAAACGCGACTGGGCCTGTTTCAGCAATCGGTCGATACCCGCAGCGCAGATGTCCCGCAACGCTCGCTGGTCCCACGCGTGTCTTTTGGTACGCAATGGGTGCGCGAATCGGTCACCGAGATTTTCCGCGAGGACGTCTCGCGCTTCCGCACCTTGCTCGGAAGCGAAAGCTATCAAGACCCCTTCGAGCCATTGTCGCGCAACGAGGCCCCCAGCCTGGACGCACTGCGTTTGCACAACGGCACGGTCTATCGCTGGAATCGCGCTTGTTATGGCATCAGCGATGGCAAGCCGCATTTACGCATCGAAAACCGCCTGCTGCCAGCCGGCCCGACGATCCTTGATGAGGTTGCCAATGCTGCGTTCTGGTTAGGCGCCGTGCTTGGCTTCCATGCCGAACACGGAGACCCACAACACTTGATGAACTTCGACGACGCGAAGGCCAACCTGGTTGACGCGGCGCGACTCGGGCTCGATGCAAAGCCGAAATGGATCGACGGCATGCGCTACGAAGCGGCTGATTTGATCTTGGAGCACCTGCTCCCACTCGCCGAACAGGGTCTTGCCGCACACGGCATCGATGCCGACGACCGCGAGCGCTACCTCGGCGTGATCAGCGCGCGCGCCAAGCAAGGCCGCACTGGCGCTCGTTGGCAGATCCGCTCGCTTGCGGGGATGTCAAAGGAAACGGGCGCCGCCGAGCGCAGCGCTTCTCTGGTGCGCTCGATGCTCAAGAATCAAGCGGTCGGCAATCCTGTTCACGAGTGGGAACTCGCCTCGGGCGGCGACATCGATTCCTGGAAAGAGCACTACGGAAAAGTCTCTTCGTTCATGACGACGGACATCTTCACCGTGCACCAAGACGAGTTACTCGACTTGGCTGCCAAAATGATGGACTGGAGTCATATCCGCCATGTTCCCGTGGAAGATGACGAACACCACCTGGTCGGACTCGTCTCGCACCGCGCGATCTTGCGTTTCTTGCTCCAAGCCAGCTCGCATGACCGCCAAGTTCCGGTGAGCGAGATCATGGAAGCCAACCCCATCACGGTCGCCCCCCATTCGGATACCCTTGAGGCCATCCGAATCATGAAGGACCATCGAATTGCCTGCCTTCCGGTCGTCGAGAAGAACGGCAAGCTAGTCGGCATTGTGACCGATCATGACTTTATGGGTGTTGCCGGACAGCTGCTGCATCAGAAGTTAAGCGAATGAGCGAAGACGAGACGCGCGAGATGCCCGGCCAGCAGCCGCCTGCGCCGGGCGATCCCTTCGCCGCCCCCGCGGGCGGTTGGAAACGCATCGTCGGGCGCCACCGCGGCGACCGCCCCGGACCGAAGCTAATCTGCTTGGGCGGCATCCACGGAAATGAACCAGCCGGCGTGCTCGCGCTGGAGCGAGTGTTCCGCGCCCTCAAAGAACGCGGTGCGCCTTTCTGCGGCGAGCTGCTCGGACTTGCCGGAAACTTGCGCGGCTTGCGAGAAAACGTGCGCTATGTCGAGCGAGACATGAATCGCATGTGGACGCCTGTGCTAGTCGCGCGAGCTTTGGCTCCGCCCGAGATCGGTCAGGCGTCGCCCGGCCCTGGTTCTGGGCATCAAGCAGAATGGGCCGAAGTTGCCGACCTCCACGCGACGCTCTGCAAAGAACTCGACGGCGTTCGCGAAGAGGTCTTCCTGCTCGACTTGCACACCTCCTCTGCCGACGGAGTTCCATTCGCATGTCTAGGAGATTCATTGCGCAATCGCAAGTTTGCGCGACCTTTCCCGGTTCCCGTTTTGCTCGGCCTTGAAGAGCAACTCGATGGTGCATTGCTCGAGTTCATGAACGACCACGGCGTGGTGACGATGGGATTCGAAGCCGGCCAACATAAGGCCGAACATTCGATTGATCGTCACGAAGCAGGAGTCTGGATCGGCCTCGATGCCGCGGGGTGTTTCCCCGGCCCTATTCCCGAACAAGTCGAAAGCAGCCGACGCCTGTTAGCCGATGCACGCGGCGGACTGCCCAAGGTCCTCGAGATCTTGCATCGCCACGCACTGCGCCCACACGACGGCTTCCGGATGTTGCCCGGCTTTGAGAACTTCACCCCGGTGAGCGCCGGCGAAGTCGTCGCGGAAGACAAGGCCGGCTTGATACGCATCCCTGTGCGCGGGCGCATGATGCTGCCGCTGTACCAAGGCAAAGGCGACGATGGCTTCTTTGTCGCGCGCCGTGTGCACAAGTTCTGGCTAAAACTCAGCGGCATGTTGCGCACCTTGCGACTCGAGGCATTGCTTCCGCTTCTGCCAGGGGTGCGCCGCGATCCCGAGCATGCCGGCCGATTGATTGTGAATCAGCGAGTCGCTCGTTGGTATTCGCTGCAAGTCTTCCACCTGCTTGGTTACCGCAAACGTCGAATTCAGGGTGACTTATTGATTGTCAGTCGACGCAAGCACGACTTGCAGAAGCCTGACGAGCTGCATTTCGGCTCCTAGAGCCGAGGCTCGGGAATCCGCCCCCAAATTGTCGGCCTCGGGTATGCTCGATTGCCGCCTGTCTCTCCCCATATGGCGCTTTCCCTCACTCTGCTTTTGCTCTGTCCACCGACGGTGGATACTCAACAGTTCGTCACGCATCGAACTTCGCTCGATTCGGCCGGACAGGAAGGTGTGGGTGCGAGTTTGAATCCTTCGGTCTCGGATGACGGGCGTCATCTCGCGTTTCAATCCACGGCGCCTCTCGCACCACTGGCGTCTGGGTTTACGGATATCTATGTGCGCGATCGAATTGACGGCACCACAGTTCTGATTTCCGTGGGGGCCGGTGGAGTCGCAGCCAACTCCTTTTCCAACGATGCCCACATCTCTGCGAACGGCCGCTTCGTCACCTTTTCCTCGTCCGCCTCGAACTTGGTGTCTGGAGATACCAACGGCTTTGATGACATCTTTCTCGTCGATCGTGATCCCGACCTCAATGGAATCTTCGACGAGGGCAATCGAACCATGCAACGGGTCTCGATTACTACGGGTGGAGTCGAAGCCAACTCGCCCTGCACTTCCCCAGTCATTTCGGCAGACGGAAGCTGGGTTTGTTTCGCGAGTCTGGCCAACAACCTCGTCGCATCGGATGCCAATAACGTCGGCGATGTTTTTGCTTGGAGTCGTGCGGATGGTTCGATCCGACTGATCAGTCTGAACTCTGCCGGAGGTCAAGGCTCGGGATCATCCGGGATCTCGGCGATCTCCCTCGACGGACGCTTCGTCGCTTTTGAATCGCTGGCCGCGAACTTAGTCGCTGGAGATAGCAATGGTGCGCGCGATATCTTCCTCCGCGATCGCGACCCTGACCTGGACGGCTTCTTTGACGAAGTCAATGCGACGACGGTTCGCGCGAGCATTTCGAATGCTGGCCTGCAAGCAAACGCGGACTGCAATACACCGGATATCTCCGATGACGGCCAAGTGATTGCCTTCCAATCCGCGGCAAGCAACCTCACCGCAGGTGCGAACAACGGCATCGCGCAGATCTTTGCCCGCGTGCGCAGCAGCTCGCGCACCGAGTTGCTTTCCCGAACGCAAAGCGGGCAACCTGGCGACGGCGCTTCGGCATTTCCTGCCGTCTCGGCCGATGGAACCGTCATCGCTTTCGAAAGCAGAGCCACGAACCTCGTCGCTGGCGACACCAATGGCTGGGATGACATCTTTCGCGTCGATCTCATCAGCATTGCCTTGACCCGCGCTTCGCTAAGCGTGCCCGGAGCGCAGTCGGCTCTCTATAGCCAGCGACCTTCGCTGAATCACGACGGAACCGAGATCGCGTTCCAAAGCCCGGCCGATGACCTGGTCGCTCTGGACACCAACGGTTCCTTCGATGTCTTCGTACGCTCTGCCGGAAGCTGGAGCCCACAACTGCTGCTTGACCCACTGGTTCGTGGTCAAACCACCAGTGCCAAGGCCTGCAATACCACGCCAGGCGAAAAGGTCTTCCTTGCCTACAGCGTCACCGGCCTCGGCGCGGGCCCTTGCCCCCCAGCGCTGGGTGGCTTGTGCTTGGACATCCTGGCACCAAAACTGCTGAGCAGCCAAGCGGCAAACTTTTTAGGTTCGGTGAATTTCAGCGCTGCGATTCCCTCGACGACCCCGCTGATCCCTATCTATGTGCAAGCGTTGATTGCCCGCGGCCTGGGTGGCAGCCAGTCGGTGAAGTCGAACGTTGTCACTGAAATCGTGCAGCCTTAAGGCATCGACGCGCCGCGGCCCAATGGCCCGGGCGCAAGATCAAAGAGAATCAACTCGGCATCCGTGAGTGCCTGGAGTTCAAGCTCCGGTTGATCTGCGACCGCGAGACCGTCGCCGGCTCGCAAAGTCTCGCCACCTTCCGCCTGTAGTTCGCCATGCACGACTTGCACCCAGGCGCTGCGCCCGGACCCAATCGCATGCCGAACGGTCTCGCCGTTCTTCAACCGAGCGGCATGCATCTCGACGTCTTGATGCACTTTGAGTGAGCTGTCACGCCCATCAGGAGAGGCCAGCAACTTCAGGCCCTCGCCCTCCGCAGCAAAACTGCGTTGCTCGTAACCCGGTTCCAAGCCATTGCGCTCGGGCAGAATCCACACCTGCAGGAGTTCCAAATCCTCTTCGCTCGATGGATTGAACTCAGAGTGTCGCACTCCGGTCCCTGCCGTCATGCGTTGCACATCGCCAGCCGGCACGACTTCCTTGTTGCCCATGCTGTCTTTGTGCTCGACCGCACCGCGAATCACATAGGTGATGATCTCCATATCGCGGTGACCATGAGTCGAGAAGCCGCGCCCCGGTTGCACGATGTCCTGATTGATCACGCGCAGCGTGTCGAACCCCATGTGCTGCTCGTCTTGATAATCGGCGAAGCTAAAGCTATGCCAAGTCTTGAGCCAACCATGATCGAAATGACCGCGGTCTTCCGCTCGACGCACGCGCTGCATGGTTACTTGACCTCCTGGGCAACATCCGACAGCGGCTTGCGGCCACTCGGCTGCTCGCGCTGCGCGTATGCCTCGGGCAGATCGGAGGTCTCCCCTGGATGCCCGAGCGCGAACGCGGCGATGGCATCCCACTCGTTCGGATCCATGCCGAATACCTCGTAGGCACGGTTCGGATCGAAGCCGGCCATGAAGTGCACCGACAGGCCGAGCAAAGACGCCTGCAAGGCAAACTGCGACGAGGCTGCGCCGGCATCAAAGCGCGACCAAGCGTTCTCTGCTCCGGTCTTGGTTAACGCGCGCCGCGTGAAGACCACGCCGAGTACCGGCGCGGCCTCGGCCCA
>JBDQJC010000094.1:0-8938 GCA_040264055.1 Planctomycetota bacterium
GTGCGGAGCCCTGGGCTTGGGCAGAGGCCGAGTCGCGGGCCACTTCGGCAAGATCCACCTGCTGGAAGCCACTCGAAGCTTTGCCGGCGTCGAGCCGTGCGAGCAGCAGCAGCGCGTCGACGACCCGGCCCATGCGGCTGGATGTCGCGAGCACATCGGCAAAGAAGTGCTGGTATTCCTCGCTGGATCGCTCGCGTCGTAGAGCGATCTCGGCGGCGTTCTGAATCACCGCAATCGGGTTGCGCAGTTCGTGCGCCGCATCTGATGTGAATCGAGTTTGCCGCTGCAGCGCTTCGTCGAGACGCAGGAATGCGTCGTGCAAGTGTTCACTGAGTCGATCGACTTCGTCGTCCACCCCGCGATGGGGCAGATGTACCGGGCGTCCGGCGCGAATCTGACTTGCGGCTGCGCCAAGTTCTTGCAGAGGACCGCCCACACGGCGAGCCAGCATGTAACCCAGCAGGAGCGCGAGCAAGCCGGCAGCCAGCGTGAACAAGACCATGAAACCGAGCAAGCGCGCGAGTTCCGCGTGAACCGGTGCGAGGTTTTCTTGCACGCGAATCAACAGAGTGAACGCGTGACTATCCAGTTCCTCAGGGTCAGGAGGAGTATAGGCAAGGACTTGGCACCGACGGAAATCGCCGGATGCGTCGCTGCCGTCAGTGAATTCCATCGCTTCGCCTTGGGTCAGGTCAAGGTGGGCGTTCCAGCTCGCATCCGGGAGCTCGGCAGTGATGGGCTGGCCGGACTGATGGACGAGGCGAGCTTCTGGCCAAACGAAAATGTCCTCCGAGCTTCCGGCGCGGCTCTCGGAAATTCGATTGGCGAGTTCCTCATCCAATTCAAACTCGACCGCTTCGGCGTGTTCGTCCCAATCGCAGAGCGCGATGAGCCCAGTCGCATGGGCGCGCAAACGCGCATCGACATCCATCAGCAAGTTGTCGCGCGTATTCCAGTACATCACGGTCGAGCCAGCGATGAGCAAGGTGGTCGTTAAGAGAACGAACCAGGTGATGACCTGGGCACGCAGTCTGAGGGCTTTCATCCGCGTACATCGCTGAGGAGGTAGCCCGCGCCGCGCCGGGTATGCAGCAGCTTGTCTTCATTGCCGCGGTCAATCTTCTGACGCAAGTGCGAAATAATGACTTCCAAGACATTTGACTCGGGGCCGAGTTCGTCCTCCCAAACGGCTGCCGAGATGCGCGCGCGGCTTTGCACCGATCCGGCGTTGCGGAATAGATGTTCGAGCACTTTTTATTCCATATTGCTCAGCAGCACCTCTTCACCGTCGCGCCAAACGCGATGGCTTCGTAGATCCATTTCCAGATCCGCGAGTTGCAAGCGTTTGGTGGTGGTCTCGGTGCCTCGACGCAGGACAGCGTGGAGCCGAGCAAGCATTTCGGCGAACTGAAATGGCTTGGTCAGGTAGTTGTCAGCTCCTAGGTCGAGATCACGCACGATCTCGTCGGTGGTATCGCATGCGGTCAACATCAAGATTGGCACGCGCGATCCTCCTTCGCGCAGCCGCCGGCAATCTTCCAGGCCGTCGATGCCGGGAATGCGCACATCCAACAGGATCGCCGCATGTTGCCCGGTCTGAGCCATCCACAGCGCTTGTTCGCCGTCTGGAGCGTGGTCGACGACGAAGCACTCATCCCGCAAACCCGTCACGAGTGAGCGGGCAAGTCGTGCCTCGTCTTCGACCAGGAGGACGCGTGTCATGATTCAGATGACTAGTTGATGATGTCAACGAGTTCGAGTCGGCCGCCGGTGGCGACATCGACTTCAAGTACCAGCCCGACGCCCGGGGCGTAGGTCTTGGTTCCTGGGTCATCCGGCTCAATCGGAGTCTCTTCAAGCGTGACCACACAGTTGGAGACCGTTCGACCCGAGATCGTTTCGACGACGCCGGTGTGCGTCACGCGTGCGACATCTTCGGCGGTGCCGAGCAAATACTCTTGACGATACGCCTGGCCAACCGTGGGGCTGGCCGGCATCAGCACACCCGGTTGCGCGTGATCGAGGCCGTAACGCCAAGATCCTTCTAGGCTAAGCAAAAAGTCGTCTTCGTAAATGCGGGCGATCTCGCCGAAGTATCAGACCGAGCCATCGACGCGCTGTGAGATCCAATTGATCGACTCTTCGACGAGTACCCCGTCGAGCGTTTCATACTCACGGATCGCGCGGCAAGGGATGCCCTGAATCTTGACGACCTCGGCAAGAGCGGTCACTTCAATCCGCTCGAGCCCTTCGCTGAGCTGGCGCTCATAGACAAGGGTGCGTCCCGGCTTGAAGGTCATGTACGGGTTGGTGATATTCGGAGAAAACTCGGAGGGCTTGAGGTGCGGCGCATAGCTGCCATGTCCAAACTCCTGGAGCAAGCGCAAGCGCATTTGGTGCTGCTCGTAAACCAAAGTGAGGCCGGCGGTTCGTTCTTGCCAAGCTTCGACAAGACGGGCACGCAAATCATGGCCAGGCTCATTCACAATGCGCGCCGACTTGATCCAGAACTCGCGCAAGACATCGTGCTTCGCAGCCTCGCGTGCGGCGTACGCCGCAGCGGCGCCAGGTGGCGGATCATTCTGAGCGGGAGCCGCGGCCAAGGGCGCGGCAAGGAGTAGGCCGAGGAAGGAACTGAACATGAGAGCAGGCGGAAGTTGAGACCAAAGAAGCTGGGTTTGCCTAATTGAAGGCTACCACGCAAGTCTGAACAGAAGGTGAATGAGCGGCCCAGGCCGAAGCCTGGGCCAAGAAATGACTTAGGTTTAGGGGATGATCTGAATCAGCTCCAGGCGCTCGCCTGACTCGGTATCCAATTCCAAGACCAGGCCGACGCCAGGGGCGTAGTACTTGTACTCGGTATTGCCCGGCTCAAGGGAGCTTCCGTCTTCGGTCATCAAGCATCCAGTGAAGGTGCCCGCTGCGACGACGACGGTTTCGTTGGTTGCAAGGACGCGGCCAATGTCTTCGGCTTCATCAATCAGGTACTCCTGACGGTAGATCATGCCAATGATTGGCGTACCGAGCATCAAGATGCCTGGTTGCGCGCCGTCTTTGCCGTAGCGCCACGAGCCATCGACGTCTTCCAAGAAGCCGTCTTCGTCATAGTTCTTGGAAATCTCTCCCATGTACCAGACGTCGCCGTTGCTGTGTTGGGCGTACCAGTCAATGGTCTCTTCCAGCAGTTCTCCATCAAGGAAGGCGATGTCTTGGATCTGCCGGCATTCGAAGCCGTTGATGTCAATCGTGTCGGCAAGTGCGGTGATTTCGACGCGCTCAGTGCCTTCGGCACTGACCTTCTCGTAGATCATCTTGCGACCGACCGGCCAGAAGAACATCGGGTTGGTCAGTTCGTAATCGAAGTCCAGTGGATCGAGTTCCGGCCGGTAGCGGCCGTGACCAAGCTTGTTGTTGAGCTGCATGCGGAACTCATGTTGCTCATCGGCCAACTCGGTCGTTTCGATGCGCTCGTCCCAAGCTTCACGGATCGCGTCGCGGAACTCGTCGAGCGGTCCGTTGAGAGCGTGGGCAAAGGCTTCCAGAAAGTCGGACTGTGCGTCCAGTTTGGTCGACTCACGCAATGCATCGGCAGTCAGCTCACCGATCGACGATCGGTTGAAGTGAAGGCCGGCAGTGCCAAAGGCTCCAAGTGCGAGGGCCGAAGCGGCGATTGCGCAGGCCATGAGTCGGAAAGGTGTGAGGTGTTTCATGGGGTGAGTGGGATGGTGTTTTTCGGGCGAATTGCCCATGCACGCACTCTGCCCATTGCCGGCTGAACCCAGCCTGAATCCTGAACTGCGTCTGAATGTCTGGGCAAAAAAAGAACGCGGCTGAGCCAAAGCCCAGCCGCGTTGCCGCGAAGCGCGAAACTTCTACCAGCTCACTCGGAAGACGATCTCTTCCACGCCACGCACCACGATGAGCTGCGTGCTCTCGCCGGTATCCGCCATCGCGTTGCGCAAGCTCGCGCGGTCGGTGATCTTGTTGTCATCAATCTGCACGATCTTGTCACCGGCCTTCAAGCCGGCTTGCTCGGCTTTGCCGCCGTCCGTCAAGCTTGCGATCGTGACGCCGTCATCGGCGACGCGCACACCAAGCAACTTGCGCGGAGGGCCAAACATATCGGCACGAGGCACCTTTTGGTTGGCGTTCGCAAAGCGCCAAGCAGCCGAAGCCACGACACGCGAGGTGAACTCTTGATAGTCAGGGCGGACGTACTCAATCGTGTCGTTTTGGGTGTGGTGAATGAAGCCGTAGCTGGTTTGACCACGCTGGTCCCAGAAGAAGCCGGGGGTTGGGGTTGCCGCCGTGAGGTAAGCGTCATGGTCGGAGCCAATGCCGCGCGGCAAGCTATCGACTTGGCGCATCCGGAAACGCAGCGTCTCGTCTTCATGGTCTGCGTAATGCGCGATGATGGGGGCGAAGACTTCTTCAAACATAGGCATCATTCCCGCGGTCGCGTAGATGCCGGCGCAAGCATTGGTGCCACCATCGTGGACCAGTACGCAGCTGATGCGCTCGGCCTCTTCCGGGTGTGCGGCGATGTAGGCACGCGATCCAAGCAGGCCTTGCTCTTCGCCTGACCAGAGCATGAAGCGAATCGTGCGCTTCGGCTTGACGCCCGACTGAGCCAAGAGACGCGCGGCTTCCAAGGTGGTCGAGGTGCCGGTGCCGTTGTCTTGCGCACCGCGTGCGCCATCCCACGAATCGATATGACCGCCGATGATGACGAGTTCGTCGGTTTCACCGGGGATTTCGGCGATCACGTTGTATTGCGGGATCGGGCCGGGCACGAACTCGACATCGATGTCGAAGCCCACGCGGACTTCTTCACCCGCTTCGATCAAGTTGAACATTTCTTGCCACTGCTCGCGCAGCAAAGTGATGCTGACGCGCGTGGGCAGATTGTCGGGATCGATGCGGTAGTTGCCTCCGGTATGAACCAGTTCGCCGCGTCCGGCGCGCAGGATGCCGCGGACTCCTTCCGCGTCGAGGAAGGAGCCGAGCTGTGAGCGGAAGTCGTCGTCGTCGGAATCAAACCGAGGCCGCTGATTCGAGATCAGAACCCATGCTCCGCCAAACTTGCCGCGCGCAGCTTCCAGCTCTTCGGCATTGGCCGGCGCAAGCAGGACTGGGCCTTCTTCCATTCCATCCGTGCCGGCGCCCCATGCGGCCGAAGCAAAGACCAGGCGGCGCTTGCTTGGCATGGTCATCCGTCCTTCCATGACGCGACGGTTGTAACCAACAGGGAAGGTGCCCCATTCTTCCAGGCGCACATTCTCGAGTCCCCAGCCGCGCAGGCGATCGGCCGCCCAGTGGCAAGCTTCGGTCAGGCTGTCGGAAGAAGTCAGGCGCGGGCCGATCCCTTCCGAGAGTTCATTCAGATGGTCCATGACCTGAATGTCTTCGGTGTGCAGGATTTCATGGACGACGCGGTCTTCGACCGGAAGGCCTGTGAGCGGCATGCTGTCCTGAGCAGCCGCTGTCGGCGCGAGCAACGCAAGAGGAAGGAGGAGGCGAAGGCGATTCATGAGGAGTCAGCATAAGCGCTGCAATGCGGAGTGTGTTCCCAGAGGCTGTCACCTTTCCCGGGGGTACGCGTCTACCAGGGGAGAGCGGAGACCTCGCTCTCGATTCTCATGATGCTTCGCAACAACACAGTCCTTCTCTTGCTCGCCACGCTGCTCGGGGCTTGCAAGCTCACCATTGTCAAGACGGACTGCCTCGAGGTGGTCGCCTCCGAGATCTCGCGCGATGGGGTTCTCGTTAGCGCCGAAGCCGTTCGCTTCCGCACGGGCGAGGATTGCAAGCCGATGAAGGCGGTCTCGTACCGCGCCTTCCGCGAGCGCAACGGTGTTCCCGGCTTCCAGCTCGACGGCAACCCACCCGATGTGCTGGTCAGTCAGATTTTCGGCGACTCAGGCGGGCAGCCAACCCATGAAGTCGCGATCTCCAGCGTGGACAACCACGGCCAATCCACCAGCTACGCCGATTCCTGGGAGGTCTCGGTGGAGTACCCCGACGGCGATCGATCCGTTTTCTCCGGCAACTTCTAAATCCTGATTCCCATGAAACTCAGTCACTCCTTCCTTCTTCGCGTCTCTTTCATTGCGGCCATTCTCGGCTGCGTATTTGCTTGGGCACTCAGCGCCCAAGAGCCGGCCGACACGCCGCGCCCGCATGCACCGCGTTGGCTGACCGTGCACGAGTACGGAATTCAGGTGCACGTCGAACCGCCGTCGGTTGGCCAGAGAAACTGGTTGCTCACGGTGCGCGACCTCGGCCCCCAGGTTCCGCACCTCCGCGTCGACCTTGCGCCAACAGCAGCCCAACTCCAGGTCGCCGGCAAGGGGCGCCTGCATCTCCAAGTCCAAGCGAACGGAGATCTGCAAGTCGCCGTCCCACCTAGCTGGGTGTTCGCGCACGCGGCGCCCCAGGTTCAGCTGCTCGTGCAAAGTCAATCTGCCAGCCTCTTGAACTGCAAGATTCAATCTCTGTTCCTCTAGCGAACTGCGGCAATGCGAATCATGCTTCTTTTCATGTTCACGCTGGCAACTCTGAACCTCTCCTGTGCTTCGGGCCAGCAGGTAGCCCGGGGGCACGAGCTCAGCTTGGGCCCCAGTACGGTTCGCTGGGGTTCGATCGAGCTCCAAGCCAGCGCTTCCCGTCTGCGCGGCGTGCATCTGCAGGTTGAAAGGTCTCAAGCTGTCCCGCAAGCTTGGGCTTTTCTCTTCACAGTCTTTGATGATCTCGACGGAGACGAACTCCCAAGTCCGTGCGAGGTCCTGGCGGTTCGCCAGGCCTTGGGTAGCCAGGCCGGGAAAACGATCTTCCCGTCGCTGCGATGGTCCGGGAGGGCTGTGCGTCCACGCGCACGTCTCAGTTTTCAGGATGGGGGCACACGACTTGAACACACGGTCGCTCTCTAAGCGCGATTCTCTTGCGCCCCGCTCTCGGTTCCGCTTTGCTCGCCCGTTCAAATGCGATCGAAGCGGGCAGCGAGCACGAAGTCCGCTTCCGCCAAGCCGTCGATCTTGTGTGTGTAGAGCCGTACCGCCACCCTGCCCCAGCCCAACTCAAAGTCGGCGTGGTGGCCTGCTTCTTCGCACAGAGCGCCGGCTCGATTCACGAAGCCCAGAGCCGATGCAAAATCTGGGAATCGCCAGTTCTTCTCGAGGTGATGGCCGCAAATCACGGCCCAATCCTGAAGTTGGGCCAAGAAAGGGGCCCATTCCTCTTCCTTCAGGGGCGCGACACCGCCGCGGCAGGGTTCACAGCTGCGCTCATGCAGTTCCATGGTTCTAGCTTAGCTGCGGGCAAAGCTCGTTCTGGACGATAGAATTCCCGGCATGCAAGGGGGCCCCAGTCTCCGCTCGTCGGTTTCGCCGGCTAGCTTGATCACGCTTGGCAATTTGGCCTGTGGCGTGGCGGCCATGATTTGGACCTCCGAGGCCTTGCGTCGCAACGAACTTGCGCTGCTCGAATACGCCGGCTGGCTCATTGTGCTTGCGACGATCTTCGACGCGCTCGACGGCAAAGTCGCGCGCATGACGCAGTCGGCGAGCAACTTTGGCGCACAGTTGGACAGCCTAGCCGATGCGATTACGTTTGGGGTTGCGCCGGCTTTGATGGCGCGTGCGCTCGTGGTGATGGAACAGCCTATTTTTGATACGCGCCCGCACCCGCGTCTGCTCTTCGTCGCACCGATTCTTTTTTCGATCTGTGCCGTGTTGCGATTGGCTCGCTACAACACAGAACACGAGGCGGATGATCCCAACCAATCGAGCGGACGCGGCTTCATTGGGCTGCCTTCTCCGGCCGCTGCAGGGCTACCGACAGCGATGGTCCTGTTCTTCTTTAACGTCAAAGATCCGAACTTCATGCTTCCCCTGTCCGAAGCATGGGTGCATGGCATCCAGGAATACATCCTGCGAACCATGCCATTCGTGCTGGTCTTTGTCGCGATCTTGATGGTCTCCCGGGTTCCGTATCCGCACTTCTTTTCCTGGCTCACGCGCAGCCGCAACCCATTCCGAGCGACAGCGGAAACCGTCATCGTGTTTGGCCTTCTATTGATTGAGCCAGCATTCTGTTTGCTCGGCGCGGCCATCGCTTTCACCTTGGTCCCCGCGGCGCTCTCGATGCCAAGCCGACTGCGCTCGGCACGATCCGAAGCTTCGCGTTCGAACTAGGCAAAGT
The DNA here is from genome assembly GCA_040264055.1 of Planctomycetota bacterium. Taxonomy (GTDB): domain Bacteria; phylum Planctomycetota; class UBA1135; order UBA1135; family UBA1135. The sequence goes on from JBDQJC010000094.1 coordinate 8,200, forward strand.
GGCCGAAGCATTTCTGGGGCTCGGGGCAAACCTTGGTGACCGACCGGGGCAGTTGCGGCGCGGCCTGAAGCTCTTGGACGAGTGCGGCCTCCGAATCCGTGCCGTTTCGAGTTTCCGAGAAACCGACCCGGTGGGCGGGCCCGCTCAACCGGATTACGTCAATGCGGCAGCCTGGGTCGAGAGTTCCCAAAGCCCGCAAGCCTTGCTGGAAATGCTCTTGCAGGTCGAAGCCCGGCTGGGCCGGCGCCGTTCGATCGCCAATGCGCCGCGTACGCTCGACCTCGATTTGCTTTGTTATGGCCAAGCACGGCTCGACAGCGAGGGCCTTTGCTTGCCACACCCACGCATGCTGCAAAGGCGATTCGTGCTCGCGCCATTGGCCGAGCTGGTGCCACGGCTGCGGCTCGAGGCGCGCACGGTTTCTCAGCACCTCGCCGCTCTAGACTAGGCGCGTGGCAACTCCGCTTCGCCTCCGTAGTCGAGCTGAATTGCGCGCATGGCGCGATGCAATCCCGCCCTCCGCTTCCGTGGGGTTCATTCCTACGATGGGCGCGTTGCACCGTGGGCACACCACGCTGCTCACGGCCTCCCGGGATGCCAATCAGCACAGTCTGGCGTCGGTATTCGTCAATCCTTTGCAGTTCAATGAAGGCGCTGACTTCAAGCGCTATCCACGCACCGAAGATGAAGACTGCGCGATTCTTGCCGAGCACGGCGTCGACGCGGTGTATTTGCCAGA